>JAHYJA010000028.1 GCA_019429325.1 Bacteroidales bacterium
AATTTTATCTTCCTTTAATGACCTTGCAGAGAGAATTATTACAGGGATATCCCGGTTAATCTCCCTGATCTTTTCGACAAGCGTAAATCCATCTATCTTCGGGAGCATCAGATCGGCTATGCAGAAATCGAAATGTGATAAACGGAATCCGTTCAGTGCGGAGAGGCCGTCGCGGTAAAGTTTTACTTCAAAGCCATTTGCCTCGAGGAAATCAACCAGGAGAAATCCCAGATTGATGTCATCCTCAATCAGGAGGATCCTGGTATTTGGTGTGTGACTCATTTGACCTGTGCCAAAGGAAGTTCAACAGATATCCTTAATCCTTTTCCTTTGAGATTTGAGGCTCTGATCTTTCCTCCCATCTTTTCCACGATGTTCCTCACCTGATACAACCCAAGACCAAAACCTTCAATATCATGGATATTACCTGCAGGTACCCTGAAGTATTTGTCAAATATCATATTAAGGTAGTTCCCCGGTATACCGGGCCCGTTGTCCTCGATGTCAATCATCAGAAGATTAACTGAAGATATGAGAGTGATATGGATTTCAGGCGGATCCCCGCCATATTTTATCGAATTATCGATCAGGTTTCCCATCGCGATATGAAAAAGATCCAGGTTACCGAGAATCTCAAACTGTTCACCACTTCTGTTTACCGTAACTGATCCCCCTTTCTGGCTGATTTGCACTTCGAAAGTTTCGGTAAGGTTATCAATTACTGCAGAGGCGTCAATGAGTTCACTGAACGATGGTATTTCTGTATCCGTGAATGATGTTTTAAGAAGTTTCTCCACTTTTTCCTTAAGCTTGCTGTGCTCGCTCTTAATCACATCGGTGTAGAAAGAGAGTTTTTCATTTCCTTCCACAGATTCATTCTTTGAGAGCATGCTGTTAGCGAGGGCGATGTTGGTAAGAGGAGTCTTAAACTCGTGAGTCATATTATTGACAAAATCGATGATACTCTCCGTTAGCTGGTTCCCTTTGCGGTAGTATCTGTAAATCAGTATAAAAGAAAGGGTCACGAGTATCAGCAGGATAATGGAAAAGATAAAGATGTTACCTATCTGAGCTATCAGGAAATCCCGTTTCCCGGGAAATCTGATGCTTAGATTAAAGCCTGATTGTTCCAGGATCTCTTCGAGGTTGCCACTCAGGTAGAGGCCTCGCGGCAGGTCCGTCTCTTCATGATTTACATCAATGATATCAAACTCAAAATCGAGGTTTATACCATAATATTTAAGATCATTCTCGATAACGGACTTAATGTTTTTCCACTCTTCCCTGTTCTTCATGAGGAAATAACACGATCCGGCATTACCTGCCCTCAGGCAGTTACTCACCTCCTTACATATCTCCTCCTCATGAGCAAGATTTTCAACAATTCTGTTCATAGCCATAGTTACGCTATGGTTGAACTGCGTCTCCTGCATCCGTGCCGCCCTGATGATCCATGTTATCTGTATCCCGACAAGCAATACGAGAGATGCAAATGTGAAAATCAGAAGCGTTAACTGAAATCCCTGTCTCTTCATGATCCCAAAAATACGTAGTTTTTTCTCAGATCCTGCAGATTTAACATCGGCTTAACACGATTTAACCGGCATATAACACAGGGAATTTATGAAACTCCATATATTTGGTCAAAACTATAAATAAAAGACGACAGAAATGAAAAAGACCATTATTGCATTATCAGGAATAATTGTATTAGCGTTTTTTGCTATACTGCTCATTAGTGCACAGACTACGGATAAGGATCCGAAGAAGTCCGGTAAAGAGATAGTAAAGGAGTGTCCTCACAGCACTTCACAGGGCGCATGCCAGGGGCATGGTGCTGAAAAAGCAGCATCATGTGACCCGGCAAAATGCGCAGATGCAGACTGTGATCACGATAACTGCACCGGCCAGTGTAAGGAGGCAGCAACTGCAAAGACATGCAATCCTGACATGTGCGGCCAGCATGCTGCAGAAAAAAAGTAACAATAGAACTTCCTTAATACATAAATAAAAAATTATATAGCATTTTCCCTGACTATTTCAGGGAAAATGCTATATTTATTTTCCGGCAATTTAGTTTTGGCGGGCAACGGGAATTAATGATTATAAAATAAACATTCATTTATATGAGAAGAAAAGCGTTATCACTCATCGTAACCGGACTGCTAATGGTTTTACCTGCAGCATCTCAGGTATTTGAAACTATTCCTCTTCCTCCGGCACAAAAAACCGGAGGTATGCCTGTTATGGAGGCTTTCCAGCTCCGGAAATCCCAGAGGTCATTCAGCGCAAAGGAGATAACTCCACAGCAGTTATCCAATGTGCTTTGGGCAGCATACGGGGTAAACCGCCCCGAAGGTTTAAGGACCGTCCCGGCCGCCAAAGAATGGTATGAGTATGATATTTACGTTATGAAAACAGACGGCTGGTATCTGTATGAGCCTAAAAGCCACTCATTGCAGAAAATGGGCAATGAAGATCTCCGCGCTTATGGCGGCACACAGGATTTTGTTAAGGTGGCCCCCGTCATACTTGTTTTTGTAGCCGACTTCGACAGGATGACCGGCACCACTGATGAGATCAGAGTATTCTATTCGGCGGTTGATGTCGGATATATTTCGCAGAATGTTTACCTCTGCTGTGCTTCGGAGGGGCTTGCAACAATAGTCCTTGGCCAGGTTGATAAGGCGAAGGCCCATGAAGTCCTGAAACTCAGACCAAATCAGCGGGTTATCCTTTCGCAGCCAGTTGCTTATCCGGGTCAGTAACGTGAATGGGGCTGGTAACGGATAAAGAGATCATAGATCTCGAGAAATTCTTCCTGCGGATTCATTGTGTAATAGGGAGAATCTGTTCCAGGTTTCCTGATTTTAAAAAGATCAGGGTATTCTTTATCTTTTATTGACCAGCCGAATGCCCTTGAATCCTGCAAATGGATAGCTGCGGTAAGGTTTTTATTTTGGTAGATAATTCCCGGAATAATTCTTTGAAGCAATATTTTATCATTGAGACTGCCAATAGCTTCCGGACTATCATCACCATAATTCTTTGCGTTCATTCCGCTCCATGATTCAAAACGATACCGGACTGAAAGTTCAAGTTTTAATTGACCTGCATTATCTTGTGCCGATATCCGAATTGCTAGTATGGAAATGGCTAAAACAAGAAAAAGTTTTTTTAACCGCAGAGTACGCAAAGAAGTCGCAAAGAACTCAGAGGCAAAGAAATATTGATTTAATTTTTGCACTCTTTGTGTAATATCTTCGTGGGCTTTGCGGTTAATTAATTTCATTTTCAAATTTTCAAATCCATCAGGGTTGTTTAACTTCGAAATCCTTATCCTTTAAATGCCATTCCATCAGATATCCGATCAGAATAAAAACCGGCAAAGTGATCAGAGTCCGCAGAAGTGAAAATTTCAACCCGAGGAATCCTATTTCGAATGTCAGCATCGGTATCTTAATTGTCGAAAAAGCACCCAGATATATGAAGACATTTCTGATTGAACAACCTTTCTTCCATAAAATGTAAGCAAAGGGGAATGCACTGTAAAGCGGTCCTGCCTGCAGAGTTGCAAGAAGTATGACAAGACCTGTACCTTTCCATCCCGATTCCTTCCCGATATGTTTTTCGATTCTTTTGCGTGGTATCCATACATCAAATAATCCTATCAGGATGAACATGAGTGGGAGGAACAGGATCATTTCTTTAAAGAACATCCAGAAATTAAGGCCAATCTTTTCTCCTGCTGCAAAATCGAACAGATAAGATAATCCGATCAGTACCAGAAAAACCAGCGGGAATATATATTTTTGAAATTTCTTCATAGAAAGAATCCCATAAATAATCCAATTAAAAGTGCTGCGGCAAGGCTTATCAGATTCCTTATCACACTTATTTTCCAGCCGAAAAACTTTGCTTCAACCGGAAGTGTCAGAAACCCTGTCATCATAAGGGTAGTTATGAAAACAGCAATCACGGAATAGGCAACACCGCCTTTAACCAGTATTCCGCAAAGAGGATAGGCTATGAATCCTGGTATAAGGGCAACCGATCCGAATAATGCAGCTGTTGCCCATCCTGCAATTCCTGATCCTTCACCCATATACTTTGCCAGCTTTTCTTCAGGGATCAGATACAGTACAATACTGACCAGAACCAGCATTAATATAAGAGTTGGAAGAAGCCTTAGAAACATAGCTGCTCCTTTTTTTACTCCTTCCCAGGTCTTCTGACGGTTAAAAATCAGTGAGACTATTATGAATAACCCGGTAAAGATACTTAGCAGTTTCACAAATTTCTGATATTATTAATAACCAAGCAACCAGCAACCACTCCGTCCGCCGAAGCTTTAGCGTAGGCGGAGCAACCAGAAACGAGCAACTACTTTACTTCACCCCTTTCTGCTGCAGCACTTTGACAAGTTCTTCTTCCGGGAAGAATCCGACATGCCTGAAATATTCCTGTCCGTTTTCATCAAGAAAAACCTGGGTAGGGATTGCCTGGATACCATATTTCTGGGCATAAGGCGCTCCGGCTTCAGTCCATACATCGTGGAATACAACCTTAACCTGGGTTCCGTATTTTTCCTCCACGGATTTCATGATCGGCTGCATCTGCTGGCATGGAATACAGCGAACCGAACCAAGTTCAACGAATATTACCTTATATTTTATCTCTTTATTTTCAGTAGCTGGATTTGCTGCTGCAGATTTTGGCTGAGAATTACACGAGAATGTGATTAGCAAAAAGTGAATCAGAAATATAACCTGAATTTTCTTAAGATTTTCCATATTATCAATTTTTATAATTAGCAATGAGTTTTTCAGCCTGTTCGTAAATATCTTTTATTGGTCTTTGCTTTATCATTTTACCTAACTCTATAGCTTCTTTAACCTGATCAATAGTGCAACCCACTTCAATCCCTTTCTTAAAATGATAATCAAGGCATGGGCGGCACCCTCCGGCTACTGAGGCTGCAATTCCTGCAAGCTCAACTGTCTTTGAATCAAGATGTTTAAAACTTTTCATAAGAGTATCAGAAAATTGAACCATAAATAAGTCCTGTTATTGTAGCCATAGCCACTACCAGAGTTATATAAACGAATGTCTTCTGAGTACCGATGACGCCTCTAATGACCAGCATATTGGGCAAAGAGAGTGAGGGTCCGGCCAGAAGCAGGGCAAGTGCGGGGCCTTTCCCCATTCCTGAAGCGATAAGCCCCTGTAAAATCGGCACTTCAGTCAGCGTGGCGAAATACATGAAGGCACCGACAATTGATGCAAAAAAGTTAGAAAAGACTGAATTGCCACCTACAAGGGCCGATATCCACTCATTTGGTAAAATTCCTGCTATGGCGACACCATCATGGGTAGAACCAAGCAAAAAACCTGCAGTTACCACGCCAATCGCAAGAAGCGGGAGGATCTGTTTGGCAAAATCCCAAGTGGCAATCGTCCAGGCTCTGTTTTCCTCATCCATTTTATCCAGGATGGTAATAACACTGAGAGCAATTATTCCGACAAGCATCGGGACAAGTGGTCTGAGCTTATCGCTTTCAATCAGATTATTTGAAAGGATAACAGATACAACCGTAACTGCTGCGGCACCCAGGATCCATTGCCATTTTATTTTAAGGATTTTAATAAGCGAATACCCCAGTACAAGGCTAAAGAAGCCTGTGATCCACCATTTGTAATGCCATAACCAGTACCATGTGCTTGTGGTATCTCCTTCGCCGGGTTTGCCCCAGTTGGCAAAGACAAGGATCAGAACAAGAGTGAAGAAATGCATTGATGTCTGCCACATCGGCCGCTTCTCAGGAGGAGGAACAATATTCATCTGCTCTTCCCTTTTGGCTTTTTCCTCTTTTCGGTATATCAATGACATTGCAACCCCTATTATTATACTGAATGCGACGGCACCGATTACCCTTGCCACTCCAAGCTCGAAGCCCAGTATACGTGCCGTAAGAATGATTGCAAGTATATTGATTGCAGGCCCCGAATACAGGAATGCAATCGCCGGACCAAGACCTGCTCCTCTTTTGTGAATGCTGGAGAAGAGCGGCAGGATTGTACAGGAACAGACTGCCAGTATCGTCCCTGAAACTGAAGCCACCGAATATGCCACCCATTTCTTTGCCTGCGCACCAAAGTATTTTAGTACAGATGCCTGGCTCACAAAAACCGAAATCACACCAGCTATAAAGAATGCCGGCAGGAGACAAAGGATAACATGTTCCTGCGCATACCATTTAACAAGGTCAAGGGTCGCCACAATTGCCGTGCTGAACCGTTCGCTTTCAACCGGCATAAAAAAGGCAAATACAAAAACGGCAACGATCCATGCAAGGATCTTAAGTTCTTTTTTTATTTCCATTTGGCGATGAAAAGGTGCATTAGTTAAATTTGGATAATGATTGCGGATTGCGGATTGCGCAATTAAAAGTAAACCCTTATAATATAATAGATTCCAACACCAATAAACAGCACAGCTATTACCCTCCTGAACCAGAGCTCGAATGTTTTTATTTTATTATAAACCCCTCCGATCCCGGAAACTGCATAGGCCAAAAACCATGCGAGGATGATGACGGGAATTCCGGTAGCCAGTGCGAAAACAACCGGGAGATAGAGTCCTGAAGCACTTGAAACCGTCATTGGAATCAGCATACCAAAATAAATCACACCGCTGTATGGGCAGAAGGCCAGTGCGAATAACAGCCCAAGAAATATGGCATCCAGGTAACTCCAGCTTTTTTTGTTCTGCATCCGCTCAGTCAACCCCCTGATCCCCGGAAGATTAATTCTTATAATATTGAGCATGAAAAGGCCAATAATAATAAGTACCGGTCCCAGAAACTTTTCACCGTACCTTTGAAAGAAGCCGGAAAATTTCATCTGATCAGCTCCGAGGAGAATTATCAGTGGGATAATGGTGTATGTCAGTGCTCTTCCAAGAGTATAAAAAAGTCCATTATAAAAAACCCTGTTCCTGTTTTCAATATCGCGGCTGATAAAACCCACTGCCGTAATGTTTGTTGCCAGAGGGCAGGGGCTGATTGCAGTCATGAGACCGAGTACAAATGCTGTAACAAACGGCAGGGTGCTGTTCTCCAGAAGGTCGACCAGGAATTCCATAAAGTTATTTCATCAGCAGGCCGTCAACCTTCTCGTTAATTATTTCCTTAAACCTGTCAGGCTTGGCAACGGCATACATGAAGCCTTCATTTGTAAGATTGATTTTCTGATCACCCTTAACAATAAGCAGCGTTTGTCCATTGACACCCAGTCTCTTGGCGAGTGGTTTTGTGGAAGCATCTTCGAGATTGACCGATTGCCATGTTAAGAGCCCATTATTAACGAGGTTAGGATACAGAGCTTCCAGATTCTCTTTTGCCTTATTCTCAATAGTAATACAGGTGACGCATCTTGCAGTGAAATGGAAATAGTAGGCTTCGATCCTGTCAGAGTTATTTTCACTGGAAACTGCCACCGCAGCGGATGATTGTCCGGAGCACGAAATAAACGGAGCAGTAAGGATCAGTAAAAGCGGAATTATTAAACCGTATGTTCTCATGACTTCTGTATTAAAGATTCATTAATAAGTATTTCTTTTACCCTCGAAAGAGTAGGCACCTGTCCGCTGAGTACGACCCTGCCGTCAATAACCAGTCCGGGTGTGTGCATTACATTGTACTGCATGATTTTAACGATATCCTCTACTTTTTCCACAGTTGCGTCGAGCCCTGATTCGGCAATTGCATCGCGGGTTACTTTTTCCAGCGTTTTACATTTGGGACATCCTGTTCCCAGTATCTTAATCTCCATTTTCTGTATTTATTTGTTATTAAATTAATTAGCTGAGATAAATTATGAATGTATCAATGATTCTGTCTTCTGTAACAGGGTACTGACCCCGAGGTCATTGTTAAGGAAACTTGCAAATAACTTCTTTGCCCTTTCCCAGTTCTTCCTGTTGATACAGTATTTAATATATGGAGGCTTGATTTCTCCCTGTATCAATCCGGCATATTTCAATTCCTTTAAATGCTGGGAAAGGGTTGAGCGGCCGACCGGAAGCTCTTCAACAAGATCGCCGCTGTAACAGCAGGAGTCCATTTTTGAAAGCTTTAACAGAATATATACCCTTACCGGGTGACTCAAAGCCTTTGAAATCCTTGCGAGCTCAATTACTTCCTGAGTAAATTCCAATTTGTCCGACATTAATATGCGGGTATTTATTTTTATATTTCGCAAATATACGAAATGAATCTATTCTGACAATAGATTCCCCCAAAAAAGTTACCGGACTTCAGTCTTAAATAAATTGCTTAATTTTAAGAAGTCTAAGTTGCTGGTGACTGGTTGCTAATTGGAGGAACCTTTGCTGCAATAGGTGCAATAGCTGTGCTGGCGGTTGATTACACAATTGTGGTTGAAAAGAGGGAAGCCTGACCAGTACTTCGGGAGCCAGGGTTGAGGGACGATTACAGAAGTCTTATTCCTGCTGCATCAGCCTGTTTATGAACCGCATCGGGCCAGATTCCTGACTGTACCTCTCCGATATGCGTTTTTTTCAGCAGGAACATACATAGCCTGGATTGTCCTATTCCGCCTCCAATGCATTCCGGCAGATCACCGTTCAGCAGCAGGCTGTGAAAGAGGAGTTTTCTTCTGTCAGAGCATCCTTTAATTTTAAGTTGTCTCTCCAGAGCTTCCCTGTCAACACGTATACCCATTGAGGAGAGTTCGAATGCTGTCTGCAAAGGAGAATACCACAGAATAATATCTCCGTTCAATCCGAAATATCCTTCTTCGTTCAGGCTGCTCCAGTCGTCATAATCCGGAGCCCGTCCATCGTGAGGCTCACCGTTGCTCAATCTGGCTCCGATACCTATAACAAAAACAGCACCATACTTCTGAGCAATTTTTGCTTCTCTCTTTTTTGCATCCAGTCCGGGATACAATCTCAATAACTCTTCCGAATGAATAAAATGAATTTTGTCGGGTAATACCGGTGAAAGATCAGGATAAATAATGTTAAGGTCTTTTTCAGTTGTCTTAAGGGCATCATATATGGACTCCACAACAGCTCTCAGGAATGGCAAACCTCTGTGCTCCGGGAGAATATGTTTTTCCCAGTCCCACTGGTCAACATAAATCGAGTGCATAGGGCTCAGATCCTCATCGGGTCTTATGGCCCTCATGTCAGTCACAATACCTCTCCCTGGTTCCATTTCAAGTTCCCTGAGGCGCAAGCGCTTCCATTTTGCCAGTGACTGAACCACGGAGACCCTGTTGCCATTACAGCCTTTTATCTGAAAGCTGACCGGTTTCTCAATACCGTTAAGATCATCGTTTATCCCTGTTCCGTCCACTACTGCTATAGGGGCAGATACACTTACCAGGTTCAGGTTGTTCGCCAGTCTGGTCTTAAACCGCTCCTTAATGAAGCAAATTGCTTCTTCCGTTTTAAGTACTTCCGACATTGTGGAGCTCATGGTTGTTTTAATTTCAGGCTGCATTTGGTAAGTTATATTTTGTTTTTTCAATTCCGGATTTCCCGTTACAGGTAAATTCTTAATTAATTGAAGCAAATATAGCTATTTTATTTATATTTCAAAGTTATTATAGTTTTTTTCGCATATTTAATAATAATTTTTACACTAATTATTAAATACTGTAATATTCTATCATCTTATTTATGATATGAATTGTGGTCCGAAATGAAAAAATAAGGGTGTTTCACACAAGATTTCAGAGCTTCAGTCTTTACCGGAGTTTCGGCCTTCGGTCGTTGAAGTTCTGATAGTTATGAACGAAGATGTATGGTATAACAAGGCTCAGGCAAATCATTTTTGTATATAGCTGCTTTCCTTGTCAGGATCACCTTTACCATTGTACATGGCCTGACCAGGGTATGGGAATAAAGGTCGGGTAATGACACTTTCCCCTGCAACTGTTTTTACTGCTGTTATCCGAACCGGAGGATTATTATTTTCAACCCAGTCGCGTATTATTTCAATCCAGTCAACCTGAGAAGGTCCATCTCCTCCTCCGCAATGGAGTACTCCTGGCAAAAGAAAAAGTCTCATGTAATCCATGATATCAGGATCGACGGCTTTAACTTTTTCATAATGCTCAATTGTTGCGTATGCCGAAAGAGCCGGATCGTTCCATCCATGCCAGAGAATTAATTTACCATTGCGCTTTTTAAACCTTTCGTAATCGGTTGACGTCGCATCAAGGTATGAAGATGCGTATTTTATCTCCTTTTCATATCCGCTGAAATCACAGGACCGGTAATCCCAGCCGGGATCCTGTAAAATAAGGTATTTAAAAATCTCTATTCCAAAATAAGCGTGGAGGCTCGGATAGACATTCTGCCTGGCGATCTCCTCAGAACCTATTATCCATATATCCCATCCATTGGCAATTTTCTCTCCCCTTAATTGCCTGGCCTCCTCCCCGGGAACAGCCGATAAAGTAGCTGTATTTCGGATAAGATCCGTAATAATTGCCAATTATTGCTTTTGAGACCTCGGCAGTACGGTGGACAGCCAGATGGCCAAAGTTCAATTGTCGTTCCATGTTATTTAGTGCCCATTGGGCAGACATGGAGTTTCTGTTGTCATGCCCTGTATCTGTACCGGAGGTTGCATATCCGCTATTTACCGTCGAACGGGCTGCATTCTGAATAGTCCCTACGAATCCGCCGCCGCCGCCCATTATAAAAACAGCATTCCAGTCAGCCGGAAGAAGAAGCTCGAAATTTATTTCCTTTCCGATAGTGCCCAATATCCGGCAATGTGAAGATCCAATTGTGACTTCTGTGGCTTCTGTTATTCTTACATCAGGTAGTTTTAACGATGTAAGTTCTCCACACGGAATACATTTTTCAGCTGTGGAATAATCCTGCGCCTGCAATTTAGCAGACAAAATCATCAGCAAAAGGGCAGAAATGGAAGTAAGATTTTTCATTTTAAGTGATTATACGTGTCATCTTAGCCTGATTCGGGATACTTAAAAATATAAAGGTAGAAAAGAGAGCTTTACGAGTCAAATAAAAATACCAGTCTCTTACCTTCTGAAAATTCTCCTGAGCAATGATCTGATTGTCTGATCAGCTTTGTCTGGCTCCTTCTGATAGGTCTTTTTCTCCTTTTCAAAAAGGTCGAGGATCCTGTCAAGAAAAGTCTCCTTTCTGAAATCAGGACAATCGAGTGCTCCAGCCAGATCAGGCGGAAGTTCAGGGAACGGAATACTTACTATCTTTCTTAGTAACGGGTCTGACTCAGCTTTTTTAAGCGTCAGGGCTACCAGGGGCAATGCAAGGGCGCTTCCGGAACCATAGGTTCCGCTGTTGAAATGGATAGCCGGAGAAGAGGCTCCGACCCTGGCCACAATTGTCAGGTTCGGATTGAAAGCGGCGAACCAGGCATCAGCATAATTCTGGGAAGTACCGGTTTTGCCTGCCAGGGGTATGCTTACACCATACACACTGTTTAATGAGGCTCCGGTGCCTTCCCGGATAGCTTTCTGCAGAATGGCGCTGATCAGCAGGCCTGATCTTTCTGACAATACCCTGGCACCGGTTTTTTCGGAATTATTCTCCCAGATAAGCTCTCCGTCGGGAGCTGTTATAGAAACTATCGACTGAGGTTTGACCTGATAACCGCCATTTGCGAATGAGGAATAGGCTACCGCAATCTCCCTGATGCTTGCCTCAGCAGTTCCCAGCGCCAGTGCCGGCGTGTTGTTGAGAGGAAATGAGAATCCCAGTTTCCTCCACAAAGAGTCGATTCCATCAAACCCTATCTCCAGGAACAGGCTGAAGGTCGGCACATTCATTGAGTGGGCAAGTGCACCTGCCAGCGAATATTTCCCGCCATAGGAATGGTCATAGTTCTCAGGGCTCCAGTCGTCAAATCCTGACAGAATAACAGAGTCATTGTCCAGGTACTTGCAGGGTTCCATTCCCCCCTCAAAGGCTGCAGCATACAGTATCGGCTTAAAAACTGAAGCGAGTTGCCTCCGTGCGGTTATCTGATCGTATGGCTGGGTCCTGAAATCAATACCTCCAACCCAGGCGAGAATGGCCCCGCTTGCGGGATCCATTGCGAGCAATCCTGCGTGTAAAAGTGTCAGGGCATGTTTAATGCTGTCCCTTACAGAGACTGAACCGGTAGATAAATCATTCCAGCCGAAAAGTGTCTGAAGCCTGATATCATCTGCCCTCCCTTCAAGGTTCTGTTTCCTTAGAATATTTTGAGTAATCTCATCTATCACCTTCCTCCCTGCAGGCGTGCGGTACTGCTCCGACAGTCTTTTCTGCATAACCGATAAATGATCGTTGAAAGCCCGGTTTGCACAGCTCTGAAGGAAAAGGTTCAATGTCGTAACTATGGTCAGTCCGTCCTCTTCAAGATTCCATTTTTTTTCACCGGAAGCGGATATGTCCAGAAGGATCCTTTCTGCTTCATTCTTTACATGAACCAGAAAATAATCGGCTGCTCCTCTCGATTCCAGATTTGTATAGTCGGGTATCATCGGCAGTATCCGGAGTGAATCCGCCTCCCGTTGTTCCAGGTACCTGTATTTCTGCATCTGACTCAGAACAACATCCCTGCGTATCTTTGCATTCTCAGGATGAATCCGGGGATTGTACCAGGTGGTTGCCTTAAGCATGCCGATCAGTACTGCGGCCTCCTCTATTCTTAACTGTTCCACATGCTTATTGAAATGGCGCGAGGCAGCGCTCCCGACACCAAAAATATTCTCCCCGAAAGAGACTGTATTGAGGTAAAGGGTCAGTATCTCTTCCTTTGTGAATGTCCTTTCAAGGCGGTAAGCCAGGAATGCTTCCCTGGTTTTGCTTGCAAGGATATTTATCACACCACCTTTTCCCCTACCCAGCATGTTCTTTGCCAGTTGTTGTGTGATCGTGCTTCCCCCTCCTGATCCGGATCTGCTTAAAAGGATTGTCTTGAAGAGGACCCTGGCAAGGCTCCTGGCATCGACACCCCCATGGGTGAAGAACCTTGCATCTTCGGTGGCGACCAGGGCGTCAATCAGGAAAGAGGGTAGCTGATCAAAGCTTACACTGGTGCGGTTTTCCGTAAAGAACCTGCCAATAAGCTCACCATCGGCAGACAAGACCCGTGATGCTGTGGCGTTTTTGAAATTCAATAATTCAACCCTGGCAGGTATATGCCCGAATGCACCGAGCCGGACTGATGTAATGAACAAACAAGGCAATGCAATGATTACCAGGGCGATTACGGCTATAATCTTACAGGACTTTTTCATTTTCACCAACAGCAGAGACGTCCAGATTGGGCGCCTCCACTGCATAAAACGTGAAAAAGGTGTTTAAGGTATAATCATCCTTCCGTCCCACAGGGAATTAATAAAGAAGGTATCCTTTCCCTTGTTTCATTAACCGCGGAGACCGTAAAGTGGAATCGTAAAGAGTGCAGAGAATTCCCAACGTTATCCGCGGTATTAGTTATCTGATCCTATAGAGTCCAGCCCTTTCTGTACTCGTAATGAAGCAGGTCGTTGGCTTCCGGCAGATTCGTAAACTTCATGTTATCAGGATCATACTCCAGCGTTATATTCCTGTTAGCCGTAAGCACCGCGATATTTCCCAGCATCATTGTCTCCACAAGTCTGCCGGCGTATGAGAAATCGGTAGATGATTTGGTATTATTCCGGATTGCATCGATAAATTCTGCATAGATACCCGGTGACCTTGGCAGCCATGGTTTTGGAGGAACGAATGCATCCATGGCTTTCCGTGGTATCAGCTGAGGGTTGCTGCCATAATCCCCGTGCATCAGGATTCCTTTATCACCCAGGTAAAGGGCTGAATTGACGCGTGTACCCGCATCCATTTCAAAGGGTCGTGGTGCACGCAATCCGCCGTCGAACCAGGTCACTTTAACGGGAGGCATATAGCCACGTGCCGGGAATTCATAGGTTATCACCTCTGCCAGTGGCCAGAATTCGTTATTAAAGACTGATGAACTGGCCTGGATCCTTGTCGGGATTCCGAGGTTAAGAGACCAGAAGGCATGGTCGTAGATATGTGCTCCCATATCTCCAAGTGCACCTGTGCCATAATCACGTAATCCCCTCCAGTTAAAATGGCAGATATCAGGGTGATATGCTTTCTGGGGAGCAGGACCCAGCCAGACATCCCAGTTCAGGGTTTTTGGCACCGGTACTGCAGCCGGCCGCTGAATATTTCCCTGTGGCCAGATCGGACGGTTGGTTGACAGATGTACCTCACGGACAAGGCCGATCGCACCGCTTTGAATCCATTCATTGATTAAGCGGGCACCCTCGCTTGCATGTCCCTGGTTGCCCATCTGGGTAACGACATCATACTCCTTTGCAATTTCGGCAAGCTTACGACATTCAAATATGGTCTTGCACATGGGTTTTTCAACATAAACATGCTTCTTCTGTCTCATAAATGCTGCTGCGATGGGTGCATGAGTATGATCAGGTGTTCCGATCATCACAGCATCAATTGATTTCTCCTTCTCGAGCATCTGCCTCCAGTCGGTATAGACCTTAGCCTTCGGGTACCCTTTGATCACATGAGCTGCAAATCCGGTATCAACGTCGCACAGAGCATAAATATTTGCCAGCTTTACCGGCTCTCTCTCCTGCTGAGGTCTCTGTTGTTGCTGACCCTGTGGCGTTTGCTGCTGACGGGCGGCTCTTGCCGCAAGTTCTTCCTTGCTCAATGGCTGTCCGGTGCTGGTCCTGGGTGGAGTTACAATGGGTACTTCCGGGTCGCAGAACCCTCGCAGATTGGCAGCTCCCCTGGCTCCGATGCCAATCCCCGCAACATTGACGGTATCGCTTGGCTGCAACAACCCTTTCCCGGGCATTGCATGACGCGGAATAATGGTAAAACCGGCTGTGGCAGCTCCCACCCTGCTGACAAAGCTCCTTCTTGAAAGATCCCTGGAGGATCTGCTGTTCTTCTTTTCGTCTGGATTCATAAGATTCTGGTATTAGTTATAGTTGACATATACATATCACTGCGCCCAGCAACTGACTTCCGTCGCTCATGTTGCAAATAAACCGAGTGCTGTGGTAAATTTAAGAAAATAAATTACAGAAGACTACCCTCTACTTCTCTTTTCCGCTAAGTGCAAGGAAATAGATCAGATCATTTATTTCCGCCATTTCTGCCACCCTGAAGCCATGATTTTCGAGGTGTTGGATGACATCCTTTTTACCCATGTCTCTTTCTGTTTTGGAATCCAGAAAGTTGATAATTTTATTGAACACTTTCGAAGGGGGATAAAAAGGGAACCGTGAACCATTGGCGGACCTGTTGTCGGTAAAGCATCCAATAAAGTTAGCATCGGGGGGCAGAACGCGGAAAAGAGAGCTCAGGAAACTGCCCAGATTTCTTATCTGGTTCAGTTTCACAATATTTATTAAGACTTTAACATCTATAAGATCGTGATATTCGAAATAGTAGTGACGCCGTTGCGAGAGAACCATCAACTGAGACTCACAACTGAGATTCAAATACTTCAGGAAATGGTAAAAATCCTCGCCTCCGCCCGAGATAAGCTCAGCTATGGCAGGATTCATCCGGGTTGTTGCAGAAGGGACTTTTCTTCCGTCAGTATTTAATTTGTGAACCTTGTTTTTAATAGTATCAGTTTTATTCGTAACTGAAGCATTCTCCATCATACAGCTGATTTGAATCACCTGCTAAAATTAGGACTAAATTATTAACCAGACAAGCACCATCTGCCCATTAATTGGGGAAATGAGAAACGATTTCATTTTTTTATCAAAGAATTGCAC
Source organism: Bacteroidales bacterium (assembly GCA_019429325.1). Classification (GTDB taxonomy): domain Bacteria; phylum Bacteroidota; class Bacteroidia; order Bacteroidales; family VadinHA17; genus LD21. The sequence goes on from JAHYJA010000028.1 coordinate 15,847, forward strand.
ACATCAATTAATCAGAAACTGCCTTTAGTCACAGTTCAGAGCCAGTTCGTCAAAAAATAGCTGAAATCCACAGTATGAGTTTAAGATTTCAACACTTTTGCCAGCACAAAAATTATGAAACAGGTTGTCAATAAGGATATTACTCATCGTAATCAGTGAATTCCAACTGAGTACCGGCTAATTCAGGATTTTGACGAACGTACTTAATAATTTGACGCAGAAAGCAGAGTACATCGCTTCGCTATCAGATCTTCCCTTAAGGTGCAGAATCACATTTTCGATAAAAGGTGATCAATCCCGAGTGATTTTACATCCTCCGTAAAAGTGTTGAACATACTGTCAGGCATGTTTTTCACAGGAGATCTGAAATTTCCGCAATCGATCCCCACTAGTCTCATGAAAGCTTTCCCGGTCGCTAATCCGCCATATTTACCCAGGATCCGGATCATATCAACGGAGAGCCTTTGAAGCCTCCCTGCCTCTTCCAGATTCCCATTCATGAAAGCCTCAATCAGATTATGATATAATGGGGCGGCATAATTATAAGTGCTTCCGACTGCGCCCCTGCAGCCAAGAACAAGGGAAGAGAGCAGGCACTCATCGCTTCCCCAGAGGATGTTATAGGCTCCATCCCTGAAACTGAGACAAAGCGAGAAATCCATAAGGTCTTCATGAGTGTACTTTATGCCGGCAAAATTCGGAAGGATGGAAGAGATCTTCTCCATGAAGCCAATCATAGGGATATTCACACCTGTAAGAACCGGTATATGATAAAAGTAGACCGGCAGCTGCGGCACCGATTCCCCGATAAGTGCACAGAATTCTGCCAGCTGATTTTCATCTGCCGGTTTATAATAATATGGAGCCAGGATGGCTATTGCAGAGACACCCGCTTCATATGAGAAGAGAGCATTTTCGATGCATTCGCGATATGAAGTGCCTCCCACCAGGTTAATGATTCTCAGGGTGCCCCTCGATTTCCGGCATTTTGCCCACCTGCCTGTCTGGATCTGTTTCTCCTTCTGTGTAAGTGAGGCTCCCTCGCCGGTGGAACCGTTTATGAATGCTCCGGCAATGCCGTTTTTCTCAAGAAATTCATAATAAGTGTCTATCAGGTCAGGGTTCAGGTTCCCGTTTTTATCCATCGGGGTAAATGGTGCGGCAACAAGGCCTTCAATTCTGTTTACGGTCATTTTAATATAGTTTAGATCAGGGTTTATCTGCCGATCCTGTTTGCTGGTTCCCGGTTACCCTGAGATTAATCTTCATCATTCACAGTAAGGTTATTATCTATCAGCCTGGAGTTATATGTCTGAATAATTGCTTTCAGCTTTGTCTCCATCTCCCTGCAAAGCTCAGAATCACGGTCAAGCAGATTGGAATCAAGGAATTTATCATTCCTGTAATTAAATAAGCCTGCCGGTATGGTATCGATCATCTCGAGCAAATGGTCCTTCATGTAGAGGTTGTAAGTACTTCCCGTACTATTAAATGCGAACGACCCGACCGAATCATTCAGGAGATCGTTCCCAAAAGCAATAAACTCTCCGTCATAATTCAGGTAATGAAGCAGTGTGGGCATAATGTCGATCTGCTGAGCAATCCTGTTTTTCATACCGGTCATATCGCTTCCGGGTTTGTAAAAAATTATGGGCACGCTGAATGAGCCGAAATTATTCTGAAATTCCCTGTGAATCGACTCATTTGTATGATCGGCTGTTATAACGAAGATGGTGTTCATGAACCAGGGCTCGTCAGCAACTCTGTCGAAAAACTTCCTTAATGCATAGTCAGTATAACCTACTACCTCAACAATGGGAGCCGTCCCTTTTTCAAACTTATCCTTGTATTGTTCCGGAACTTTGAAAGGATGGTGTGATGAGATGGAAAAGAATGATGCAAGAAATGGTTCGTTGGAACTGCTCAGTTTTTCTCCGAAGAACTGAAAGAAAGGTTCATCCCACACACCCCAGATACCATCAAAGTCGCGCTTGTCGGGATATTGATCAAGACCGAAATAATCGTCGAATCCTGCCATTCGTGCAAATGAGTCAAAACCCATTGATCCGTTGGGAGCTCCGTGGAAGAATGCCGAATAGTACCCTTTCTTCTTCAGTATCTGAGGTAGTGCGTTTATTTTATTGTTAGCGTAATGAGATATGATGTACGGGGTTTCAAGTGAAGGCAAAGATGCTAATATCGATGGCATTGCATCGATGGATTTCTTCCCGTTGGCGATACTGACATCGAAGGTCAGGCTCGCACCGAGCAAAGAATCCAGAAAAGGAGTGTAACCCTTATACGTTCCATCCCAGCGCTCTTTGTTCAATCCACCCATATATTCCCTTGAAAAACTTTCGAGAATAATAATAACGATGTTTTCCTTTTTGAAATCTCCTGAAGGAGCAGGTTTATGGTGCGGATTATATAAGCGGACAACTTCATCTTCGCTGAAAAAATCGTATCTGACCAGGACTTTCTTGCCAAAGGTCCTCATCAGACTGAAAGGTGTGTTAAGGACTATAGCCACATCCCTTGGATTTGCTACAAACCTGGCCGCATTGCTTATTGTAATTGGTCTCGTCGAATGTTTGACCCCGCCACGGGCAGCAGCAACGGTCAGACCTGCTATCAGCGGCACGAGGAGTATATTTGAGAGGTGATACACGATTTTACGGTTTGTTTCGGGCCTCGCCGGTTTCAACTGATTATACATAAGGATCATCAGGAAAAACAGGAAGAGGGTGAAGATAACGACAGGCCAGTAATCGAGCTGGAACTTAAAGAAAAGCTGAACCAGATTGGTTTCATTCTCAAACGTCTGAAACACATCCGCTGTAGCCCTTTTAAAGACGAACCGGTAATAGACGTAATCAGCGCTGTTGATGGCGAGAGCAATGCCGTTTGTCAGGATAAAGAGATATTTCAGGAACCCCTGGTATTTTTCATTATATCTGATATCCAAAGGGATAATATGCAACAAAATGAGAAACATGTTTATATATACCAGTGCCGATAGATCGAAAAGCAGACCGCCTCTCAGAATGGACAGAAACTCCATAAAAGAGATGCCGGGAAACATTTTATGATTGAATACATAGAAGCCTGTTCGGCTAATGGAAAACAGGATCATTATAATTAACATCCTGTAAATCAATACAATAATTATGTTTCGCGAAAAAACCTGGCTTTTCATTTATCAATTGCGATATCAGATCTGATCTAATTTAATAGTATCAAACTATAATCAGATTGACAAAATTCGCTCAAAGATATAAAATGGGGGAGATTATTCTGAAGCGAGCCTGATATTTTTAATCCACACCATTACCGGTTGCAATACGGCTGAAGGTGAGCCGGCACCTGAAGATGGAAAGCCGCCGCCGCCGGGAGCCCCTCCTCCAGGCCGATGCTATTGCATAAGCCTGGCAAAAAATAAGTTCCTGTATTATTTAATCGTTGTCCAGGTCCTTCATCATTTCCTTAAGGTCCCTGTCATAGTTGTCAAGGTATTTCTCAACCCTGTTCTTTGTGCCAAGACCGATCAGCATGAACAACACAAGAAGAGCAGCCAGAATGAACATCACTATACGGCATGAGTCAGGTCTGGCTTTAAGCGACTCAACCAGTCCGTTATAAAGAAGCCACAATGTGAAAAGATTGACTGCAAGATTGATTATCAATCCCAGATAGAGGTTGATCCCCATTGTGAATGACAGAAGCGCGCTTATTGGCAGTATAACCATTGCTGAAGCTGTCACCCTGGCATTGGCTTCAAAATCCGTGCTGCCCTTGCAGACAGAGGAAATAATAAGCAGAATGACTGCTCCGATAAACAGCCCGATGACGGCGCCGACAATGTACCACACAAGGGCCATGGCTCCCAGTGCGCCGCCAAAGGCACTGCCTGTAACAGAACCGATACCGATGACGCTCCAGAGGAGCGCAATCACGCCTGCAATTGCGCCATAGAGTACGGCCTTGATCAGGGGCTCAACCATTCCGCCTGATGTCCTCATACCGGCGAAATAAGATTTCGGATTCAGGAGGGTCTCTTTTGATTCCCTGACAAACTCGTTAAAATCGAATGAAGAGTTGCTCATAATCAGTGGTAATTTGATGAAACATTTACGATCAGTGCAAAACAGAATAAGAAGCTCAAGTTAATCAATATTTGTATACCGTAGTGAAATATTGGTGATTAAGTTACCCTTTTCATTCAAGATAAGTGTATCCATAAAGTCCGGACCTGTAATTGGAAAGGAACTCCTTACCCTCTTCCAGGGTTATGATACCTGCCTTAACGGAGGAGGTCACCCAGGTCTCAACAGTCCGGACCATCTTCTTGGAGTTATACTGCACGTAATCAAGAACCTCTGCAACTGTCTCACCGTCAAAAACCTGATCAATTTTATAACCCTCATCATCCACAGATACGTGTACAGCGTTGGTATCTCCGAAAAGATTATGAAGATCCCCGAGTATCTCCTGATAGGCTCCTACGAGGAAGACCCCCATATAATAGTGTTCTTTGCCTTTCAGGGGATGCACGGGAAGATGATATGAAAGGTTCCGGGTAGAAATGAAATTATCTATTTTACCGTCGGAATCGCAGGTCATATCCTGTATTGTTGCGTTTCGTACAGGCTCTTCATTGAGCCGGTGAAGAGGCATAACCGGAAAGATCTGATCAATGGCCCAGGCATCCGGAAGCGACTGGAAGAGCGAGAAATTACAGAAGTATTTATCTGAAAGGATCCTCGATATCTGCCGTAATTCATCAGGAACATGCTTTGTGACGCTTGCGAGCTGGAAGACTTTCCGGGCGACTGACCAGAAGAGTCGTTCGATCTGTGCCCTGGTCTTCAGGTCAATAAGGCCAAGGCTGAATCTGTCAAGAGCTTCCTCCCTGATCTGCTGGGCGTCGTGCCATGTCTCGAGCATCCTTGGCTGATTTACGCTATCCCAGAGATGATAGAGTTCTCTCACCAGCTCATGATCATCATCACCAATCAGATCATCCGGGTCCCAGGAAGGCAGTTTGGTGGTTTCAAGTACTTCAAAAACGAGAACAGAATGATGTGCCGTGAGAGATCTGCCAGACTCGGTTATAACGTTTGGATGCGGAATGTCGTTCTTATCGCTGGCATCAACAAAAGTGCTTACTGAATCGTTGACATACTCCTGAATTGTGTAATTTACGCTGCTCTCACTGTTGGAAGAGCCGGTGCCATCGTAATCCACTCCAAGCCCCCCTCCTATATCAACAAAATCCACATTGAAGCCCATCTTCCTCATCTGCACATAAAACTGCGAAGCCTCCCTGAGCGCTACCTTGATTCTGCGGATCTTCGTGACCTGGCTTCCTATATGGAAATGGAGCAGCCGGATACAATCCCGCATCCTGCTCTTTTCGATGAAGTCCATTGCTTCCAGCAACTCACTTGAGGTTAATCCGAACTTACTGATATCTCCGCCCGAATCTTCCCATTTCCCGCTGCCGACACTGGCAAGCTTGATCCTGATCCCCAGATTTGGCTTAACCTTAAGTCTTCTGGCAATGGAAGTGATGAGTTTCAGTTCATTCAGTTTTTCTATCACCAGGAAGATCCGTTTGCCCATCTTCTGGGCAAGGAGAGCCAGCTCGATATAATCCTCGTCTTTATAGCCGTTGCAGATTATCAGCGATTCCGGATCGGTGTTGATGGCTATCACAGCATGAAGTTCCGGTTTTGAGCCTGCTTCAAGGCCAATATTGAATTTCTTCCCATGACTGACAATCTCTTCGACTACAGGCCTCATTTGATTTACCTTGATGGGATAAATAATGAAATTCTGAGCCTTGTAACCATATTCCTCCGAAGCTGCCCTGAAACATTTGGAGATAGTGACAATCCTGTCATCAAGTATATCGGGGAACCTCAAAAGAACAGGAGTCGACACATCTGAAAGGATAAGTTCGTCAAGGAGTTCCTTAAGGTCAACTGATGCTCCTCCCGCACGGGGAGTTACCGTTACATTGCCTTTAGCGTTGATTGAAAAGTAACTAACCCCCCAGCCGTTTATGTTATACAGCTCCGCTGAATCTTCAACTCTCCATTTTCTCATTCTAGTCTGTTTTTCTGTTCCAGTGCAGTGCGACTGAAAGCATTATTCATTTACTATTCAATTATTCCCTGCAAATGGTTTTGTTTTCAGCTCTGCAGGATTGATGATCCTGAATACCGGATAGTGGTTATAACCCGATCCCCACTGCGGAACGAGGTAGCGATCGAGGTAATTCCAGAACAATAATCCGTCATTGGATTGTGGTTCAAGAAGATATGCTGCGACATTTGCCAGTGGCTGAGATGTCCTTACAACAAATGTTCCCTCAGGGAAATCCACGGGAACCTTTACAAAACTTCCTTTGATGGTATTTGTATAATGGCCCTGGTTTAACCTGGGTGAACCCCTGAGTTCGCTTATGTCATAACGTTCGGCCTCGAGCGTTACCGGCTCTGTCAGTCTTTCGATCCTTATTCCGTGGATGCCCAGTAAACCGATCAGCCCGGGATCATGAATATTAAAGAGATAAGCAAAAGGAAATTTTACGCTTCTGACCGGATAATAATCTATGAAGTAAGGCACTGTCACAGTTTTCTGCCTGTCTGTTTTCTGATAGCGCCTTCTGCCACCCGGGTCGGTAACCTGTTCAGCCTCATAAGTCTTGATGGTAACCTCGTAAGGTGCCGGCTTTACGTCATACTCAATTGCAAATGAGTCGGCCAGTGCCGGATTCATGCCTCTTTCAACGGTTCTTCTGTCCGCCTCCTCAAGCATACCCTTTATCAAAGGACCATTCCCGGATGCATATCCGGCCAGAGTCCTGATAAGATAATAACAGCCCATGACGCGGGATTTGTAGTCGGCATAAACATAATTCTCGTTCAGGATAGCCAGCCTGTTCCTGATCCCGAAATAATTAGTCATGTAACGGGTATCAGCAGCATCAAAATACCAGCCTTTTTCAGGTTCGCCCATGTCAATGAACTCACCATAGAAACAGTTTTCCACTTTATATTCCGACAAGAGGGCCCTTGACATCTCCGGGACCATTTTGTCGCGCATATAGTTTATCAGCGACCTGTCGCCATTAGGATTGACCATCCATGTGAATGTAACGGGTTCGACATGATATGATCCATTGGTAGTATGACAATCCATGAACACTGATGGGTCCCATTTATTGAAAACGTTTTTGATGACACCCCTGAGCTCAGGCGATTCAGCTTTCATTGCATCACGGTTCAAATCAAGGAACTGGCCGTTATGCCTCACTCCCACCCCGTTAACCGGTCCGTTCTGGTATGACCTGTTCAAAGGGCTGATCTGTTCATTTCCGTCAGGATTGAACAGCGGGCAGATAAGCAGCACGACATTCCTCAGAATTTCCGGATCCTTTTCCCTCAGAAGATCTCTCACGAACATCAGGGAAGCCTCTTTCCCCTCAACCTCGCCCGCGTGAATATTGGCCTGGATATAGATAACTATCCTGTTGTCCTTTTTCATGCTTTCCGGCGAACGCGGAAGGGGATTTCCGATTACCAGAAGGGGAAGCTCCCTTCCTTCGACACTTTCAGCAATAGTCTCAACCCTGATGTAAGGAGAAAGTTTGCCCAGTTGTCTGATAAATGACATTACATCTTCATAGTCTGAAGTGGATTTGAAGTCTGATCTTTCGGCAACAGTCAGCAGTTCACCCTGGCCCGACACGGCACATCCCGCAAGCCAGAAACAAGTGAAAAAAAGAAGGTATCTCATTTTGCTACTGCTTCTTCTTTTGCTCTTTTTTGGCTTTTTTAGCAGCTCTCTTTTCTTTCAGGTTCTTGGAAGCCTGCTTCTTGACTTTAACCTGTTCTTTCGATTTTTCGTGTGACATGGCGTACTAATATTTATTTTATGTTTTTAGGTATCCAAATATAGAAAACATTTTGAAAACAGGTTTCCCGCACGGTATGATTTTGTAATGACCTGCCTCTTTCGTTACCTCACAATCAATGCATACCTCTGTTTCAGAATTAATCTGTTCCACTGCATCAATCAAAGGGCGTATCAATTGAGAAAGTTTATAACTTTTTGATAATTTTTTATATTTTATTAATTTTTTAGCTCTCTTTTTCAAAAATCTGAAAGATTTATACTTATATTTGCAAACATAATTTAATATTATGTATTCAGTTAAGAATATTATGTCAGGGTTTTCTTCCGCAAGGGGAAAGAAGAAAGAGTGAGAATGGTGAAAGTCTCTGGTTAAAGGTAGCCGTTCTCTGCAGTTTCGAGGACGGTTTTTTTTGTAAAGAGGAATGTATTATTTAAGAACGTATAAATGAAAAGAGATCGTCCCGGCAACACCGGTCTGTACAGGCATGAATTCGAACATGACAGCTGTGGGATAGGGTTTGTTGCCCAGATACACGGTAAAAAGTCGCACGATATAATCGTCAGGGGGCTGGATATTCTCAGGAACATGACACACAGGGGTGCTGAAGGGGCTGACAGTAAAACAGGTGACGGAGCAGGCGTTCTGATCCAGATTCCGAGAGATTTCTATCTGATCCAGGGTTATGCACTTCCCCCGGAGGGGCAGTTCGGGACCGGGCTTCTCTTCCTTCCTCAGGACGAGGGAGAAGGGGCGTTTGAAACCCGGCAAAATGATTCTCGTCGACACCGTGGAAGGGAAAGTCTTCCACGACAGGGAGCTCAAAGCCAGGCTTGCAGAAGAATATCCATACGGTAAATGGATCAGCCAGAACATGGTCAACCTTGAAGAGATTGAAACAGGGCACCAGATCTCTCCGGATATGGCAGGTGACCATGAAAGATACCTTAGCTCTTTTAATTATTCCGCGGAGGATATTGACAAGATCATCAAGGAGATGGCGTCCTCCGGTAAAGAACCCATCGGGTCGATGGGAAATGATGTGCCACTGGCTGTTTTGTCGCGCAAACCGTACAGGCTCTTCAATTATTTCAAGCAGTTGTTCGCACAGGTGACGAATCCGCCTATAGACCCCATACGCGAGGAGCTGGTAATGACCCTGTCAGGTTATCTGGGTTCTCTCCAGCAGAATCTCCTTGAAACATCTCCGGATCATGTAAAAATGGTGCGGTTCAGGAATCCCGTAATAACCAACACCTATTTCGGAATAGTAAAAAATCTCAGGTACAAAGGATTCTCGGCAGCGAACCTGAAGATGCACTTCGATGCGGAGAGAGGTGCGGCAGGGCTCCGGGAGAGTCTTGAGCAATTGTGTAATGATGCTGAAAAGGCGGTTGATGACGGGAAGAACTATATTATTCTGTCCGACAGGGGAATAACCTCAGAACTTGCCCCTATCCCCTCACTGCTCGCAGTTTCGGCAGTACATCACCATCTCATTGAGAAACGCAAGAGGATGCAGATCGATATTGTAGTCGAATCAGCAGAACCACGCGAGATAATGCATTTTGCCCTTCTTTTCGGATATGGCGCCAGCATAATAAATCCCTACATGAGTTTTGCCATTATTGAAAGGCTTTTATTGAAGATCCTAATCACGAAGTTCTTACAGAAGGCGTTTATTCTTACAGGAAACACGGTGAGCATCACGGGTGGAACCCGGAGACAGTACCCGTAGTGCAATTAAGCAGATCGCCAGCGGCAGGTTTGGCGTAACAACCGAATACCTTGTCAATGCCGATGAAATCCAGATCAAGATAGCCCAGGGGGCAAAACCCGGCGAGGGGGGGCAACTTCCGGGGCATAAGGTTGACAAAATAATAGCAAGAACAAGATACTCGATCCCCGGGATCACCCTTATATCGCCTCCTCCTCACCATGATATCTATTCGATTGAGGATCTCGCTCAGCTGATATTCGATCTGAGGAACGTCAATCCGGAAGCAGGCATCAGCGTCAAGCTAGTGTCAGAGTGCGGTGTGGGAACAGTGGCTGCAGGTGTTGCCAAGGCAGGAGCTGACCTTATCACCATAAGCGGGTATGAAGGAGGAACCGGTGCAAGTCCTTCATCATCAATACGCCATGCAGGAGTCGCTACCCAGAACCCCGAACTCAGAAAAAGGTTCCGGGGAAAGGCTGATAACCTCGTTACATTCTTCAGGTTTATGGCGGAGGAGGTGCGTGAACAGCTGGCAGAAATGGGATTCAGGTCTCTTGACGAAATAATCGGCAGATCCGATCTGCTTGAAAGAAACCCTGATATCGACCACTGGAAGCTCAGGAATCTCGATCTGAGACCAATGCTTTCTGTTCCGCAAGAAGCATCCATAAACCAGGTACGTTGTACAAGAGACCGGAAGACAAGCATAGAGAACAGGCTTGATGCCGAAATAATCAACGAAGCCGGCAACCGGCCTATTCATGAAAGGATATTCGACCACAGTGAGGTGGAGCAGATCCTCAACAGCGAAGACAGGATGCTTCAGGCTTCCAGATGCATGGATTGCGGGATCCCTTTTTGCCACTGGGGCTGTCCGGTAGATAACTTAATACCCGAGTGGAACGACCTGCTTTACAGGGGTGACTGGAGAAGTGCCTACTCAAGACTCGCGGCAACCAATAACTTTCCCGAGTTTACAGGAAGGATATGTCCGGCCCCGTGTGAGCATTCATGCGTTCTTTCCATTAATGATGATGCTGTAACTATCAGGGAAAACGAAGTGGCGATAGCCGAGAGGGCGTTTGCAGAAGGGTATGTAAAACCTTCTCCACCTCAGAAAAGGTCAGGCAGGAAAGTTGCCGTTATCGGAGGTGGAGATACAGGATCCGATTGTGTAGGAACGGCAATAAGACAGAAAGCATTGAGTGTTACACAAATCGAGATCCTGCCAAGACCCCCTGAGATTAGATCCATCAATAACCCCTGGCCTTATTTCTCAAAGACACTGAAGACCTCCACCTCCCAGGAAGAGGGCTGTGAAAGGCGCTGGTCAGTTTCAACACTGAAATTTACAGGAACAAATGGACGGGTTACCGGGGCAAAAACCGAAGAGGTGGAATGGGTGTCAGACAACGGACGTTCAACCTTTCGGCCTCTCCCTGACACCAGAAGGATCATCGATGCTGATCTCGTTCTTCTGGCACTTGGCTTTATTCACCCCGTCACCGACGGTGTTATAAGCGAGCTGGGGCTTGAGCTTAACGAAAGGAATAATATAAGTGTCCCGTATAATTTTCAGGTGATCTTTCTTAGCAATCTGAGCCTGTCAAGCATTATCGTTAATGCTTCAGACAGTATCATCAGATCGACGCCACAGACCAGGAATCTGCAGCCGTCCCGGAACTCCTGCTCCATCGCTTCCGGAGAGGCTCCGAAAATTGCATAAGGTAACCCTGCCTCCCTGCACTTGCTCTTGATAAGATCTATTGCCGCCCTTACCTCCGGGTGATTCACCTGTCCGGTAAGTCCCATGCTTGCAGAGAGATCATAGGGACCAATGAATATTGCATCGATACCTTTGACCTGAAGGATGGAGTCAATGTTCCTGACCCCTTTAATGTGTTCTATCTGCGGCATAATGATCAGATCGTTGTTGGCATCGGAAACATATTCCTTAAATTCTGCTCCGTACTTATGGGCCCTGGCGACCCCAACACTCCTGTTTCCGGCAAGAGGATACTTCGATGCACTGATAATCTTTTCAGCCTCCTCCGCGCTGTTAACCATAGGAATTATTATTCCGTCACAACCTGTATCAAGAACCCTCTTTATCCATATCTCATCATTACCTGGTACCCTGACAATCCGGATAATCCCCTCACCCAGTACCTGAAGGGCGTTCTGAGTGTCACTCAGCGAAAGAGCCGAATGCTCCATATCGATCATCACCCAGTCAAATCCTGCAAGGGCGATCATCTCTGCCACCTGTGGTGCTCCGGCAGAATAGATTGTGCCTATTAATTGTCTGTCTGAATTTTTATTGTGTTTCATATGAAGCTGGTAATTGAAATTTACGACCAACAAGATATAAAAATCAGTCGGATTAAAATAATCAGATTTTACTAACTTCCTTCCTGAGATTAAAACATCTTGCATTATCTTAGGCCTGAGATTATGAGGAGTGAACGGGAAAAAAAGAGCTCATGCTGACAATATGCTGAATCTGCCGGGAAAATATATCTGCTTTATCGTTATTCTGATCCTTTTTCCCGGGGATGATCAGGCTTACAGTCAGACCATTGACACAGTCTCCTTCAGGATCAACCCGCGTTACAGCTTCTACTCCTGCGAAGAGAGCGGCGAGATATTGGTTCATATCCCCCCTTCGCTGATCTGGAGTAATCTGAAGATCGATATTAAGAGTGCAGGGGAGATCCTTTTTTCATCTTCTCTTGTTCCCCGGAAGAAGATCCTCAGAGTGCCTTTTAAAATCGCCCGGGGTCCCGGTAATTATGATGTTTCAGCTGAAATACATGTTCCTGGCAGAAAGGTGAATTATCTTTCGCGGACCAGTCTCACTGTTCTGCCTTATAAGCCCAATGAGGTTAAGACTGATAATCTGACAGGAGGGCTGATTGTCAACAGGAAGCAATTCTTTCCATTCGGTTTCTATTGTTATTCGCCTGTTCATCCTGCTCTTCCGGAAGAAGAGGTTGTGAAGGGTTTTAACATGATATCGCCTTATCAGAAAATATTACCCGAATCACTGCCGGAGAGGGAGGCTTACATGGACAGGTGTGCAAGGGTCGGGCTGAAGGTTCATTATAATCTTCTTTCTGTTGCGGGCGGAGGTGGCGTTGGTTCCGTAATAGAAGGAATTACCCCCGGAGGGAAGAGGGAGCGGCTTATTGAGGAGATCAACAGATTTAAGGATCATCCTGCCCTTCTTGCCTGGTATATCTCTGATGAGCCAAACGGGTATAAGATACCCCCCTCTGAACTCGAAGAGATATACAGGACTGTAAAAAGAACGGACCCCTGGCACCCTGTCTCGATCGTCTTTATGCCTCCTGTTCTCTCTGCAACGAGATATTCGGGTGCACTTGATATTGTGATGGCCGATCCGTATCCAATTCCTGACAGCCCGATAACCCTCCCT
>JAHYJA010000029.1 GCA_019429325.1 Bacteroidales bacterium
TTTCATCAGGCTCAATTCCACAACAAGAGGAGATTCCGCCGCGGAAAAGATCTTCTCGAAAATATTCTGCTGGGGAGCCGTCTCCAGAAGTGCGGCAGGATAATTCTGCCTGACATCCCTGTAGAGGTTTTGCTCAATAATATCCTTCAGTTCGTAATCTTTTATCCTGATATAAATTTTCGCCTGCGTGTACGACTGATCGTAATCGCGGTTGAAAAGGAACTTCTGCTCCCCGATAAAGAGGTTAGCCTGAAGGATCATATCCCTGTTCCCCTCCAGAAGGCTTCTTACTCTCCTGAGATTTTCATTGATATCAATGTTCTCGTTCCAGTCGATCGATACCACAATCTCATCCTGCTTCACTGCCGGAAACCGCTCTTTTTCCATCGTCATGAAAAGCCATACCATCAATCCGATTATCGCGATGAACGAGACTATCATTGCCTTTCTGTACTTGAAAAAGAAATCCATTCCGCCCTCATACTTCTCCTCAATCCCTTTAAGGCTGATCCTCCTGAAAAATCTTGTCAGAGCCCCCTCCCTGCCGCTCCTGTAAAGGAGATAATAGACCGTTGGCAGAAGAGTGATCCCAACCAACAACGATACACCCTGTCCGATAATAATGGCAATGGCCTGGTCGTAAAACAGAGCCCCGGCTATCCCGCTGAGGAAGATAAGGGGAATAAAGACCGCGCATGTGACCAGAACCGACGAGATAAGGGGAGTTATCACCTCATTGGTCCCCTTCACACATGCTTTTACCAGTGAGAGGCCCCTGTCGATCCATTGAGTTATGTTCTCGATTATAACTATCGAATTGTCTATCATCATACCTATTCCGAGGATCAGTCCTGCCAGAGATATGATATTGATCGACAATCCTACAATATAGAAGAAGAGAAGACTTATGACCAGCGTGGCCGGAATACTGAAGCCTATTATCAGGGGCGATTTTGCATCCTTCAGGAAGAAGAACATGATGAAAAAGGCCAGAATTCCGCCTGCGAGCAGGCTCGATCTGAGGTTCGAGATTGAATAGTCAAGCAGTAATGTCTGGTCCTGGGATATCTCGAACTCAAGCTGGGGGTAATCCTTTCTGAAGATATCGATCATCTCCTGCATCTTCGATTCGAGTGCGGCCATCTTTGCCGACGATTCCTTTATTATGGCCAGAGTAACGGCCCTGCTGTCGTTGGAGTAATAGAACCCCCGGGGTCTTTCCTGCCTTATACCGATATCCGCAATCTCCCTGAGCCGGAGCAGGCGATCGCCCGACCTGATGTAGATATTCCTTACATCATCAAGCTCCTGCAGATAGGAACTGAACTCGAGGTTATAGAGATACTGCCCGTCTTTCACCATTATGCTCCCGATGTTGATATTATTGAGCCTGACGGCTTCAGTGATATCATCGCCGGTAATACCAAGGCTTCTCATTTTACCCTCATCGGGACTGACATAGATCTCCCTTTTTATCTGACCGGTGATATCGGCCATTGCAACTTCGGTAAGCTGTTCGATCCTTTTCCTGATGACAGTCTCGGAGAATTCGCTCAGCTCAATGAACTTCTCATCACCTGCCTCTCTGTCGGCGAGGGTTATGTTAAGCAGGAAGACCGGGATATCCGTGGCACTGGCCTTTATTATCCTCGGGCGCTCAAGGTCGCGGGGAAGATTGTTCATGGCTCCGTCAACCTTTTCGTTCACCTCCATGAATGCGAGGTTGATGTCGTTCCCGAATTTGAACGATAATCTTATCAGTGCGCTCCCGTTGCGTGATTCCGATTCGATCCTGTCTATTCCGGGTACCTGCAGCAGGTTCCTGCGGAGAATGCTTACAACGCTGTTCTCAAGCTCCCGCGCACTCACGTCGGGCCTCGATATGGCCACGGTTATCTCGGGGATATCGATATCGGGCATCAGCGACACCGGCAGTCTCACCGACGCCACTATTCCCAGCATCAGCAGTGCCAGGAAGGTCATTATTACTGCGACGGGCCTTGTTATAAGGAACTTTACCATATTATTTATTTGTCTTGCAGGTCCTGCAGGTCCTGAAGGTCTTGCAGGTCATTATTTTGATTCTGGTTTCAGATATTTGATAAAACTGCTTAAGCTGTTTATTAGTTGTTGTAATTTATTTCTTCGTAATAAAGCTTCTTCAGCTGAAATATAATGCTGATCTTCTGCTATATAATACATGTTTTTTATTTCACCTGCTGATCCTTTTGAAATGTTGAGAAATTGCCTGAACTCGGCATCACTGCTCCTGCAGAATCCTTCGCTAATGTTATTCATTATTGATATCCCGGCTCTGAAGATCTGGTCCCTGAAAGCAAAATCCTTACTTCCCCTGAAATCATTGTAAATCTGGTTTACCAATTCCCTGGCCATTTTCCAGACAGCCAAATCTTCAAAATCCTTTACTGTTCCCATAATCATTCAATTGCAAAAATCTATTCTTTCCGACTTGCCCGACCTGCAAGACCTGCACGACCTGCACGACTCTCTTTCGGAAGCATCAGGGGCTGATAAACAAACAACCCTATCATACTGAATAATAGTCCGCTGATGGTGCCTGCCGCCAGGGCAAACCAGAACCTCTCATCCCTGCCGGTGAGAAGAAAAGGTATGAGACCGACTATTATCGCCAGCATGGTGAGGAATATCGGGATTATCTTTCCGTTGAAAGCTTTCATGTAGGCAATCCTTTTATCCAGCAGAGGTTTCCTTCTTCTCAGGCTGTTGTAGTCGTTCAGGATGTAAAGCGTTGCATTGACCACTATGCCGCAAAGCAGTATCAGCGCGGCGAATACCCCTTCGTCGGGCGTGATCCTGAAGAGATGAAAAGTAACGAAGACACCTATGAAGGAGAAGGGTATCAGGCTGATTACGACAAAGGGCTGACTGAACGATTCAAGGAGGATCGAGCAAATGAAATAGATGATCAGTATCACCAGGAAGATCAGGTAGTAATTGGTCTGCTTCTGGTTCCACGAGAAGGTGTATGATGCTGTCTCTGCGCGGTACCCTAGTGGAAGTGCCGCGTTCGTTTCATCAACATTGCGCTGAAGAATGATCCTTCCAAGCTCGTAATTTCCTATAAAATCATACCCTACTGTCACCAGGTACTGCTGATCCTCGCGGCTGATGGCATTATCGGTGATCTCCCTGTTAACGGAGGAGAAATCCTTTAACCTGACAAAAGCGGCATCACGGGTCGGTAAGGGTATATTATTAAAGCTCCAATAATCATACTCTTCGGCCTGAAGCGATTTAATGCTCACCGGTGCCGCCACACCGTTTATGAATGCTGTCAGAAAGGGGTATGTGCTTTTTGAATAACTGCGGGCTTCACTGAAGGCCTGTGCTATATCCGAACCGGCTCCTGCAAGGTAATATTTATCCATCCCGAGCCGGTTGCGATAGGTCCTCCTTGTGGCCCTTCCCATTATATATCCGTCGGGGGGCGCCCCCAGCAGATACACATCCTTTATCCTTCCCTTACCGCTTACGATAAGCCTCTCCCTTAATCCTTCAGCATAGCCGTACAGCTCATCGTAATTATACCCCTTCATGATCACTGAATAGGTGGTCCGTAAATAGTCGCTGTAGACCTGGTTGCTGAATGCCTTCCCGACGCCGTACACAGAAGCGTGATAACTTCCGATACCGTTCATATAGTCCTCGATCCTTATCTTGAGGATAAAGGGGAATATCGTGAAGTCATGCTCCGGTTTAAAGGTTATTGTTACAGTTGCGTCTTCAGCCCCGCGAATGCTCGTTGTGAACATATCTATCTCATCATATGAGGCCAGCATATTCTCCAGCCCCATGCATGTAGTATTCAGATCGTGTATTGTAAGCCCCTCCTCGCTGAGCCCTATGTTGACGGTAAGCCTTGTCCGCTGAGCCTCATCGGAACTGCGGTAGTAATAGAACCTGCTGTTCCTGGCTCTCTCGCTGAATAACCGGAATGTGCCGCCAAAAGCTTTGTTTACAACCGGTTTGATGTCCTGAACATATTTCCTGTTACCCAGAGTTTTGTTGTATATCATCTGCAATTTTGTAAGATCCTCATCTTTGAGCTGGCTGTCACGTACTTTGGGGAGTGAGTCAGGGAGATAGAATACCGGCAGTCCGAAAACAAGAACAGCAGCAATTATAAAAATTGTTCTGTGTTTTATAATGAAACCAATACTCCTGAGGTAATACTGAGTAACCCTTACGATCCTTCTCTTTCTTCCAATGATCACCGCGCTGAACTTAGGGGAGAGCTTAATCTTTGTAAGAAGTGAAGGGATAAAGAAAAGTGCCACGGCCAGCGAAACGGAAAGATTTATTATAACCACGGCGGCGAAATCGGAAAGAGTCACTTTCGAGGCCTCATCAAGGAAAAAGATCACGACCAGAGCCCCTATCGTCGTAAGTGTTGCAGCAAGAAGCGATATACCGACTTTCCGGTTCCTGTGATATCTTATGTGATCGGTCATGACAATCGTGTTGTTGATTATTATGCCGAATGAAACTGTTATCCCTGCAAGCGAATAGAGATGTATCTCCAGCTTAAAGAGATAGTAAAAGATAAAAGCGATGAATATATTGGCAATGAGACTGATGGCTATTATCAGAAGATATCTGAACTCCCTGCTTACCAGGAGCACGAACATCAGAAGGAGCACCACCGAAAGGAGCGCCCTGAAGATGTTCTTTGAGATCTCCTCCTTAAGATAGACCGTATTGTCTGCGGAGATCCTTATGCTGTAACCCGGGGGGAGCTCACTCCTGATATTCCTTAGTACGTTCTTCACCTCACCGGCAACCCTGATGGTGTTCACATTCTTTCCTGCGCTTACGTTCATGTTTACCGTATTAAGGCCGTTAATCCGGTAGAAGCTCTGGGGCTGCTGTTCCTTAAGTTTAACCTGTGCCACGTCGGACAGATGTATTATGCGTCCGGACGCCATGGCAACAGGGATATTGTCCCAGGTGAAGCTGTCAGAGTTGTTTCCTTTGAGTGTAATGTAGGTCCTTTTTGTATATCCGCCGGTAAACGTTTCTGCAGCGCCTCCAACTTCCGCCTCGAGCAAGTAGCTGTTAACTGCGCTGTTAATGGAGGAGGTGATAATTCCCAGGGCTGAAAGCTTTTTCTGATCATATATGATCTCCCACTCCCGGGGTGTTGCACCGTAAATATTCACGCTGTAAACGCCCTCAATTACCGCGATGGCAGGTTTTATCATCTCTTCGGCCAGGGTATATATGTAAGAAGAACTTGCGTTACCGTTCACCTGCAGGCTCAGGATGGTTGTACCTGTCTCGTTTGAGGGCATGTTCATGCTGATGACGGGGTATGACACCCTGTCAGGAAGTCTTTTTCGTGATTCCCGGATGAGCGACGCTACTTCGAACCTTTTTGCCCTCAGGTCGGTGTTCCTGTCAAACTCAACGGTGATCCTTCCTGATCCGTTGTTCGTGGTTGACGAGATCTTCTTCACCCCGGTAACGGTTCCGAGAACTCCCTCCAGCACTGATGTAACTTCCTGTTCAACAACCCTTACCGGTGCTTCCGGCCAGCTCCAGGTTATTGTGAGGGAGGGGAGGTAACGTGTGGGATTAAGCTGGAGGGAAAGCAAAGGGATCATCGCCGCACCGACAATGATCAGCATCACGAAAAGGATGTTGACAGTGAATGTGGATAAGAATGAACTGTATTGAGGTTCGTCCTTCATTCCTCCCTGACTGTTGTTTCGTGGGCAAGGTTGACATTTCCCCGGAAGATCACCAGGTCGCCCGGTGCAAGTCCCTCTTTTATCGACAGGCTGGTGCTGTTCTCAAATTCAACGGTAACGTATTTCCATATTGCCAGGGAATCCTGCCGGACGAATATCACATCCTTCCCCTGCCTGATAACAAGAGCCTCCTTGGGCACCACCAGCCTGTCCGGCACGGGTTTCCTGATCACCACACGTACGTTCATACCGTCGATGAACCTGCCATTGTTGCGAAAATCAGCCCTCACTTTTACCATTCCGTTCTCATCCACCCGGGGATTGATCTGGGTGATCCTTCCTGTAATGAAGGTGCTGTCGTTAATAAAAGGGATAATTCCCACCGGCATTCCCTTGCTGATAAAACCGTATTCCGACTCAATCACCGGGAACTCCACCTCCATATTCTCGTCGGAGATGATCGAGCAGAGGTCCTTGTAGTTCTGCGACGGGTTCCACTGAAGGGCCTCGAGGTTTGCCACGGTACCGGTTATCGGCGCATGGAGGCGGGTATTGTTAAGGTTATATTCCGCCACTGCGAGTGAAGTTATTGCGTCATTGAGCCCGCTGCGGATGCGTGAGATCTTGATTTTTGCTGCTGACAGACCTGATGTATCGGTAGTTCTGAAACTGCTCAGGAGGTCATCCTTAAAGTTGATCTCTGCTTTCTCAAAACCCTGTTGTGCCCGTGTGAGCTGCATCCTGTAATCAAAATCCTCGATCACTGCAAGAAGGTCTCCAGCCCTGACCTTTTGTCCGTTCTGAATATTGAGTTCGGTTATTATTCCGTTCACCTTGAACGGGACCACTGCCTTTCGTGACGAGTATGCTTTTCCGTTGCTCAGCAGTTCGTGGTAGAAGGTTGAAGGTTCGAGCTTCACGGTCTTCACAAGGACCGCCTCGGGTCGTGCTGCGCGGCGTGCCATCTCTTCGAGGTTCTCCGCCGTCTTTTGCTTGCACGAAAAGGTTAATACAATCAGTAACACGATGTAAATAAGGATATTGACTTTCATTGCGTGGGTTATTAAGACTCACAACTATGTTCAGGATCATAAATTTATGAAATATTTTTTAAATAAATGAATATTTTAACTAATATATTCGTTGGGGAAGTCCGAAGTCCGAAGTCCGAAGATAAGGAGCGAAGCGACGCAATTCCGCGACAGGGGAACGGAAGAGAAAAAGCTCTACGCTCTACGCTTTACTCTCTACGCTTCCTGCTCTGAGCCCTGCGCGCTGTGCTCTGTGCCCCTTGCCCTTAGCCCCCAGCCGTTTTCCCGATAAATCGGGACTATGGCTGGCAAAGCCTGCTCCCCGCCCCGGGCTCTTCAGGAAGAAGGATTGGATCTGCACTTGGGAGGGCCAATTAATTATGAATATCCTTTATGCGGAATTCATTGATAATCACTTTGGAAAGTATTTGTAGATATCCTTGCGATGTAAACACCTGATAAACTCAACTATATCACCATCAACTATAATTCCAATACGGAAATTCCCCAGCCGGATTCGATAGAATTTATTTGAACCCTTTATTTTTTTTATGCTTTGTATTTTAGAAATATCGTCGCTTTTACTGACCTTTTCAATAATACCAGCTATTCTAACAAGAATCCTCCTGTCCTTTATTTTATCCGTATCCTTTTCAAATACTCTGTCAATCTTTACGATCATTTGCGGAGCTTTTTCAGGAACGACTGATTATCAATAAATTCTTCTGTCCTCCCTTGTCTTATCGCATTCATCAAGCCAATATCCTCTAATTCTGATTCAGTAATAATTCTTGCTTTAACCCCGATTTTCTTTGCCAGCTCCAGCAATAATTTCATATCTGACTTTGATTCACTATTCAATAGCAAAGCTTCCATTATTAAACAATTAATTTATGCAAATTTAAGAATAATAAATATATGTATCAGGAATCTATAATACATTGAAACAAATTATTCGCTCCATCGCCAACAGCTCTCAATCCTGCGCTTATAAGTGACAAGTAATCAAACTTTAAGAAAGATAAAACCGTCAACATTTAGGTTTTGCTACGTTGAAAATCAGCAGGTTATTTTTTCAACCGTACGATCAAATTCCAGAATTCCTAAATCTTTCACAAACAAATAAATCGAATTACCAACAAATTACAAGTAAAGCTGTTTTGTTTTTTTTGCTCCTTGCCCTCTGCTCTCAACCTTCGTCCCGATGTTGCGGGACTACGGCTGACAAAGTCCGCCCCCAGCTTTTAATCGGCCCTTCTCTTTCGGATTTGTCAGGTTAAGTGTCATATTGAGATTCTTATTTCTTTAGTCTCACAAGCATAAAGACCGGATTATCAAATTCAGACAGGCTGTTTGCAAGTTCCTCAAGCTGTTTTTTCTTTTCCGGATATTTGGGTATATTATTTCTAAAATCATCACTATCAACATGATTCTTAAGTTCCCTGGCGGACACTGTCATTGCCATGGTAGAATCATTGATTTGTTTTCCGGGAAAAAACCTTGGTCCGGCATCTATGTCATTATAAATACCTGAGGTAAAAAGCGGATTATCGGTATTGGTGGGTTTACTGAAATGCAAATCACGAGTCCTTTTGTCATAAATTCCCAGACAGAATGTTGTATTAGTCCAGGCTCTTGTAGTATTTGTCGAAACTACTCCGGGTGCACGTAATTCATCTGATCCCGGACTCATTCTTCTGGCAGGGAACCTGTTACCAAAGTTAACCTTAAGGAATATATAATTTTCAGTAGGATAGATACCCTCGATGGCTATGTAATCGTTTATTTTTTTGAAGTATTCATAGAAATTCACCCTTACTGAAGCCGGCATTTTAAGTATTCCGAGATTAAAACAGTACTCCGGAATAAGTTCGTAATCACTATTAAGTGAAAACAATGTATCACTGAACTGCTCTTTAAAATAAAGCGTTCCTTTGAATCTGAAGATTTGTGTTGATCCTCCTGCAATCCTTGATTGCCGGTTTTCGAGTAAATCATAGTTCTGATAATAACGCCTGACCTTACCGTGCCGATTGATCAGAATTGCCTTATATCTGGTCTGTCCTGAATCGTTCTGGATATGACCAAATATCAATGTGTCATTTACAATGCACCATTGATGCAAATAAAAGGTATTGTCAACCAGCATACATCCCGAATACTTCCCCGATAGTGAACCATCCGGATTAAATTCGAACAAGTCGTCCTTACTGTTGAAATATACCTTATTGTCTTTGCCAAAACTAAGATTATTGATGTTCAGATATTCTTCAGGCCCCCGTCCCCTTTTACCAAACTTCACAACCAGGTGCCCGGACATATCAAACATTAACAAGTTTGATTCCCTGTCAGAGGTGAGCAGGAGATTATCTGAAATGTCAAAAGAGGGGTGATCTCCAACTGAGATATCTGGCCTGTTCTCAAGTGCTATATAAAAGATGTTATCTGTAAGCTGGCTCAGATTTACTTGTTGCATGTTATCAATATCCGTAACAACATCAATAGTCAGTATGGTGCTATCGACCTTTTTGCGATTATTGCAGGAGGCAGCTGATATCATTAATAAAAAAGCGTAAAAACTAAATCGCAGATTCATAAAATATGTTTTGCCGCGTTAATGTTTACTCTATTCCTTAGGAGTGACAACTATTAAAATCTGACTGTCTGTATCTTGCAGGGAATCAGTAATTTTTCTCAGGTATGCTTTCCTTTCAGGTATGGCTTCAGAATTTTTAAAACCTCCACCGGCAACATGATCTATCAGTTCTGATGCACTGATCCAATAGTATAGCTTGTTCCCGTCACAATATTTAGGGGTAAAATCCACACCGCCATTTATATTATCCTTAATGTATAATGAACTGTTGCTAAAGCTAAAGTATTTACTCAAAGCCTTATCATAAATTCGAACAGATTCTGATTTCCTGTATATGATCAGGGCGATCATATAACGTGAAGTTTCCGCGAAAGTCATGATATTGAAATAATCCCATAATTTTTTCTTACTTTTTCCTGATTGTGTACGGTCCACAATTCCCGGAGTAATCTGTTTCCCGTGAGAATCAATCACCAGGTACGGGCTGATATTATCGGACATGCCGGCTGTATAGACCGTATCGTTAAACGGTTCTTTAAAAAAGAGAGATTGGTCATACTTATATTGTATTCCCCTCAAAAAAATACTTGGCCTGAGATCTTTTTTTAAGCGGTTACCATTTGGTCTCGTAGCCAGCGTGTCTCCTTCAGGATTTATCAGTATATCAACGAAAGGTATATTTCCAGGGTTAATACATGAAAGCAACAGATTGATTTTACCCGGGACAAAGCTTAAGGTGACCGGATTAGTGATATCAACGGACTTCAGAAAGACGAAACCTGTGCCGTCGTTTTCATAGATTTTTATTGCCTTATAGGTTGAAAGCGCAAGCAATTGCCCACCCGAATTTACATCATAACTGGGTATTGATCCATACTCATCGGAAGCGTTCCCTTTCTTTGACAGCTTGTACAGGAACCTGCCATTCTTATCCAGGCACTCTATTTCTTCAGAATAGTTTTTTACAAAATATCTGTCATCAGTTATTCTTATTTCCGAAATTCCGGAACCCATAATTTGAAGGGGTATATACTCTATCTCAGTGGCTATTTCGGAAAGGTTTGAGATTTCAGATCCGGGATTTGCATAAAAGTCAATACGATTAAGATTTACAGTGCCAGGTCTCTGTTTACAGCCACAGATCAATATGAGAATAATAATAATCTCCTTCTTCATCAGGAGTTCATTCAATAAATTAATCTAATAAGGATAATTGCAGAAGCAAGTACAGTTTTGATACCATTGTGAATAATGCTGCGCACAACTTGAGTCACATTGCCAGGTATATTCCACATAACAAAACCAATCATGCAATCCCTGGTAATTACCATCCTCATATACGGCGCATTGACCTACCCAACCTCCTCGAAACTTTTGAAGATCTTCATTGCTGATTAGTTTTTCAGGATTGATCTCTAATTTTCTCAATATTTTCATGACAATCATTGTATTAGTTAAAACCTCTATTTTAATTCCCTGATTTATCGTTTCACAGGCCGTTACCGTAGTCACGGGAAATTATTATCTTCTCATGGGTACGCCTCCTTTCTGTTAAGGAAAGGTCCTGGCAGGAGAAGAAGCTCAGGGCTCAGGCTTTGCCAGCCAAAGCTGGACGAAGGACAGCGACGGCTGGGCTCAGAGCTCAGGGCTTGTATTTTTTTACTCTTTTCTGCTCTGTGCCCTGCGCTCTGCGCTCTGTGCATTTAAATTCAGCTTCCTGCCCTATTCTTTCAAATCAGTTATTTTGTTCAAGTACAAATTTCGGCAATCACTTTGACATAGCAGCAATAAAAAATTGGACAAAATCGGACAAAATCGGACACGAAGAAAATCTTCAGTGTTGAGGGGGACCAAAAGTGTTATAAATTTTACTGAGATGATGCGTGGTTATCAATCCCCTTACTTAGTGTTCTGAAAGGTTTATTTGCTTTTTGCTATGACGATTACCGGATTGCTGAATTCATTAATATCATTAAGCCAATTAAATCTATGTTTCAGCTTATATGCTTCTTTTGGGTTATTATCAATCCATCTCATAATTTCTGAAGCATTATGTGTACCAATTATTTCGTTATTTAATGTTGTTTTTTCGGGGGTAAATGGAAGAAATCCTGTGATGTCATCGATAAATGCAGATGGTATAGTCCCAGTATGTTCGCCGACTCTAGTAATTTTTCTTATCTTATCATAAAAGCAAGTGTATACTTGTTTCCTGAACAGAAGTTGGAAGAAAATATAACGTTGATTCTCAGCAATATCTAAAATCAGAAAATAATTATGCTCAACATTGTTTGGCCGTAGAATTTCACCCTGCAAATCATATGGGAAAGAGAATTTACCACAATAAAATAGAATTCGAGGCAATATAGTATCCTTCGTTACCCGGAATATTGTATCATTAAATAATTCTTTAAAAAAAACCTGATCGTTCCATTTGAAAAAATTGGTGCTAAAGATTGATTTAGTTCTTGTTATAGTTCCATTATTTCTTCCCCATTGCAAATAATTTGGGAAGATTTTAAGGATGGTATCATTAGCGTATATCATAACCTTTTTAGTTTCAACACCAGAATAATTAGGAATTTTGCATAAATATATTCCCTCCTCCAGATTTGTACCATAATCTGCCCTTACCATGCCTCCTACATATGCTGGATCCTCCCATTCAGGAAATTTAATTTTTCTGACTGTTTCCCCATTGATGTCTAGAGCACACAGGTACTTAGTGTCAAGGCTATAAACATAAAATGTACCATCCTTGTAATTGAAGAAGTGTTGAAGAGGTACTAACCCATACTCATCAGGGCCTCTGCCTGATCTGTATATTTCCTTAATGAATTTCCCATCTTGTCTGCTGAATAGAAGAATCTGGTTTCCAATTTTTATATCACGAACAATAATATTTTCATCAGTGATTTCAAAATTCGGACTTGCAAGAATTGAATTATGAGTTGTTTCAAGGGGAATATATTCTATATCTTCAGCAATTTCGCTAAGAAGTATCGTTCCTCTGCTATTAAATGCAGAAACGATATCTATAGATTCTATAAATGAGGTATAATTCCTATTATCTGCACAACAGCAAATAATAACCAAAATACAAGAAATAATTATTCTTTTTATCATCTATCTATGTTTAATTGAAATTGATGAAGCTATTTAAACACCAATAAATTCCTGCTTGATGGCAAAAACTCGTTCAAGTGTCATATTAATAAATCCAACTCCAGTCACCAAATCGGCCACAAAACCTGAAAGCATTATTTAAAACAGGTTTTTTACAGTCAATCAGAGATGCATAAATTACATTACCTTCCTTAGGCTATCAACACAACCTGCTTACTTAGCACATATTGAACAATAATACAAATCATTTCTTATTTGTTAAAAAGTCCTGGAGAATCATTATGGTGACTTTCTCATTTATGAGTTAAAAATAAACTTTCTATTAAAGTATTAAGTGTTACCTAAATTAAGCGATTTTGTTAATAAAAACTAAAAGATAGCTTGCTTATCTTCGTGAGAATGTGTAATTTAAAGGTGTTAAAAACAAAAAACAACACTTCACCATTCAGGTGCACAAGACTATCTTTTATGAGCACTAAGATAACAAAAATTGGCTTAACAAACGATAAAATTTCTGCGCGTGGGGGCCTCCCTTTATTTCTACGTTACGTTGAGCAGATCGGCTTATACAGGCTGATTTCAGGCACTATTAATTCACTGCTTTTCAAAAACAGGAAGGGATTGCAATTGCAACAATTTCTAAAACAGATTATTGCATTTTTCATTGATGGCACCAACATGTCTATTAGTGGTTTTGATCAGATCAAAGAGGATGATGGGTATGCTGCCCTTTTGGAATGCAGGAAGGATCATTTGGCCTCTTCTCACCAGATCAAGCGTTATTTCGCAAAACTAGCTTGCGTTACAGATCACATATTCAATAAGATACTTCATGAATTGTTTTTTTTGGAGACTATCTATTGCCAACCCACCGGTTATCGTATTGGGAGCAGATACGATGGTGTTGGATAACAACAGTGCCAATAAACGTGAGGGCAATGAAGTTACCTACAAGCGCAAGAAAGGCTTTCAGCCCCTTCATATAAGCTGGGGGCCCTTCCTTATAGACGTACTCTTCAGAAAAGGCAGTGCCCATTCCAATCATGGGACCGATTATATTGACAGGGTTGGTGCAGTTGCTAAGCTCATACGTAAGAGATACAGTTCTGAGGTACCGATCGTGCTTTGTAGTGACAGCGGTTTTTTCGATCAGAAAGCTTTCGAGATATTTGAGCAAGAGTTTAATATTCATTATATTACAACAGGTAAATTGTATGATGATGTGACGGAATACGTGCAGGACCTGCCCGCCGATGCATTTAATACAATATCGAAGGATAAATCTGTATGGCAATTCGTGGAGTATGCCAGCAGGCTAAAATCCTGGTCAAAATTTCGTCGTTGTTTTTTCACCAGGTTACACAGGGATGACACCGGGCAATATGTTATGGGATTTAGTAAGCCTGACAGCATTATCTATACAAATATCGGGAACTGCCCCGCGGCAGATGAGAGGCTTCGGGCAGCCGGTGGGGATGAGTGGTTTGAAGCTGAGACCATTGTTAGAAAATCACATCAGAGGGGAGCTGACGAGTTGATACACCGCAGCCTCAAAGAGCTTGCTACCAAAGAGCAACTTCCTTTCAAATCCTTTGGAATGAACAGGGCATATTACTTTATGCTGGTATTTACACATTTTCTTTTTGAAGCCTACAAGCAGGATGTCACAGCAGAGGTGATTCCAGTTACTGCTTACCCCAACACATTCCGAAGAAAGCTTATTGATTTTGCTGTCAAGATAACCTCCAGGGCAAGGAACATTGTATTGAATGTCACAAAAAGCATTTACGAAACAATAAACATCGAGCTTTTATGGAAAAGATGCCAATCGCCACCACAGATACAGCTAGCATAAAACAGAAAAAGACATATCAATTACCTGTGAAACAAAGTGTTAATGGGATAAGTGTGCCGATTCCAATAAAAAATGACATCAAAACACCGGTAATAATGAAAAAATACTCCGAAAACCACAGAAAAAATTTATTTTTAGACTCCTGCCATTAGAAATCAGCCAAATTTTTTAACCATGTGAAATGAAAAGAGGCAGTAAATTTATGAATCGCTCAATTTAGGTTGTATTAATCCCCTGTACCGGGTTTTATTATTTCGGGTATGGTATGACAACTGAAAGATGGTGGCTTCCACGTTGTTTCGTTTGATGCTTTTTTCAATGGGCATTTGTTGGATTTCTTTCCTTAACCGGCAATATTCGACGTTAGCAGGGCTTTGGTAAGCACCATCTGCATGAATGTTTTCAGGATTGTGTCCCAATACCAAGGCGCTCTGCCGGGCGGCAGGCTTCATAAACTCTGTATCGGGCTTGTTAGCTTTTGCTACCTGGATATCCGTTATAAGGTTTAATGACCCATCATCACATGTTTCGGTTACATTCACGCTGTAACCTTTGACTTTTAACCCATCTTTATCGCGGTAAGAACAATCTGCATCATAAGCGGACTGGAGAGTGCCAGAGCTAATATCCTCTTTAGGTTTGAGGGCAATCTTCCCGTTTTCTT
Organism: Bacteroidales bacterium; assembly: GCA_019429325.1. Classification (GTDB taxonomy): domain Bacteria; phylum Bacteroidota; class Bacteroidia; order Bacteroidales; family VadinHA17; genus LD21. Next base: position 15,005 of record JAHYJA010000029.1, read on the forward strand.
CAATGCGAAAATGTTCATCGAACAAACGCTTCAGTGTGGAGTAATACTTGTTTTCCTTTTCTTCATACACTGAAAGAACTTTGTAGCACAATATCCCCAGAGTGGTCAGTTTATTTTGGATCTCTTCCCGCGTTGAGCGGTAAACCACTTTGTTACCAGTAGTAGAGGAGACCTCTGTAAGCAAGGTTAAATCATCTCCGGAGAGTCTCGGCGGAGATGTTTTGTCCATCTCTCTGTAAAACAATCCCAGGGTATCATGGATAAGTTCATAACGGCTGCACCATGCAATATTGCTTCCGATAAGCTTACTGTCCATGCGTATACTCCGTCCGCTGACCTGATAATCCAATGCCTGACCCATTGTGATTTGTTGGAACGCAAGCTCAATAATGTCAACATTATTTTTCTTCTGATAATCATGAATCCGTCTGCGGAAAAGATAATAGGTCGATTGGGCAGGAAGGCTGTCATTGATGTTGAACAACCCCAATGCACTTCTCACCAAAAGGTTAAACCTGCATTGCTCGAAGAGCTCATTGTCACTCCATCCAAAGCCTTCTTTTAAAGCAAGCATGCCAACCAGTACGCGGGCAGAAGAATTAGGCGCTCCCATAGTTTCATCGTAGAGCGGTTTGAAAATAAGTTCGTCGACCCGCTCTACCATCTGGATGCGAAATAGATTATGCCAGGCACTATTATCTCGGTATTGCTCATAGGAAGATCCCGTTAGCATTGAAGGGATGCTACTGAACATATCCTGCCGGGTGCCGTCTTTTGATCTCTTAAACATTATCTTTGATCTTTATATTAAAACAAAGATAAGCATTAACTATTTAAATATCAAATAAATACGTTCCACGTGGAACATAATTTATTAACAATCAATTGTTTATAACTTTGTCCTACTTTTCGGAGTAGACTCATTCTTTGAATCTTTGAATCTTTGAATCTTTGATTGCCAAACCTTGAAACTCACCTTATTATCTTCTTCAGCTCAGCCCTGACGGCCTTCCAGTCGGGATAGACCTCTGAGAGGAGTTTATAGAATCCCTGTCCGTGGTTATGGTGCCGGAGATGGCACAGCTCGTGAAGGATGACATACTCGGCAAAGACCGGATCGAGCTTTATGAGATCGTAACTGATCGCAATTCTCCCTTTCGATGTGCAGCTTCCCCACCTCTTTTTCATCTTCCTTACCGCAAACCCGGTGGGGGAGAAATTATATTTACGGTAATTATCAAGAGTCTCATGGAACTGTTTCGTCAGGAAAGGCTTTGCGACTGTTCCATACCAGTGCTCAAGCATTGCATTTATTATCAGGGGATTATTCTCCACTCTGATGCCAACCTCAATGGTGTGATCAGATCTCCTGATATAATACCTGTCGGATGGTATGACTCTCAACAGGTTCTCCTTTCCCATAAAAAATAGCCTGTCACCGTCTTTCAGGCTCTCATCCGGGTCAATCCTGGTAAGGGTTTCATAATGGTTCAGGGCTTTTTTTATCCACTCCGCCTTTCCCCTTATCATCTCTTCAACAGTTTTGTCGCTGGTGCCAATCGGCACCCTTGCGATCACCCTTCTGTCGGTGTGAACGCTGATGCCCATGCTCCTTCTGCGGGAGTAAATCACTGTGTATGAAATACCATTGGTTTGTTTCTCACCAGAAACCAACCTGGTCTGTCCGTGTGCCTTAAATGACCTGCGGATCCTTCTCATCTTGTTTGCAGAGATGAGAGGTAATAGATAAGGCAGGCTGTTCCGTCCATTGTGCATTCGTTCGTGGAGTAGTCAGCGAAATCGTCGTGGTAAACAGCCATATCGGTCTGGAAAAGAGCGTATTCATCTTCTTTTGATAGGTACAGGTACTTAAGCGAGTTGAATATCGAAGGATAGACGGGACCGTCAACCAGACCGCCGTAAACCTGTCCTCCCTTAACCACGTAGGATGAATGGGTGTTGACCGGGAAGTCACCGTCGGCCGGAAGACCCACGATCATGCTTGTCCCCCATGGATTGCATCCGAACAGCCAGTCGCGGTGTGCTGCTTCAAGTTCAGCTAAGGAATTGTCGCCTGTTGTCTTTCCGTAGAGCTGTGCCTGGGTAAGGAGGGCGGCGACCAGGTTGTTTGAGCACCAGATAAACGGGATCCCGACCTTGAAAGGATTTTTCTGGGCCCTTTCACCCGTAAGTTCGAGACCCTTCTTCATATAGCCCGCAAACTCGGTACTGTAGGGGATGTTTTCTTCACCGGCCAGGAGTGCATGACCCATGTTCACAAAGGGGTACCATTGGTAATGTCGTGCCGTGTCGCTGCCAATCCATGGGGTAACGATCTCCCTGCGCCCGAAATCAACCGCATGAACCAGGTATTTGTCATCTCCCGTTAGTTTGTAGAGTTCCATCGCGGCAAGTTCCATATCGTCAACCCAGTTATCCTCCTCGTAGAAATAGGGAGCGGTTCCGGGCGCCGTCTGGCACACCCCGGGATTTTCAAGTCCGTACCCGAAAGCATCAAGGGCTTTATTCCTGAGTAATCCTGAAAGATCGGGATCCATTGTGCTGAAGACCCTGGATCCGATGGCAAAGGCGGAAGCGAATTTACCTGCAGTTGATGCTATTCCTGTTGCCCGGTTCTTATAGCGGAAAAGCCCCTGGGGCTCGCCGGTACAAACATATACCGGTCTTTCCCTTCCCTTACCGTAGTTTGCGGTATCGTGGCTTGGAAACCTGAACCCGATATGATCGCGGTCGTCGGCAATCTGGTTATACATCTTTCGTGGTTCGGGATTCATCTTGAGGAGCCAGTCGATACCCCACCTTATCTCATTCAGGATATCAGGTATTCCGTCAGAGCCGGTTTTACCACTGGCCAGGAAATTATCATTAAACACCCCGGGGTGATTACTGTATGAGAAGAGCATCTGGTATGTCGCATTTGCCGAGGTTGCAACATATTGAAGGTAATCGGCGGCATCGTGCCATCCGCCTGTTACGTCTACCCGGGCGGAATCACCTTCGCTGCTGTAGATCTCATAGCCATCGTGGGTATGGCAGGAATCGTCGACATAAGGGTTGAACCCGCACCTCTGCTGGCGCATGTAAGTGAGGAGGTAGTCTGCGGTACCGTCATATACATCATCGGCTATCCTGAACTCAGGTGAGACGGCCTTTCCGGCTTTGATCCTGTACGAGCCTGTGCTTTGCAGCTCGCTGAAATTCAACCGGTAACAGCTCACAAAGTGGGAGAGAGGAGGTGATTTTTCGGTAACCCGGAAGGTTTTTATAATTTTATCCGACCCGGCGTCTATCAGACTGAACGATGTGATATCAACCGGTTTGCTGCTCATGAAAACGGCTACCTTAACATCACCGGGACGATAACCCAGCTGATTGACGCGAATCCACCCGCTCTTTTCATCATTGCATGAATGGGATAAAAGGAGTACCGCACATATCAGACATTTAAGCGTATTCTTCATGGTTGGCCGGAGTTTAAGCTTTGTACCGCAATTTAATGAAAATACCTGATATCAATCCGCCCCACACATCACTTATTATAACCTCCGGTTCGCCCGGGGGATTATCACCTGGTAATGTTAAAAAATACTAAAAATCAGATTACAGGGAATAATTATCCTGTAACGACTGTCTCATGATATGTAACTAAAACAATCCGTTATGAAAAGTGTAAGATTTTTATTTGTGATTCTTCTTTCGGTATTGGTAACCTCTGCTTTTTCACAGCAGGGCCAGAGGCAGCAACGGACACCTGAAGAAACAGCAAAAACAACAGTCGAGTGGATGAAGACTGATCTGAAACTCGATGATGCAAAAACCAAAGCTGTTCACGACATTATTCTCAAGTATGCCAAGCAGACAACTGAGATGAGGCAGAAACTTATGGCTGCCGATAATCGTGAAGGCATGAGGGAAAAGATGAACGAGATCACCACGGCCCGCGACAAGGAACTGAAGCCGGTCCTTGGCGACAAGACTTTCGAATTGTTCAAGACAAAAGAGGCTGAAAGACGTCCGGCAGGAAGACCTCAGCAATGAGCTCAAACTAAGTTTATCCAACTGGTTTTTAATTCTTTGGATACTAAAAACAATTCTTTGCTTATAGGTTAGTCAGGTTAGTGCGAAAGAAAAGGTTGGGTCGACTTAATCGGGCAGGGATATGATATCCCTGCCCGTTCTTTTTCCCGGTTATCCATGAATTGATCCGGTCTGATTACTCTGAAATTATTTTAATAAGTGTGATTTCCGGGGGCATCCATATCCTGAAGGGTATTGCCAGGACTCCAAGTCCCCTGTTTACATAAAGGAACTGATCACCTTCCTTATACAGGCCGTGCCAGTGCGGGTAGAAAAACCTCGCAGGACTCCATTTCAGCTTCTTTGTAAGGATACCTAACTGCATGCCATGGGTGTGACCTGCAAGTGAAACCTGAATATCAGTTTTTCCCCTTACATCCTCCCCCCACTGATTTGGATCGTGCATTATGAGGATCTTCAGATCAGCGCTGTCAAGCCCCTCAGTAGCTTTCTGAAGGTCGCCGAAAATGATGTCGGGGAACTGGCCCATCGTTATCACGCCAATAATTGCTATTCTGGCATTTCCTTTTTTTATTGTTGTGAATTCATTGTTCAGTACCTTATAACCCGAGGCACTGATCAGATTATTCATTATCAGAATATTGTGTTCCCTGTCAGCTTCGGTAAGGTAAGGATGGTAGGTTCCTATGTCGTGATTGCCCAAAACTGCAAACTTCCCCAGCCTGCCTGCCGCCTTCACGAGTATAGTGTCGAACCTGTCAAATTCGCGCCACCCGTAATTGATGAAATCCCCGGAATTGATTATCAGATCGGGTTTGTAACTGTTAACTCTTTCCATCAGCCTCTCAAGCAGGTCGTGGTGATGATAAAATGATACCAGATGCAAATCGGACAGGTGAACGATCTTCAGTCCATCGAGCTCCCCTTGCAGACCCTTAATCCTGATGGTAACCTCCCCGGTCCTGAAATTGAACCTTCCGACCAGCGAACCGCCTGCTATGATTGAAAAGATTATGAAGGATATGATAAGACCCTTCCGTGTACGGGATCTTACAAAACCGCCAGTCTCTCTCCGTTTTATCTTTCCTGAAAAGTGAAATATGATCAGTATAATCCTCGGAGCAACAACAGCACATATCATGCCTGTCAGATTCATCAGGATCCAGACATTCACAGGCATGTCAAAAATGCCCTTATAGAGTGTCGCTTCGATCACCAGGATCCAGAGCCAGATAGTAAGGACCCCATTAAATGCTGATGAAAAAAAATATTTTATCCGGGATTTGTCATAGAAAAAATCTCTTAAGACAATGAATGTCAGGATTTCAACAATTAATAAGAAAAGAATAAGCACCGGTTGATATTTATGAATTCATAAAAATACTTATTTAATAATTACAATGATATAATTAAATTCGTGATACCAATATCCTTCAATGACAACAGTTAAATTCTATAGTCCTGATTATATACCGGTATCGGGATTTACATATTCCGTGATTGCTGCAAGGTATAATGATGAATGGATATTTGTGCGCCATCGCAACAGGACGACGGTGGAGATTCCGGGAGGTCATATTGAGGCTGACGAGACACCATACGAAGCGGCGAAGAGAGAACTGGCTGAGGAGACAGGAGCCATAGTTTTCACTCTTGAATGCATTGCTTCATATTCAGTCGGAAAAGATGGATCTACAGGATATGGAAGACTTTTTCTTGCAGATGTCAGGAGCATGGGCAAAGTTCCGGATTCTTATGAGATAGACGAGGTTATTCTGGCAGAGACTCTGCCGGAAAACCTGACTTACCCTGACATTCAGCCACATCTGTTCAGTAAGGCTCTTGAGTTTCTTCAGGGCAGTTGAGACTGTCAGATATATTCAAAGCTCACCTTCTTGAGCCATTTTTCCTCCAGGAGCCGGGCGATACGCTTTACTACTGTACGGCGGATTTCCAGGTCAACCGGCAGGCTCGGATCCTGATGCGCAATGTTGATACGGGTCCCGATAATAAAATGTATCTCATCGCTTTCCATTATCAGCTTCACTATCTTATCTGCAGGTCCCTTTCCCAGTTTGACACTGTTATTGTAATTTTTCAGTATTTCATTCACTTTTTGCAGGGTGAGGATACCCTCGGTAACCAGGTCTATGCCTTCGAGAAAACTCTCCGGAGGAAGTTCCGGATCCTCAAAGATAAGGTCATCGACAATGGTCCTGTTAAGTTCCCTTGCAACGATATCAGCCGTTGTGCCTCCTGACAGAATGACCTTCCCCGGATAGGTCTTCACCTTCTCCGCAAGAGTGGTGTCTTTTTCCTTCTCGTAAGGTGGTCCGGTGCAGATAAGCAGTTTGCGCGGATCGCGGAAATAAATTGCAGCGCAGCTTATATCGTCTTTGGCTTTGTAACCGTCGTTCTTATGCGCCATTGTTACGATCTTGCCTGCAAGCATCATTGCCGAGATGGTCGGTTCATTCCTTACCAGCGAAGCCGCATAGCTTGCGATATTGTCCCGCTCCCAGCCAAAAGGATGGGTGTCGCCCCCCATACCGCTCTGGGATGCACCATCAGAGCAGAAGATTATCCTGTCCTCTTTGACCGGAACAAAGGTGCAGGTTTGAAGGATCTTACCCGAGTGTTTCCCCTTCTCAAGAACGACTCTCTTCCACGACGGGTCATAGATCCTGGGTCCCCGCAGGATAATTGTCAGCGGATTATCGTATTCAAGTATATTCACTTTTCCTGTACTGTCAATATCGACAATGGTGAAGGTCGAATAGCTTATTTTTCTTTCGCTGCACACAGGCAGAGTATTCATGATTATTTCGGCTATCCGGTCAATCTCCTTGTGTTCCTGGGTGAAGTTGAGGGCCATAGTGGCAGTGAGTGTCGCGAGGATATTGGCCTTTACCCCATGGCCCATGCCATCCGAGAGGACGCAAATCACCCTGTCCTCCTCCTTAAGGTAGCGATACAGAAAGACATCCCCGCAGATCCTTTCACCATCATGATTCCTTTGCTGGCTGTTAACCTCAATATAAAAGTCATTTTTCAAGAAGGCTCAGATTACCGTTGGTCCCCGCTCTTTTTCCTGTATGATTCTATTATGGTATTCAGCATTTTCTCTGTCTCTGAGGCACCTTCACCCAGAAGGAATCCTATCTTCTGAACCATCTCCAGATTTTTTTCAATAACTTCTGTTACCCTGTTGGTGACCTCTTCTCCCTGTACTTCAGGGGAATAGAGATCGCGTATGATGGCACCGCACATCTTGTTCTTCTTTATCGGGAAGATGGAGATATTCAGCATCTTGTCCTCGAAATGAATATCCTTGCTTACAACCGGTTCATCCTCTTTAAGGACGAAGGTGAACATATTATAAACGTTGAACGGGATAAGTGTTTTCAGTTCAGCGCCCGCGAGTCCCGGAATAATTTCCGATATCGCCACGGCATCCTCCCCGATTATATTGATAAAGCTCCTGTTGGAATGAAGGATTTTCAGGTTGCTGTCTGCAATAACCACTCCGGTGGGGAGTTTTTCGAGCATATTGTTCATCATGTCGGATGTGGCCTGAGCCACCTCTTTCTCTCTCAGGGAAATCTCTTCGGACTCTTTCAGGGCTTTTTTCGTTTCAGCCAGCTTCTTGTTGGTCTGCCGGAGGGTCTCGATATATTGCTGTTTGTTTCTCAGGTTGAATGTATGGCACATTTCCGGAATGGCAAGTCCCATAGCGACCGTTTTGGCAAAATCCCTGCACGACATATAACCACACGCCCCGCAGTTGATCTCATTGTCAGATTCAGCCTTGCCGATTATTTTAAGAACTTCATCGATTGCTTCTTCCGGAGGATCTGGTATTCTCTGATCATTGGGTGTGAAGCTTCTTGAAAAATCGAGTTCAGACCACCTTTCCATATCTCTCTTCCATGCTGTCTTGTCGAGCTTGTTAACGCGCTTCTCGGCATAACGGCTCACAAGGGCTCTTCTCCTGAACCGTTCCGTGTGATGCTCCATCCCCGGGCCGAGAAGGCACCCGTGACAGAAGAAAAGATTGAAATGATGATGTATAGTGTCTATATACTTATCGAAATCGGAGACAGCTTCGAGTATGTCCTCTTTACCTGATGCTGTTATAACACTGCTTGTGACCATGTCGCGCCTTATCCCGGCAGCCTGGATTATTCCCGGGGGCAATGGGTAGAGTGCTCCCCAGTGTCCGTAAGGAGGATCAAATTCAGACATTTTGACCAGCCTCTCCTGTATCCCGGATTCATTGAACAACTGACGCAGTTCGATGAACGTGAGAACACCATCTATGAGTTTTCCGTTCCTGTAAAGAAGAGCCTCATCCTTGCTGTCGATGCAGGGTCCGATATATACCACTGCCACTTCGTCTCCGTAGAGCTCTTTAACCACCATCGCCGTGGCAACCATGGGGGAGACCAGGGGAGCAAGGTTGGGAACAAGTTCAGGATGAAATTTCTCGATCAGCTTGACTATTGCCGGACAGTTCGCCGTAATATAGTATTTCCCTTCAGCCTTGTTGAATAATTCAGCGTATTCAGCTGCTATGAGGTCAACGCCAAATGAGTTTTCATGAACATAATCAAACCCGAGCTGGCGGATCATGCTGACGAATTTTCTGTAGTCGGTTATATCGTCAAACTCGGAGGCTATGCTTGGTGCGATAAGAGCGGCGCTTTTCCTCCCGGAGGAGAGCAGCCTTTTTACTTCTTCTCTTGAATCCCTAAACTCAATTGCCCCCGGTGTGCACGAGACAAAACATAAACCGCACCCGATGCACCTCCCGGGAATAACACGCGGGTGTTCTTTCTGAGGCCTTACCTCGATGGCATTAACCGGACAAACGCGGACACAGGAGTATGAATTTCTGCATTTTTTGTCGTCAATGTATATTACGGGTTTGCGGGTATTCATTACAAAACTGGTTGCTGCCCGCCGTCGCCATCACCTTCGCTTTGCTACGGCGATCGAAGAAGGCTTTGGCGGGTAAGAGTTACTGGTTGTTAATAGTATATGTTATTTAATATTACCAAATTCCCTTTCCATAATGGCTTCAATGTTTGCCATGCTTATATCCTCAATCATCCTGCCGTTGATTTTCAGATTTGGTCCGTTACTGCATTTATCCATGCAACGCGATCCCCTGAAAACAACCCTGTCATCCAGATGATTCTTCTTAAGGTATTCCTTAATGTACATGACAATATCCTTATTTCCCCTCGAGAAACAGGAACTGCCCAGACAAATCTGCATTTCTATGATGCGAGCCATACCGGCTTCTGTTTATTTAAAAACACTGATCCCAAATGTAGTAATTATTTTTTTCTTAGTATAACCGGAGTTTTTTCCGGGGGAATCCGTGTTAGCATAATCTGCATGAGAACTGTAAATTGAGCATTAATCACTTGTTAAAGCCTGATATTAATTATTGCGCTATATCACATATAATCAAATATATAGAAGTATTGACAATTTTCAAAAATATATTAATTATTGTTAATTAATAAACATTGTTAAATTAATAACAATAAAATTATTATTTTTGTATATTATTATATTTCTGAAGAAAATGGAGATTGATGAGATACTTGAGAGTTACAAACCCGTAAGGAGAGAGGACCTTATTCCGATATTGCAGAGTATTCAGGAGAGCGAGGGCTACCTTTCGGAGGATGCCATCGTCAGGACTGGAAGGTACCTGGGTCTCAGCACGACAAAAATATATGGGCTGGCTACATTCTACGACCAGTTCAGGTTCATTCCCGCAGGCAGGATCCATATCCGCATCTGCAACGGAACATCCTGCTTCCTGAACGGTTCCCGCTCAGTTATCTCACGGATCAGAGAGATCACAGGTATTGAACCGGGACAAACATCCCGCGACGGGTTGTTCAGTTACGAGATCGTATCGTGTATGGGAGGATGTACCAATGGTCCCATTATTTTGGTCAACGACGATTATGTATCACATGTAAGGCCCGAACAGTTACCTGACCTTGTCGGGAAACTGAAATACTTATTTGAGAATGATTGAGATGGAAGATCTGAAGAGTTTTCTTATATCGAAGGTTCTGCTGTACGCTTCAGACACCCTGGATCCGGGTGTGGAGAAGGAACTTCAGAAGGTGCGCAGGGAGCGGAGCAGTAAGCCTGTGATCAGCGTTTCCTCCGGAACAAGCAGTATTATAGCGGGTTCGGAGAGAACATACAATTCGGTCAGGACCTATCTGACCGAAAACAATTCTGTAGCATCTGTTGCCAGAGTGGGCTGTGCCGGACCTGCCAGCTTTGAACCCATGGTCTGCACGCAGCTTCCGGGTAAGAACAAGCTCTACTTCAGGAATATAACGGAGGAAAAGGTTGAACCTCTGCTTAACGGTGTGTTCCACAACGATATACTGAATGATGATCTTGTTGGTCAGTCAGGGTCTGAAGGATTTGAACTGTGGCCGGGCATTCCCTTCATCGATGAGCTTCCGTATTTTGCAGGCCAGAAGCGTGTGGTTCTTAACAACTGCGGGTGTTACGATCCCGAAAGTATTGAGGAGTTCATTGCGCGCGGCGGATACCGGACCTATGTAAAAACGATCCGCAACTACACCTTTGAGGAAGTTTGCGATATTGTTGAAAAGAGCGGCCTCAGGGGCCGCAGCGGGGGTGGATATCTGACGGGACTTAAATGGAAGCATGCACTGAACACCGCCTCAGGAACCAGGTATCTTATCTGTAATGCCAAGGAGAGCGATCCGGGAGCCTTTACCGACAGGACAATCCTTGAGAGTGATCCCCACCGGCTGATTGAAGGGATAGCTATTGCCTCATACGCCATCGGCGCCTCGTCTGCCATTGTCTATATGAGGAGAGGTTCGGAACATGCCAGAAAACGGATGCAGAATGCAATAAATATGGCACGCGATTACGGATTGCTGGGACATAATATTTTTTCGAGCGGATATAACCTTGACATTTTCATAAAATCAGAACCTGGTGCGTTCGTGTGCGGTGAGGAGACTGCCCTTATCAGTTCCCTCGAAGGTAAAAGAGGAATGCCGCAGATAAAACCCCCATACCCCACAACAAGCGGTCTGCTGGGCAAACCCACCGTGATCAATAATGTCGAAACACTGATGAATGTTCCACTCATTATGCAAAATGGACCGGAATGGTTCCGAAGCATGGGAACAGAAAACAGCCCGGGAACAAAAGTTTTTGCCCTCACCGGCAAAAGCCGTTTTTCAGGCGTGGTTGAGGTTGAAATGGGGACAACCCTGAGAACGGTTCTGGATGAGGTTGCAGACGGCATCAGGGAGGGAAAGAACTTCAAAGCTATCCAGCTTGGCGGCGCTTCAGGCTTTTTTATAACTGAAGAGCATCTCGACACCAGGGTTGACTTCGATGAGATGAAGGAGAAGGGTATCGGTATGGGTGCCGGCGGATTTGTTATTATAGACGAAAGTACCTGTATGGTGGATCTGGTAAGGTACTACATGGAGTTTATACGTAACGAGAGCTGCGGAAAATGCATACCCTGCCGCGAAGGTACCGGCAGGATGCTTGAGATCCTTGAGAATGTCATAAGAAAACCTGTCAGTGAAGATTCAGGAACAACCCTCGAACGGTTCAAGGGGGTGATGCAGCTCGAAACGATTGCCTCGGTGATGCAGGATACATCCCTGTGCGGTCTCGGACAAACGGCCCCCAATCCATTCCTGAGCGCAATGAGAAATTTCAGGGAGGAGTTTGAGGAACATATTTTTGACAGGGTGTGCCGTGCAAACATCTGCCGTGGATTGAGAACCTTCTCCATCGATGTTGATAAGTGTACGGGATGCACGGCTTGTGCTGCAAAATGCCCGGTAAACGCGATATATGGAACAAGGCTTCAGCCTTACTTCATAGTTGAAGAGAAATGCACGGGCTGTGGTATATGCTTCGATGTGTGTAAATTCAGTGCAGTATTGATTAAATAGGAGCTATGCTTTTTACAATCACGGTAAATAACGAGAAGATTAAAGCTGAAAAGGGCGAAACGATCCTGTCTGCCCTTAACCGCAACGGAATAATTATTCCGACTCTTTGCAGGATTAAGGATCTGACACCAACCGGTGCCTGCAGGATGTGTGTGGTTGAAGTTGAGGGCCGCGACAGGCTTGTTACCGCCTGCTCACAGCCTGTGGAGGAATGGATGAAGATAAAAACCCATTCCCCGAGAGTGATAAGTGCCAGGAAGACCATAGTAGAACTGCTTCTCTCAACCCATCCCGATGACTGCCTCTATTGTGACAGGAACCTGAACTGCGAACTGCAGAGGTTATCCGAAGAGCTCAATATCAGGGAAAGGCGTATACGAGGCCGGAAAATAAAGCTCCGGCTCGATCAGTCGAGCCCTGCAATAGTGCGTGAATTGTCAAAATGTATCCTTTGCGGCAGGTGCGTCAGGATATGCGAAGAGGTCGTCACTGCAAATTCGCTTGATTTTATCAATAAAGGCAGAAAAACACATATAGGGGCAGCTATGGACAGGGATTTCAATTTCTCGAGCTGTATCCACTGCGGCCAGTGCGTAATGATCTGCCCAACCGGCGCTCTTCATGAGAAGCACAGCATAACGGAGGTCCAGGAGTATCTTAACAAACCGGAAATAACAAAAGTCATTCAATATTCTCCCCTGGTTCCTGTTGGGATTGCCGAAGCGCTGGGACAGAAGTACAGCAGGGATTTTGAGAAGACTCTTAATGCGGTCCTTCGAAAAATTGGATTTGACAGGGTCTTTTCAACCGGGACAGGCGCTGATATAGCCTTGAAAGAGACTGCCGCAGAATTGCAGAAGAAGTTAGAGGAGAACTCAGAAAGTCCGCTCTATATTACAGCCTGTCCCGCCTGGGTGAAGTATGCGGAACAGTTCATGCCCGATATTATTCCGCTGCTCTCTACTCTTAAATCTCCTCAACAGATTACCGGTGCCCTGGTCAAAACACTTGTGACTGATCAGCTTGGGGTCCGGTCCGGTGAGATTTTTTCGGTCTCAGCCACACCCTGCGTTGCCATGAAATTTGAAGCGCGCCGCGACGGTATGATGAAGAAAGGCATAAGTGATGTCGATTCCGTCCTTACTGTCAGGGAACTGGCCAGACTGATCAGACTCTACGGGATAGATATGAGCAACAGCGACAGGGAACCCTTCGACGAGCCCCTTGGTGGGAAGAGCTCATCTGCCGGAATGGTGGAAGTATCGGGAGGCATGACTGAGGCAGTTTTAAGACTGCTTCACTTTAACAAGTACGGAAAAGAGACTGAAAACAATCTGTTCAGGAAACTTCGTTCCGGCAGTTCCTTCAGGGAGATCACCCTGCCTTACGAAGACAAAGAGGTAAGAGCCGCAGTGGTGGATGGTCTGACCGGACTTGAAAAGTTAAAGGCGAACATTGATTCGGGGATTGTCTATCACCTGGTGGAAGTAATGGCCTGTCCTTCAGGTTGCATAAACGGAGCAGGATTACCTTTCGTAACCTCCAGGGAGGAGATCAGAAACAGATCGAAACTGATCTTTCAGGCTGATGAAACAGAAGCCATAAACCTGCCGGTAAAATCCCCTTCAATAATTAACCTTTACGGGAAATTACTGAAAGAGAATAAGGAGATCAGCGATCTTAAGTTAT
>JAHYJA010000218.1 GCA_019429325.1 Bacteroidales bacterium
CAGAAGAAAGACAGAATGAATGCACGACCTGCAAGACCTGCAAGACCTGCACGACCTGCAAGACCTGCACGACCTGCAAGACCTGCAAGACCTGCAAGACCTGCAAGACCTGCACGACCTGCAGGACCTGCAGGACCTGCACGACCTTCAAGACCCTGACAAACGGAGTGAGGAAGTTCCGGACAATTTTCGCCTGCTCCCAGCCGTTGCTGTCCTCCGTCCAGCTATGGCTGGCAAAGCCTGCTCTACGTTCTACGCTCTCCGCTATTTTCCTGTCATTCTCAGCACCGCCACATAGAAATTGGGATCGACTGTTATCGACCGGGTTCCTGCAGGAAGCTTTACAGTGGTGAACCTGGCTGTTGGTTTGAGTATTATTTCCTCTCCCGATGCATATATCTTCAGCGGCATATTGAATCCCTGAACGCAGTTGTTCCACCTGAATGTCAGCTCGTTATCTTTTACATGATACTCAAAAACCGGGATCCTTATATCCCTGAGATACTGATCGAAGAAGGGCTTCAGATCCATTCCGGTATGTTCACTCAGATAATTTTCTATCTGTGATCCCTTTACAACCTGGTGGTAAAAGTCCCGGTTCAATCCCCTCAGAATACCCCTCCATTTTTCATCATCGCCGATAATATTGCGCAGGGTATGGAGCATGTTGCCTCCCTTGGGATACATATCGCCCGATCCGCTGTAGTTGACATCATATAAACCCACGATGGGCCTGTCGTTCCTGATTCCCCTGCGGGTACCAAGTGCATATTCGGTGCCTGCTTCCTTACCGTAATGGTACTCAACATAAAGGTTTTCGGAATAGTTGATAAAGCTCTCGTGTATCCACATATCCGCGATATCCTCATAGGTGATGCTGTTGGCGAACCACTCGTGGCCTGATTCATGTATGATTATAAAATCGAACTTAAGACCCCACCCTGAGCCGCTCTGGTCGTTGCCAAGGTAACCGTTCTGGTAGCCATTACCGTAGGTTACCGAGCTCTGATGCTCCATGCCAAGGTAGGGTGCCTCAACAAGCTTGTATCCGTCCTCATAGAACGGATATGGTCCGAACCAGTGCTCAAAAGCCTCAAGCATCTTCGGGGCCTGTTTGAAATGTACTTTTGCCTTTTCAAGGTTCTCCTTCAAAACATAATAATCGCATGTAAGCGGTCCCTTTTCCCCGTTATAAACTTCAGAGAAATGGGCATAATCGGCAATATTGATATTGACCCCGTAATTATTTATCGGACTGGCAACGAACCAGTTCCATGTAATAGTCTTGTTCCTGTTCTTTACTGAGCTCCTGAGACGCCCGTTGGAAACGTTCATCAGGTTTGAAGGTGTGGTAACACTTATCAACATACTGTCGGGTTCATCATACATATGATCCTTGCAGGGCCACCACAGGCTGGCACCATCGCCCTGGCACGAAGAGGCCACGAAAGGGAGCCCCTTGCTGTCCTTTTTCCAGGTAATACCACCCATCCACGGGGGCCTGGTTGAGACCCGTGGTTTCCCACCGTAACTGAGCTTAACGGAATAGATCTTCCCTTTCTCCTGCTTCTCTGCCATGTGTATCCAGTGGACATTGCCTTCCCTGACTATTTTAAGTGATCTGCCATTCTGTGTGGCTTCCGTGAGCCTCAGCGGCTCCTGGAGATCAATCTGCATGACGGAAGCGGGTTCCAGCACCCTGTAATAAACCGTATTATATCCGTAAATGGTGCTGTCGGCCGGATTGACCTTAATATCGAGATGATAGTAAGTAAGGTCCCACCATGCACGCTCGGGAGTGATCGATCCGCGGAGAGTGTCCTGGCGGGTGAAGGTTCGCTGGGTTGGGGGAAGATACTGGGCTTTGGCAATCGAGATTAAGGAGAGTGTTACAAGAATGGTCAGGGCTAAAATTGGACAGTGTTTCATAACTTAAATTATAAGATAAAAGACAAAAGTATAAAGATAAAAGGAAAACCATATATGATTGGGTAATCGGTATTCAGTATTCGGTAATCGGTTTTTTTGGGCTCAGGGCACAGGCTTTGCCAGCCATATTCCTGATATATCGGGACGACGGCTGGGCTCAAGGCTAAGGGGAATTCTTAAAGATCGATTACTGATCACTGATCACTGATTACCAACTCTTTACCACCTCCATCTTCGGTCTTCGGTCTTCGGTCTTCGGTCTTCCGTCTTCCGTCATTTCAGGAAATGCATCTTCATGAACCTTACGAACACATCATAGTCGGACGGGATCGCACCGTGACCGCCGGCGTGCATCAGGTAAGCGAGGTCGTTCAGGATGGGCTGGCCGGCAGGAGGCATGACATCCGTTCCAAGGGATCTTTTACCGTAAAGCTCATATACCGGTCCGCCGGCAACAGCGGCAAGGAACTCTCCTTTCGGATCGGACCAGTGATCGGTGTCTCCTGTCTGGAGAAGGAGCGGTCTCGGAGCCATAAGGGCAACAAGCATGTGTCCGTCGACCGGTGATGCTGACGGATCATCCCTGAAGTTCCTCCAGTTACCTGCAAACTGGTAGAAATACCTTGTGGAATGAGTCATGTGATCAATGGTCTCGCCAAACCAACGTCTTGAAAGGGCGGCGCCACCCTCTCCTCCGCAACTGGCTATAACCATCCCGAAACGGGTATCACGGGCGCCAGTCCAGAGTACTGTCTTGCCCAGCCGGGAAACACCAAACAGGGCGATTTTCCTTGAATCGATCAGAGGATCCGTCTCAAAATAATCCATGGCACGGCTCAGTCCCCACGACCATGCCGATATTGCTCCCCATTCGTCAGGTGCGGGATAATCGCTCCCGGGCTTCAGGTAATGCCCCCTGATGCCATATTTTATGCCGTCGGCAAAATCGGGTTCAATATCTCCGTAATAAACTGTTGCAAAACCAATTCCTTCTGCCAGGAACCGGTCTATATCCATCCTGCCGAAGCCGCCTGCCGGCTTGACAGGGATGCGCGTACCCTCCCTGCCCCATATATAACCCGGTTTAATCCCCGGATCATCTATAACGGTTGAGTTGGCGGAAAACCCGACATTAAAGAACAATGGAACAGGTTTACCTGCACCGGCCGGTACATAAACAAGAAGATCCATCTTTAATTTTGATGTATCGCCTGTAAGATAAATTGTGACCTGCTTCCTGATGGCCTTGCCGTTCAGCGCCGGTGTGCCGGGATCGAAAACATCGAAAGAGAGTTTTGCAGGAGCAGCAGGAGCCTTTCCATACTGAAACTCTTCAAAAAGGGCAACGATCTGAGGTCTTCTCTTCTTTTCCCACTGCTTACTGTTTTTTACTTTTTTGCCGTTAGAAAACACGAGGGGATCAGGAAGTGTGTATGTCCCGGTAAGTGATTCATCATAATTGACCGGAATACCCGCTACCAGTTCCGGACTGTTCTGAGCATGAGTGACTTGCGCCGTACCTTCAGCCAGGAACAGGATGATCAATGATCTTGTAATTAAAGCTTTAAACCACATATTATTAAGTGTTTAATAATTTTATCCTCAAATGCTCCTAATAAACGCATCTCAAAATCCTGACCGGGCCCAGAAGTCCTGAAGGATCAGGATCGCCTCTGCGGAATACGAACAGGGGGGAATTAAGTATCTTCCTGTCAGGTGGTAACTTCTGATCCCCGGCAAGCCGGTTGGTCCACTGGTTTGTGACTTTTATGGTGATGGTGTTGGTTCCCTTCCTCACCAAACCTGTAATGTCTGTGCGGAAGGGAGCCTGCCACAACAGTCCTGCAGTTTTGCCGTTAACCATCACTTCAGCAAGATCTGCCACCTTGCCAAGATCAATCATCATTTCATTA
>JAHYJA010000030.1 GCA_019429325.1 Bacteroidales bacterium
ATACTGTTTTTCGAACAGTCTGATGAGGGAATCCCTTTCGTGTGAAGCTCTGAGAAGGTTATCGTTCCATTCATTCAGAAGGTATTCATCCGGCGTATCCTTGTAATTCTCAGCCAGAATTCTTGCGTTATTAAGACTGATTTCCCTCTGCAGCTCCCTTTCCAGGTCAGCAATAGCGGAGGGGATATGAAACTGTGTCGCCTTAAGCTCCCTTGTTGCGGCAAGCAATCCGGCCACTTTGCTTCTCTCGGAGTATTCAAACGCTTTTTTAAAAAAAGTCTTTCTGCCTGTGAACTGATAACAGAGACCGAAGTCACGGATCGCAAAAAGATATGAATCGCGGTAACGATCGCCAAGAATCAGCCTGCTCTCCTCCTCCGACAGGTTGATCCTGACTCTGTCCAGAACCGAAATGATAAGTTCTGCAGTACCGGCAGCTGCAAACAGGTATTCCGGCCCATCAGATTTTTCGAAAATATCCCATAGAATCGTATACTTCGTCCTGAGAAGGTCGAGAGAGCGAAGGTCATTCTTCAATGATTCCGGAGGGGGATTTTCCAGATTGCTGCCCAGCCTGGCATCAGTTTCGGGATAAAGCATTCCCTGAACAATGTCCAGTGCCTCCGATGATCTGCCGGTTGCAGATAGCGCCAGAGAATAGCCCAGTAATACAGGTTCTCTCAGGAGGAGATCCTCCCCGTGGGAATTCAAATATTCGATACAGATGGAATAATACCGTAGCGACCTGCTGTATTGTTTGCTGTAAACTCGCAGATATTCCGCATAATTCTTTATTGTCTCAATATAATTTCTTGATGCGGGCCCATATACATTCAACCCTTTACCCATCAATTTTGCGAGAACCATTTCTCCTTCCCCTGTCCTGCCCTCTTTGGCAAGTCTGATTGCATAACTGTTTATTATGTTATTTGCAATTATTGAGGTATACTCCCCTGCGATAATGACACCCCTCTTGTAGTAATCATCGGCTTTATCAGAAAAACCAAGGTAATCATAAGCTATTGCCAGGCTGTTAAGCAGATTGATGAATCTGTCATCCTTTTTCAGTTTCCATTTATCATAAACCGATTCAGTTTTCTCAAGATATGGGATTGCCCTGGCATAATCGGACAACCTCATATGGCAGACACCGATATTATAAAAAAGGTTGGCAAGCTCTGAAGCGTTAAATTCATTTTCAAGGTTATTAATTATCCTGATTGCCCTGTTCCCGTATGTAATGGATCTCTCATATTCCTGAAGCTCTATACTTGCATTAACGAGATTTGAAAGGCTGCCAATCAGTTCAGTGCTGTTGCTGCCATAAAGCTTCTCCTCCTCATTCAGTGATCTTAAAGAATAATTATACATGTTCCGGAAGTCTCCATTGTAATTAAAGGCAACTGCGAGGTTATAGAGTGTTCTGGCATAAATATCGTCGTGTGCTTTAATTTTTTCCCTGATCACTTCAGCCTTTTGCAGATATTTGACAGCATCACTGTTGTTTCCCGTAAGAAGGTTAAAAACACCGATAAGATAAAAGGACTCCGATAGAACAAGTGAGTCGGTGTCCAGGGCAAGGGCAGGTAATATTCTGGCGATAATGGTATGGCTTTCAGAGAAATTGTTCAGCGTGATACTCCGACGGAGTGATGAATTCAGTGCCATGACACTTTGTGAATGCCGGTCCATAGCTTTGTCAGGGTCCTTACTGGTTGCAAGCAGTTTCTCAAAACCGGAACTGGCAGCACTGAAGCAAGCGAAGGCAGTATTGCTGTTGAAAACTGCAATAATGATCAGCCAGGTCACAAGGGATTTAATATGATTTTTGCACTCCATGCATAAACAACCTAAAACAGATTTCCCCGTATAAAGATTACAACTTTATACCAGAATCCAAAATGTGGAGCCAAACAGCCTAACTCATCTTTCTTAACCAATTGATTTTCAGTAAATGTGATTTTTTTATTAAAAAAAGATGATTTTTTTATGTCACAAAATCCCACTTCCTGACATGTAACAATGTAAGCTGTAAAAGGCGTTTCGAACAGAACCGGAGTACAAACTATAAAAAATCAATATTATGAAAACCCTGAACCTGGAAGTAGTAAAAGACATTTTGAGAGAATTTATTCTTAGCGATGAGGAAATGATTTGTGTCCGCGGAGGAAACAAGGATGGTGATCCGATAGTAATGCCCAATCCACCGCCGGTTAAGATTTAGTTCTTCACGGGCAATATTGCCTGTGGGAGTATTGTTATTTGCATTTTGCGATTTCATCTGTAGATAGGTGCATGCCTGCAGGCATAACTAATATTCAACAGGGCCGGAGAGTTTAACGATTCCTTTAACATACAGTTTATTATATATCTGTTGTTAAGATATTGGAAATATACATTAATTAAATATAAAGTTATGAAAACAATTGATTTTTCATATTTCATCGAAAGGTTCAATGCCGGAGAGATGGATGATGCTGAAAAGAAATGGTTCCTTAAGGAACTTGAAGGCAACGAGAAGCTTCGACATGAAGCTGAACTCAGGAAAAGGACAGACAATTTTCTGAAGGAGCGCGAGATCTTCACGCTGAAGGAGAAGCTTGCCGTAATTGAAAAGAACAGGGAGAAAGTGAGAGCTGAAAGAGAAGCGCGGCGACCTGTGAAAATGAAATATGCTGCACTGATTGTTGTTCTGGCAATTGCAGGGGGTATCGCTTTAATCCCGGGCAAGAAATTATCCAGCGAGGAGATTATGAACCGTTATTACAGTGCATACGAGACAACTGCAAGCTCCAGGTCCTACACTGCTGAGCCGGATCCTGATTATTTAATGGCGATGGACTACTACAAGATCCATGATTACAGGAGAGCGGCCATTTATTTCAGCAAAGTCCTGGAAAACAATCCGAAGGACATGGAGTCCACTTTACTGCAAGGCGTCTCTAATTTTGAAATCTCTAATTATCCTGAATCCAAGCAACTATTTACCAGTGTTATAGATGACAACAACAACCTCTTCATCGAGGATGCCAGGTGGTATCTTGCACTTTGTTACATCAGGACCGACGAAGAGACAAAAGCGATCGGCCAGCTTCAGGAAATAAAGAAATCCAGCAGCATTTACCAAAGAGATGCCAGAAAGATCCTGCGGAAAATCAAATAAGGTATAATAAATCTTACTCTGGTATGTTCGATACATCCGGTCACCCTATAAACCTTGAAGGTACATCCTGGCCAAAAAAAAATACTGATCCGGCAAAAGCATCCGGCGCAGAACAGTCCATGATGAACAGTACCACATTATTGAAAGGGCTTTCACATGAGATGAGAACGCACATGAATGCAGTTGTTGCCTTTTCATACATAATGAACAAGGATGGGTACAGCGAAAACGAGCGCTCGGAATTTGGAACACAGGTAATGAACTCATGTGAACAGTTGATAGGATTATTCGACAATTTTCTTGATACTGCGATAATCGAGGCAGGAAATTCCAAAGCCGAGGAGAGAGCTGTCAGGACTAATGTTTTTTTTGATGAGCTTTTTTCGGAATTCAGGAGCATAATGAGAGCGGAAAAATATGCAGATCTGATGCTGGTGACGGAAAACCAGTTTCCCGGATCAGCTGAGATTATGGTCGATTCCTACAAGATTGCCAGGGTGCTGCGCAATCTTTTTCAGAATGCCCTGCACACCACGAAATCGGGGTATATCAAGATCGGCTATTCTCTTGGAGGCAATCGCCTTAATTGTTATATCCTTGATTCAGGGCAGGGATATTCAATAACAAAAGAGTTTTTTCAGACAGACGATCTGAACTGCTCCCTTGGCAGGTTTCCTGATATATACCAGGCTATTAACATTGCCCTCTCAAGAAAGCTTATTGGATTGCTCAGGGGTGAAATAAGGGTTGAATGCAATGGGCTGAAAGGTACCGGAATCTATTTCTCAATCCCTGTAACGATTGCGGGAAACAACAGAATTGGTTTGAACA
The DNA here is from genome assembly GCA_019429325.1 of Bacteroidales bacterium. Classification (GTDB taxonomy): domain Bacteria; phylum Bacteroidota; class Bacteroidia; order Bacteroidales; family VadinHA17; genus LD21. Next base: position 3,995 of record JAHYJA010000030.1, read on the forward strand.
AACTTTCCAACAATAAAATTACCATCTGAATCAGGTTGTAATATGTATGCTGATGTCTGCATACAATAAGCGTGAGTAAAGGAGAATAGCTGTCAGTCATGACAGCTATTTTTCATTTGCGATTATCTTCACCTCTGTTCTCCTGTTGAGCTTCCGGCCTTCAAGAGTAATGTTGTCACCCAGGGGCGAAGTATTGCCATATCCTTTATATTTCAATCTTTCCGGCATGATCCCCTTTTCCCTGAGATAACTGACAACCGACAGAGCTCTTTTTTCCGAGAGGACGAGATTATGTTCATCTGTGCCTGTGGAATCGGTATACCCTCCAATTTCAACGACAAGATTTCTGTTCTCTTCAAGCAGACCCGCCAGCCTGTCCAGTTCCATAACAGACTCCTTTTTAAGCTCCCATGAATCAACTTCATAAAAAACATTCGATAAAAGCATTCGCTCTCCGACTTTAAGGGGGCTAAGCAGTATCTGTTTGATAAAGGGTTCTACAAGAGAGTGTTCACCCTCCAGCATAAAGCTTTCCGAGTAGAACAGGTACCCTGATTTGCTGACATTCAGCCCGTAGTTGTTTCCGGAAGGCAGGCAGACGAGAAAATCACCACCGGCATCAGTAGAATTACTGATAAGTATCGTACCGGTAGTAAGGTTGATCAATTCGTAACTGGCCCTTATCAGTTTTCCAGTCTCCTTATCGTAGACCTTTCCCTTAAGGTACGACACCGGATCAGGTCTAACAGATTCATGCAGATCGAACCAGAAAATGTCCTTCCCGGTTTCATTATCCCTCCTTGACGAGAAGTATGCTCTCTGGCCGGCCGATTCAATAACGAGGCCCGTTTCGTCGTTGTAAGTATTTATCGGATATCCAAGGTTAAGCGGAACTGTCCATGTACTGTCTTCCTGCATCCTTGACATATAGATATCGAAGCCTCCCATTCCCGGTCTTCCGTCTGACGAGAAGTAGAGAGACTTTCCGTCGAAATGAAAGAATGGCGACATCTCATCTCCATCTGTATTGATGGTCTCACCGAGGTTCTTTGGATTTGACCATTTCTCATTGCCGTCAAGCACGGAATACCACAGGTCTTTTCCTCCCATACCTCCCGGTCTGCTGCTTGAAAAGAAAAGGAGTCTTCCATTTGAGCTGACCGAGGGTTGTGATTCCCATGCAGGGGTATTAACAGGAGGGCCAAGGTTGACCGGCTCGGACCATCTGCCATCGGCCAGGCGGGATGAGAAGAAAATATCGCAGCTTCCCATTCCTCCCGGTCGGTCACAAGCGGTGAAGTACATATAGTTTCCATCGGATGAGAGAGACTGTGCTCCTTCGTTACCGCGGGTATTCAGGGGAGGGCCCGCATTTACTGCCCTCTGCCATGCTCCGTTGCGGAACTGACTGATATAGAAATCCTCCTGCGACTGTACCGTAAAAGAGCCCCTCTCAACTGGCCGCGCCTGCCTTGTAAACATCATTGTTTGTCCGTCAGCAGTAATTGATGGCCAGTATTCATCATCGCGGGTGTTAATGCCATTACCAATGTCAACCGGATTAAACGGGACAGGTTTTTTAATCGCTTCAATGGCAAAACCACAGTTTTCAATGTTTCTGAGCGCTTTTAACCTGTTCTTGTCAGATATGCCCGGCTGGCTGATATAAACCTTATAATGAATAAGTGCTTTCTCATACTCTCCCGACATGAACTCGGCATTGGCAAGATTAAAAAATACCGGTCTGTAGAACAAGGAATCAATTCTGACTGCCTTACGATAGTAGCTGGCGGCTTCACTGAACCTTCTGAGATCTGTCATGAGCTCACCAAGCATTAGCCAGGCTTCGTAGAATTCTGAATCGATTTTTATTGCTTCCTTCAGATATGATTCAGCTCTGCTGAAATTGAAGTAATCGTATGCCTGTGCCCCCTCCTTATAAGCTTTCAGGGCCTTGTTGGAAGCGGTATGGTAGTTTTGTGCGAACGTGTTTTCTGAGGTAAAGCATAGTATAAGTATCAGAAGGATCAGTCTGTAAGAGATTGAACGGTACTCAGGGTATACGCATAAATTTATGGATCTGCAGTGAGATCCTCCATTCTGTGTTTTGTCTGACGTAGCTGACAATATCGGAAATGACCTCACTGAACCTGCTCCATTCCGGTTGAAGAAAGAGATGGCAGCCGGGTTTGACCAGCTTCCTGTTTTTTTCCGCCCAGAGAAAATCATTTTTGTTCTCAATAATTACTTTCAGCTCATCTGCCGCACCGCGTACCTCTTTAAGCGGAGGTCTTGACCTTTTTGGAGAAAGACAGATCCAGTCCCATTCTCCACTCAGAGGATAAGCTCCTGATGTCTCGGCAAATGTACAAATATTATTTTGTTTAAGGTGACGGCACAGGTAGTCCAGGTCCCACATAAAGGGTTCTCCTCCTGTGACAACAACCGAGCCGGCCCCTGAACTTACAGCATTAGCTATGATTGAATCAGTCTCCACCAGGGGATGCAGACCGGGGTCCCAGGAAAAGGGGGTATCGCACCATGTGCAGCCTATATCACATCCGCCAAGCCTGATGAAGTAAGCAGCTTTTCCTGCGTGAAAACCTTCTCCCTGAATGGAAAAAAATTCTTCTACGAGGGGTAACTTTTCTCCACCTGCATCCCGGAAGCTGACATCTTCAATCAAAGTACCTGGTTGTTCATTAAGTTATTTCTTTCTGATCCCAAGGAGATCAAGGAACTCAGGAAAGTAGAAGGTATTATCATGGATTCCTGAGAACCTTTCAGCGCCAGGGCCATAGGAAAATACCGGTACCATAACCCCGGTATGGTCAGTTGTCGAAAAGATGACTGAAACCCAGTGCTGTTCTTCGCTTCCCTCTGTAAGTGTAAGTCCTCCCGTTTCATGATCAGCTGTTACAACGATAAGGGTCTCACCATTGCTTTCGGCAAATTTCTTCGCCACTCCTACTGCCCTGTCGAAATCGAGCATTTCGGAAGCTACATAGCGGATATCGCTGGCATGGCCACCCCAGTCAATCTGCGATCCTTCTACCATAAGAACGAATCCCTTCTCATTCCTTGAAAGAGTTTCTATGGCTTTGGAAGTCATTAACTCAAGCATTCCTCTTCTGCCCGTAAGCTCCTGCTCCATATGATCCTTTGCCAGGAGCCCTGCCAGCTTATTGTTGGTCGATTTCATAAGGGCGTCAATTGTGTAGACTACATCATAACCCTGTTTTGTCAGTTTTACAGTAAGATCCACACTATCATTCCTGTTCCTGAACTGATCTTCCCCTCCTCCGATAAAGACATCTATTGTTCCTTTAAGAAAATCCTTTGCTATCTCCTCGTAGTTGCTCCTGTCGATATTGTGGGCAACGAAAGAGGCCGGTGTTGCATGGGTCAAGGATGATGTGCTGACCAACCCGGTGGCAAGACCTTTCCTGTGTGCTAAATCCATAATCGATTCAACCGCCACAGAATCGGGTCCCATCCCTATCATCCCGTTATTTGTTTTTACCCCGCTTGCAATAGCTGTGCCTCCTGCTCCTGAATCGGTCACATAATTATCATACGAAAATGTCTTGCTGAATCCCGAAAATGGAAATTTTTCCAAAGCCAGCGGAGTGGAACTAATAGTCATTGCAGCGTTGATGTGTGCTATACCCATTCCATCGCCGATAAACAGAATTATATTTGTGGGCTCTTTTCCCGGAGCTTCAGTACTGTGAATATTCCTGAAAGAACAGGCTGTGAGAACCAGGAAAGATAAGCCGATAAGAAATGAAAAAGATCTGAATCGCATAAATTTATGGTTTAATTAATTGTATACCAAAGAACTCATTTAAATTACAAACATAACAAAAAACAGCTTAGTTTGTTGAGCCAAAGAGAAGCTTTCTCTCCCTGAGAGCAGCGGGTGCCACCCATTTTTCCGGCACGATCTTCCAGTTGTCGAGTGCAACGGGATTGATCTGTTTTTTCTCTCCGAGATAACGCATGATATAATATCTCAGGTCCCTGTCGGTTGAAGATCTCAGCCTTTCCCTGAGATCTTCCCCGGTCAGTCCTGCTCCTTCGGCGAAATGCCCTCCTCCGCCACTGGCACGATATGAGTTGACCGCAACAAGGTAGCGCTCACTTTCAGTAAATGATCTGCCGTCGGAAAAAGAGCTTACAGCAACCCTGGTTCCCTCCTTTTTGCTTACGTCTACAATATAATCAATGCCGGCAGCGGAGTCGAAATTGTACGGCAGGTTCAGCAACCAGGCTTTGCCGTTTATCAGTTCAGGCTTTCCATCCTTTCCCACGCGCAGCTTAAGGAGCAGATCCCCGGGTCCTTCCATGGTATTGAGCCAGCCTGAATAAGAGTATTCGAGATACTTCCTTATCTCTTCGCCCGTCATTTCCAGGGTATAGAGCATGTTCTCGTAGCGATAGAGCTTGAACATATCAGCTACAGTGATTTCCCCCTCATCGATCCTTACATCAAAGGATAGAGGTGCTGTAAAAGAGAGGTCTGCTCCTGTCAGGTTCAGTTGTACCGAATGGATAAGATCAACGAACGCGGAAGATCCGAAATACGAATCCCTTGTTGAGATCGGGGCGGAGGCAGTAGCAATAACTTTACTTACATACTCATATACAGCTTTATGGCTGGAAGCAAATTTTTCAGTAAACGACGGATCGGGTTTAAAACCATCTGTATTTATTATTTTTCCTGACAATATTTTTTTCGTATTCTTTCGGCGGCCTGAGACGATTACCACATCAGCCTGAGCAAGTTTCTCTCCCCGGCTGCCTCCGTTAAGGATCAACAGTGTATCGCCTGCCCGGTTGATGAATTTCTCATTGGCTGTCCTGTGATCGTGTCCGTTGAAGATAATGTCAAATCCGGGGACATTATATGCCACCGATGCTGATCCGTCCTGGTGCTGACCGGAAGCAAGGTCAGAAGCATCCCACCCGGAATGAAAAAGTCCTATAATAAGATCGGGTTTTTCCTTAAGTATAACGGGCATCCATTTCCGGGCTGCACTGAGCATATCAGTAAAGATCATCCCATCGTACAATTCAGGGGGAAGCCAGTCGGGAATGGAAGGTGTTACAAGACCCAGTACCGCCACCCTGAGTCCTTTCTTCTCAATTATGCAGTAAGGATTGAAGTATGGCTCGCCTGAACCCGGTTTAACGGCATTAGCTGCAAGAAGGGGGAAGTTATATTCCCTGACGAGCCGGTCGTATACGGGATGGCCGGCTTCAATGTCATGATTGCCGACAGTACCGGCATCATATCCTTCATAGTTAAGGGCCGCAGGCATAATGTGCGGAGATGTTGTATCAATAAAGTTGTAATAATAGACCTGGGGTTGTCCCTGCAGATTATCCCCGTTATCCAGTAAAATTAAGTCGCCCTCCTTTTCCCTTAATTCCCTGAAATATGATGAAGCATGGGCAAGTGAGGAACTGAGAGGCTTTTTCTCGATAAAGTCATAGGGAAGGAGAACTCCGTGCAGGTCTGTCGTTGCGATTATCGTTATTTCCCTAACCCTTCCTGGAGAACAGGAAAGGAAGCAGAGCGTCAGGATCATAGAGATCCCGCCTGTAACGAAGGTGCGTAATTTCACTGAAGAATTTCTCACGTCATAAACTTAGCAAAGATTATTGGTTCCGGCGCATTAAAAAACATGATTAAGGTCAACTCCTGGTTTTTATTGGATATATTTGGAATAAAAATATCACTATGGTACAGTCAGGTCTTGATATCATTGCAGCAGAACTCCCTGCCGGCCTGAAGGGGAAGAGAATTGGCGTCCTGTGTCATGCACCCAGTATTACGAGGAATTTTATGCATATCACGGAATTCTTTTACAGGTTGAATGACTGCAGGCTGTCCGCCGTCTTCGGGCCACAGCACGGCATTTACGGTCAGACGCAGGACAATATGATAGAGTGGCGAAGCCAGATGCATCCTGTTTATCATGTGCCTCTGTTCAGCCTCTATGGCGAGCACCGCAAACCGACAAGGGAAATGTTGGGCGAAATAGATGTGCTCATCGCTGATTTGCAGGATGTTGGCGCACGGCTGTATACATATGTGTGGACACTGAAGCTCTGCATGGAGGCCTGTACTGAGTCAGGGATCCCTGTCTGGGTGCTCGACAGGCCGAATCCGGTCGGAAAATTGCCTTTCGACGGCCCTGTTATGAAAGAAGAATTTTTTACATTCGTTGGCGGGGCGCCAATACCGCTGTGTCACCGGATGACAATGGGCGAGATGGCCCTGATGATGAAGGAGAAATATTTTCAGGCCTGTGAACTAAATATTGTCAGGATGAAAAACTGGAGAAGATCCTTTTTATTTAACGAAACAGGCCTCCCGTGGGTTTTACCCTCACCGAATATGCCGACCCTTCAGACTGCCATTGTTTATCCCGGTACCGTGCTGATTGAAGCGATCAATTTATCGGAAGGAAGGGGAACCACCATTCCTTTTGAACTATTCGGGGCACCTTTTATCAATGCCGTGAGGCTCAAATCGATGCTGGATTCGCGGAATATCCCTGGTTGCGTGTTCAGGGTCCATAGTTTCATACCCACATTCAATAAATTCGCCGGGATTCCCTGTGACGGTATTCAGATACACGTAACGGAGCCGTCTCGCTACCACCCTGTGGAGACGGCACTCGAGATCTTTGATTCCATCCTTGAGACTACAGATCCCGGGGACTTTAAGTTTAACATGCCCCCCTACGAATATGAGTACAGGCTTATGCCATTCGACATCCTTTCAGGGGATTCCCTGATGAGAACTTCTCTGGTCAACAGGACTCCTGTTATTTTTGAGAAAGAGAGGTGGAGGAGCGAAATCGCGGAGTTTGAAAATGAGTTCAGGCATTTTGCCTTTTACCCGGAATGATCACCCTTTGATAAGCGCCGCGGTCAGCTTGTCAATAAGCTGGCGAGGGAATATAGGTTTAACGATATAATCGTCAAATCCTGACGCAATTATCTTTTCCCTGTCGCCGAGCAGGCTGAAAGCTGTCTGGGCTATGATCAGCACATTTCTCCTGAACTCCCGTATTTTACGGGCAGATTCGTATCCGTCGATCACAGGCAGCTGAATATCCATAAGGATAACATCAATTCCCTTCTCATTAAGGGCAATATCAACAGCTTCCTGCCCGTCGACGGCATTGAGCAGGATGGCTCCTGTCTTTTCAAGTATTTTATTGAGGTATAATCTGCTTGAGAGATCATCTTCCACTATCAGGATTATCTTGTCTTTCAGAATGTCATTATCCATAAGCGCAAATGTTATTCAAAGAGTCCGTCATCTCTGAGGAGAAGTAAGATCGCCGAATGTGGCACGACGATATATTTTTCTTTGTTGAATTCAATTTCAATGGCACCTGACTGAAGGTAAACTGCCTGATCCCCTTCTTTTGGCTGGAGAGGAACATATTTTGGCTCGGTGGACCTATCCTTCCATGGCTCATCGGCATCGTTAACGGCAGGGATAGGATAACCCGGTCCCACCTTCAGAACATAACCGATCTGGACTTTCTCATTTTCATTCACACCCGGAGGGAGAAACAGGCCGCTTCTGGTCTTTGACTGTGGAATTTTTGGTTTGATCAGTATCCGGTCGCCGATCACAATTAATTTCTGAAGGTCCTTTTCGTCCAGTAAAACACCCATGTCTGTTTTTAATTACTAACAAAAGTATCATTTTTTAGCAAACCCGATAACCGGGCGACCAGAATTAATTAATATTGTGTTGCGAATAATTAAGATGCAAACATATCAGGATCTCAATCTGTGTTGATGACGTCAGATTCATACAAAACAATAAAGACTTATTCGCTGGGCATATATAAGGACAGGGGAAGCAGGTTTATTGCTGAGGCATATCCCGCAGAAGATGCCGGTCAGGTAAAATTGCTTGTCGAAAAAGCCAGAAAAGAGCATCATGATGCGAGGCATCATTGCTTTGCCTACATGATCGGACCGGAGAGGGAGAACCAGAGGGTAAATGATGACGGCGAACCGCCGGGTACTGCCGGAAAGCCCATCCTGGGACAAATAAACTCATATGGTTTAACCAATATACTCATTATTGTATCAAGATATTTCGGGGGCACATTGCTGGGTGTCAGCGGACTGATTAATGCTTACAGGAAAGCAGCAGAGTCAGCGATTATGAACGCGGTTATCATAGAAAAGACTCTGACGGCTCATTATGAAATTACTTTCCCCTACAGTTCACTGAACGAAGTAATGAAAACGCTTAAGGAGGAGAATGCCGGGCACACTGTACGGAAGATTGACCTCAGATGCAGTATCGCAGTGCATTTCAGATCGCAGGATGCCGGCAGAATAATTGGCAGGCTTGCGCGGATCGAAGGCTTGGAATACAGGCATATCAGTACCCGATGAGGGTCCCATGATTCGCTGAAAGTTTTAATTAATTATCAACAAATACCGGAACAGTAGGATTTCTTGAGTAATTTTGAATGGTCTATGCCACTCTGTTGGCGGAAAGGACCCTTGCAGATCCAAATCTATGAAAAACAAGAGCTTAGTATCAATTGATGATTTAACCACCGATGAGATCCTGAAGATCCTCAATCTGGCAGAAGGATTTGAAAAAGAGCCGGTTCAGAGACTACTTGAGGGCAAGGTGATTGCCACCCTTTTTTTTGAGCCCTCCACCCGCACCAGGCTGAGTTTCGAAAGTGCCGTTAACCGGCTGGGAGGCAAAATCGTGGGCTTCGCCGAGGCATCCACCAGCAGTGTCACAAAAGGAGAGACACTTAACGACACAATACGGACCGTCAGCAACTACTGCGACCTGATCGTAATGAGGCATCCGGTTGAGGGTAGCGCGAGGTTCGCCAGCGAAATTGCCGGTGTACCTGTGATCAATGCCGGTGACGGAGCCAATCAGCACCCGACGCAGACACTCCTGGATCTCTATTCGATCCGTAAAACCCAGGGTACTCTCGATAATCTCAATATTTTTATTGTCGGGGACCTGAAATACGGACGGACTGTTCATTCGCTGATGATGGCAATGTCGAGATGGAACACAACATTCAACTTTATAGCGCCCGATGAGCTAAAGATGCCTGATGAATTCAAGCTTTACCTTGAGAACCTCGGGCTCAGGTACTATGAACACAATGATTTTACTGAAATTATATCAAGAGCCGATATAATTTATATGACACGGGTTCAGAAGGAGCGTTTTTCTGACCCGATTGAGTATGAAAAGGTAAAGAATGTTTATGTACTTAAAGATAAAATGCTCAGGAACACAAAACCCAACCTGAGGATCCTTCATCCCCTTCCGAGGGTCAATGAGATCCATACCGATGTAGACAGGAACCCCAAGGCCTATTACTTTGAACAGGCTCTCAACGGTGTCTACACAAGGCAGGCAATCCTGTGTGCATTACTGGGAATAAAATAAGCATAAGGAGAATTATGAAAGAGCCAAAGCAATTGATGGTAAGTGCAATACAAAACGGGACCGTTATTGATCATGTTCCTGCAAAGAATCTGTTCAAAGTTATACAGATACTTGGACTCGACCACATTGACAATCAGATAACGTTTGGAACAAACCTTGAGAGCAAGAAGCTGGGGAGAAAAGCTATCATCAAGATCTCCGACAAGTTTTTTGAAGATGATGATATCAACAGAATAGCTCTTGTTGCACCCGATGCCAAGCTGAATATCATCCGGGACTACGAGGTGGTGGAAAAAAAAGTTGTGGAGGTACCTGATGCCATTACAGGTATTGCCAGATGCATGAATCCCAAGTGTATTACAAATTTCGAGGAGGTTACCACGCGTTTCCGGGTGGTGTCAAAGAAGAATGTTGCGCTTAAGTGCCATTACTGCGAGAAGATCACCAGTCAGGAGAATATGCAGATTATTTAATTACCTTAACCTTTCATAGGATCTTACCAGTTCCTCATCTTTCTTAACACCCCGGTATCCAAGCAGGGCCAGAATGAGGATTAAAAGAGGCAAAAACATTTTGTATCCAACGACAAGGGAAAACCCGTGATCCTGTGTCACAGTAATGGCGTAATAAGCTATTACTGCAATGAGCAGCAAAGAAAGGATTATCAGAGATAATGTTACCTTGAGCTGTATTCTCCTGTATCTGAATAAAAATACCGCTATAAGCGAAATCAGGGGGATCAGGATAAACATTACTGAAAGCGGAACCATATTGCTGATAAGTTCAAACTTGTTTTCTCCCGTTATCATTCCCAGTCCCCTGAAATTAACTGCATACCGGATCCCCTCATTGTTAATAAAATTTAAAATATTTCCTTTCAGGAATAAAAGGGAAATCAGGGTTGTCATTGAAAGGTAGAGTGACTGAATGCGTTGTATCATTTCCGGTAAATTTGGTTTAGTGCATGCAAAAGTAATTGCATTGACGGAAAAATGACAGACAATGGAATGGAAAAGAATGCTGAAATGAGATTTTTAGCAGCTTTTAACACTTTTTAGTATACTTCATTTACAGATGATTCATTAATTGGATACCTTTGTCTGCTTTTATTGCAAGGGCTTCTTTAAAAGCTTTCTAAGCATTATTGAAGCGTTTTCAGTTGATCATCAAAGAACAGAAATATCATTATAAGAAAAAGAATGAAGAAGAGATTCAGACTGATTATCACAATCCTGCTAATAGTAATACTGGCGGTTATTATTTTTCTGCCAAAGATTAATAAATCTTCAGGATCAGTGTCTTCAGGTCCACCCGCGAGAGGTTCCGGTGGCGGAATGATGGGTCAGGGCCGCCAGATCCTCAATGCAACGGGTTTTGTGATAAATCCAACGGAGCTGAGTGAATATATCAATACAACCGGCACGCTAAGGCCAGATGAGGAAGTCGAGCTGTCATTTGAAACTTCAGGAAAGATTGTTGAGATTAATTTTACGGAGGGAACAAGGGTCAGAAAAGGCGATTTACTGGCAAAAATTAACGACAGGCCGCTTCAGGCCCAGTTGCAGAAGCTTCAGGCACAAAAAAAGCTTGCAGAGGAAAAGGAGTTCCGCCAGAGGAGTCTGCTCGACAGGGATGCAATAAGTCGCGAAAGCTACGATCAGATAGTTACAGAGCTTCAAACCATTCAGGCTGACATAAACCTGATAACGGCGAGAATATCAGAGACTGAGCTTAGAGCTCCCTTTGATGGCATTATCGGTTTGCGTTATCTGAGTGAAGGAAGTTTTGCCAATACGTCAACCAAGATAGCCCGGCTGGTGAAGAACTCACCTATAAAGGTGGAGTTCTCAATTCCAGAACGATATGCTGACCGTATCAGGATTGGATATCCCGTCAGCTTTGTGATCGATGGCAGCCAGGTTACATATAAAGCTGATGTTTATGCACTTGATCCCAAAGTAGATATTAATACCCGGACAATAATACTGAGAGCGCTTTATCCCAACAGGAATGAAGAGCTTAAGCCCGGGCGTTTTGCTTCAATCACCCTTCTGCTGGAGCAGATCGAAGGCACAATGGCAATACCCAGCGAAGCCCTGATACCGGAGATGGAAGGGGAAATAGTATATGTTTACAGAAATGGAAGGGCCAACAGGCTGCGTGTGACGACCGGATTAAGAACCGCTGCTGAGATTCAGATAGTTGAGGGGTTAATTTTTGGGGATACCTTACTTACCTCAGGTATATTACAACTCCGTCATAATCTGCCTGTTGAACTCGATTCAGTAATTAACAGAAAATAAGCAGGTAAAATAAATAATGAGTCTTTCATCAACAGCAATAAAGCGACCGGTACTGGCAACAGTATTCTCCCTTCTAATAGTAATATTTGGTCTGATAGGCGCAACTTATCTGGGAGTGAGGGAGTTTCCGAGCGTTGACCCGCCGCTTATAACGGTGATGACGTCATACCCCGGAGCAAATTCTGATGTAATTGAGACACAGATAACGGAACCTCTGGAGCAATCGATTAACGGGATACCGGGAATACGGACACTTACTAGTGTAAGCCGGCAGGGATCCAGCAGGATAACTGTCGAATTTGAACTCAGTGTCGATCTGGAGACTGCTGCCAACGATGTGCGTGACAAAGTATCACAGGCACAGAGAATGCTTCCCAGAGATGTGGATCCTCCAACCGTTTCAAAGGCTGATGCCGATGCAAGTCCGATTATGTTCGTCGCAATTAAGAGTGAAAAGAGATCTCTGCTCGAATTATCAGAGATTGCAGAGCTGACATTCAAGGAGCAGTTGCAGACTATATCAGGAGTAAGTGCAATAATGATATGGGGGCAAAAAAGATATGCCATGAGGATTTGGATTGACCCGGCAAAACTTGCCGGTTATCAGCTTACCCCACTGGATGTCAGAAATGCAATAGGCAGAGAGAACGTGGAATTACCTTCAGGCTCCATAGAGGGCAACACTACAGAGCTCACCATCAGAACATTAGGCCTAATGACAACTCCCGAAGAGTTTAACAATCTAATAATAAAGCAGTCGGGGGATCAGGTTGTCAGAGTGCGTGACATTGGACGGGCTGAACTGGGACCTGAGGATATTCGTGGAATAATGAAGATGAACGGTATTCCGATGGTAGGAAATGTAATCATTCCCCAACCCGGAGCAAATCATATCGACATCGTCGATGAAGTATACACACGGCTTGAATATATCAAAAAAGACCTTCCTGATGACATCACAGTTGAGATAGGATTTGATAATACAGAGTATATAAGATCATCTATCAAAGAGGTACGCAATACTATTTTTATCGCCTTTTCACTGGTTGTAGTGATTATTTTCTTTTTTCTGCGAAACTGGAGAACAACCCTGATTCCGATAATAGTTATTCCTGTTTCGCTGGTAGGTTCATTCTTTGTAATGTACCTTGCAGGGTTTACCATTAACGTACTCACGCTGCTGGCTATTGTACTGGCAATTGGCCTTGTGGTGGATGATGCCATTGTAATGATGGAGAACATTTATGTAAAGATTGAGAATGGAATGGCTCCTATGGATGCAGGATTAAAAGGCTCCCAGGAAATTTTCTTTGCTATTATTTCGACTACCATAACACTTATTGCTGTCTTTTTCCCGATAGTATTTCTTGAAGGGCAGACCGGGAGGTTGTTCCGGGAATTCAGTATTGTGATAGCCGGGGCGGTGGCCATCTCTTCTTTTGTTGCGCTGACACTTACTCCCATGCTCTCGACGAAGTTGCTGAGACCCCACACCAGGCACGGTTTTCTGTACAACCTGACAGAAAAATTTTTCGTCAACCTTAACGGAGGATACAGAAAGTCTCTCGAGTCGTTTCTTAAACGTCCTTATTTCTCATTCGCAATCCTGACAGGTGCAGCAGGACTTGTATTCATTTTGTTCAGGCTTATTCCTGCTGAAATGGCTCCCCTTGAAGACCGTTCGCAGATTAACGTTAACGTAACCACTCCTGAAGGGTCCACCTACGAATATGTTTATGATTATCTTGAAGATCTCGCCGGGATTACAGAAGAAATGGTTCCCGAGAATATTAATATTACACAGATGATCAGGGGTGGGTCAGGTAACCTGAGAGTCGTTCTGGTGAAACCTGATCAGAGAACCCGTTCACAGCAGGAGATCGCCAATGAATTGACCGAAGCCTTCCGTACAAGAACAAAAGCACGTGCCAATGTAATGCAGCAATCGACTTTCGGTGGCAGAAGAGCAGGGATGCCTATACAGTACGTTCTGCAAGCCCCGAATATTGATAAGCTGCGTGAAATTATACCTCAGTTCATGGCCGAGGTTCAGGACAATCCCGTGTTCAGGATGGCTGATGTTAACCTCAAGTTCACCAAACCGGAGCTTCAGATCGAGATCAATCGCGATAAGGCTAACCTTATGGGTGTTTCGACTCAAAATATTGGCACTACTCTTCAGTTGGCGCTCAGCGGACAGCGTTTCGGATATTTTTTTATGAACGGGAAGCAGTACCAGATACTGGGGGAACTTGCGAGATATGACAGAAACGAGCCTCTCAATCTTAAATCACTTTTTGTGCGTAATAATTCAGGTGATATGATTCAGTTCGACAACCTTGTCAATCTCAACGAAGCCACTGCCCCTCCGCAGTTATACCGCTATAACAGGTTTGTCGCAGCAACGATTTCGTCGGGTCTGGCTGATGGAATGACAATAAGTGAAGGGCTTGACGAAATGGACAGAATAGCTGCAAAAGTTCTCGACGACTCATTCCGCACTGCCCTGGCAGGTGATTCTAAAGACTTCAAAGAGAGCTCCTCCAGCCTTATGTTTGCATTTATCCTGGCACTGGTGCTGATCTTCCTTGTTCTATCTGCACAATTTGAAAGTTTCAAGGACCCCATAATTGTAATGATGGCCGTTCCTTTTGCTCTTACAGGTGCTCTGATATTCATGTGGTATTTCGGAGTAACCATGAATATTTTCAGTCAGATAGGTATAATAATGTTAATAGGTCTTGTTTCAAAGAACGGTATTCTTATTGTGGAGTTTGCCAACCAGAGAAAAAAGGCTGGTATGTCAAAATTTGAAGCCATAAAATATTCAGCCGGAGCCAGATTCAGGCCCATCCTTATGACAAGCCTTTCAACAATTCTGGGCATACTTCCCCTTGCCGTTGGGTTTGGCGAAGGTGCACAGAGCCGTGTTGCAATGGGTATCACAGTGGTTGGAGGACTGGCTATGGCAACATTCCTTACATTATATGTGGTACCTGCCATTTATCTTTTCATATCAAGTGAAACAAAAAAGAGTGTTGATGAAAAAGAGGTTGTTGCTTCTTAGCTTACTGATTCTTTACCCTATTTTAAATACTCAGGGACAGGTTGTTTACAATCTTACGGATTGCATAGCTGTCGGGCTTGAACGAAATTTCTCACTTCTTGTTGCGAGAAACAGTGAGACAATAGCCAGGAACAATTACACTCCCGGCAATGCCGGATATCTTCCTTCATTAAGTCTTAGCAGCCGTTACAGCGGAACCCTTAACAATGTTACCCAAAACATGACTGATGGCACTCAGAATGTATCATCAGGCATCTTCAACACAACAACGAATACCGGGGTAACTATGAACCTTACAATTTTTAATGGCTTCAATGTTCAGACTACCTATAAAAAACTCAATGAACTTCGGGAGTTAGGCGAACTTAACACGCAGATGGCTATTGAGAACCTGTTGTCGCGCATAATTGTTGGCTACTACAATTATATTCTTCAGTTTCAGCTTCTTAATACCCTTCAATATGCCGTCACCCTTTCAAAGGAGCGGCTCAGAATCGATGAGGACCGGTATCTTCTTGGCTCAGGATCAAAGCTTCAGGTCCTCCAGTCGAGGGTTTACCTTAACTCTGACAGCGCAAGGATGTCGAGGCAGTATGAAATTGTGAGGGCAGCCCAGATAGACCTGAATGAACTGATGGCAGTTGAGGATCTTTCAACAAGGTTTACATCAGTGGATTCCCTTATACTTGTAAATCCCGGCCTTGTATATGAGATGCTTCTGGAGGAGACCTTGGCCAGAAACACCTCCCTCAACATCGCTTCGAAAAACAAGATAATCTCAGAATATGATTACAAGATAATCGCCTCAAGATCATACCCTTCACTGAATCTTTCTTCAGGGTATTCATATAACATCAATACCTTTTCGAGCAGTGCAACAAGGAATCAGTTTACAAACGGCATGAATTATGGTCTCTCCCTCGGCATGAATCTGTTTGACGGGAATAATCAAAGAAGAAGTCTTATGAATTCTTCGATAGAGATCAGGAACAGAGAACTGAGGTATCAGGAGATTGAGCAGGGAATAAAAGCAGATCTGCTGACCATTTACAGTGCATATGACAATTATTTAAGGCTTATTTCGCTTCAGGAACAGAACCTTGAGACAGCCACCGAGAATCTCGAGATTGCGCTTGAGAGATACCGGCTCGGCAGTTTATCGGGGATAGATCTCCGGGAAGTTCAGAAAAGCCTTCTCGACGCGGATGAGAGTCTTTCGTCAGTTCAGTTTCAGGCTAAGGTAGCAGAGATATCACTTATGCAGATATCCGGCCGGATAATGGAGTACTATTAATGGAAAAACAATCCGAGCTCATAACCAATTCAGACGGAAGTATTTTCCACCTGAAGCTGCATCCCGGAGATATTTCCGACAAAATACTCATCGTAGGGGATCCGGGAAGGGTAGATATGCTTTCCGGCTTTCTGCACGATATACGGGTAAGAAAAGAGAATCGTGAGTTCCGTACAGTGACCGGATCTTTTGAAGAGAGCGAGCTGACAATAATCTCTTCGGGGATAGGGACAGATAACATAGATATTCTTGTAAATGAGCTCGATGCCCTTGTCAATATCGATCTGAAGACCGGGATTGCAAAGGAAGATCCTGTATCGCTAACACTGGTAAGGGTAGGTACTTCCGGCGGCTTAAGGGCTGATGTGCCAGCAGGATCAATAGTCCTTACGGAAAAAGCAGTGGGGTTTGACGGACTTATTCATTTCTACGAGGGTTACGACTGGATCCTTGACACCCTGTTGTCTGATTATCTTGCTGAATACCTTGAATGGCCTGATACCCTCTCCTACCCCTATGCCGTGAATGCAAACAGGGAACTTATGGAACTTTTCATCAACGAGCAATATATCAGAGGCATAACTATATCCGCGCCAGGATTTTATGCTCCACAGGGACGAAAATTAAGGCTTGAAACGTTTGATAACGAGGTAAACGGAAAGCTGGCGGAATTTTCGTTCCGGGGGAAAAACATTTGCAACTACGAGATGGAATGTTCGGCATTATACGGCCTTTCTGCCCTGCTCGGGCATAAAGCGCTTACCGTTTGCGCTGTCCTTGCCAACAGGGTCACCGGCGAATTTATTAATGACTACAAACCGGTTGTCATGAAAATGGCCAGGAGGGTCATGGAAATAATCTGATTTCTGCAATCCGGACCCATTCACAGATTATTTCTGTACCATTTTACTGCCTCTTCCATTCCGCTTTCAACGTTATGAGTCGGATTATATCCAAGGAGCCGGCGGGCTTTTTCAACGGAAGCGTGTGAATGCGGGATATCTCCGGTCCTTTCGGGCCCGTAGACCGGGTGGATCTCCATGACTTTTGAATCAAACCTGCTTATGACAGACTGAATGATTGCGAACAATTTGTTCAGATCGGTTCTTTCACCATGGGCGACATTATAAACCTGGTTTATGGCGGACCGGTCCGTAACCAGTGCAGCAAGGTGATTGGCCTGAATAACATTGTCGATATAGGTAAAATCCCTTGAATTGGAGCCATTGCCGTTAATAACAGGAGACTCGTGGTCCATCAGTTTCTTAACGAACAGCGGTATTACGGCCGCGTAGGCACCAAAGGGGTCCTGCCGCCTTCCGAAAACGTTGAAATACCTGAGACCGATAACATCGATCTTATAGGTTTGTGAAAAATTTGCGGCGAAGAGTTCATCAACATATTTCGTTATGCCATATGGTGAGAGCGGATTGCCGATCCTGTCCTCGACCTTCGGCAGATCAGGATGATCGCCGTATGTTGAAGAGCTGGCTGCATAGATAAAACGCTTAACACCTGCTTCCTTTGATGCAAAGAGCATTTTCACGAATCCTCCTATATTGACATCTGTCGAGGACACCGGATCTTTTATTGACCTTGGCACAGATCCCAGGGCAGCCTGATGAAAAATGTAATCCGCCCCCTCTGTCGCTCGCTGACAGTCGTTGTAGTTACGGATATCCCCTTCAATAAGTTTAAAGGAGGGATTTTCCAGGAAATCCTTCAGGTTTTCACGCCTGCCGGTGGAAAAATTGTCGAGACAGGTAACTCTGTTCCCTGCTCCGAGCAGTGATTCGACAAGGTTTGAGCCTATAAATCCGGCTCCCCCGGTAACCACAACGTTAGAATTTCCAAGCTGATCGTACATTAGGATTGTATTCAAAGATTCAAAGATTCAAAGATTCAAAGATTCAGTTTACCCGATCATCTCAAGGATCTCACCCAGAATGAATTCAGCAGCTTTACCGTCGCCATAGAAGGTTGGAAAGCTCAGGTCTGTGCCGCAATTAAAATACTTCACAAACTGGCTCCTTATCCGTTCAGGGTCAGCATCAACAAGTGCGGTTGTTCCGTTTGTTACAAGTTCGGTCCATTCGGTTTCCTTTCGCAGCACCAGGCAGGGCTTGCCAAAGAAATGGGATTCCTTCTGTACCCCTCCGGAATCTGTTATTATCATCCTGCAGGTTTTCTCAAGCAGGGTCATTTCGAGAAATGAAACCGGGGCGATAATCTTTATATACCTCGCGCCGGAAAGCTCATCAAGCAGATGACTATGGTCTTTTCTGAGAGAGTTTACCGTTCTTGGGTGAAGGGGAAGGACAAAGGTGATCGTGAATTCCTCAGACAGGCTTTTGAGCGTTGTCAGAATATTCTCGAGACGCTCAAAATTATCGGTGTTGGTGTCGCGATGAATCGTGACCAGGATGAATTTTCCCTTTTCGAGTGACATTTGTTCAAGGAAAGATGCTTTTTTCGTTTCAGCCAGTCCGGCGAAGAACAGCGAATTATCGTACATTATATCGCCGGTAAGGAAGATCCTGGGATTATCAATAGTGTAGGGAGGGCTGTTATCGGGCCTGAAGCCCTCGTTCATCAGGTTCCTGAAGGCTGTATTAGTGGGTGCGAAAAGCATTGTGGATGCGTGATCGCTCATTATCCGGTTTAGTTCCTCCGGCATCATTTTATTGAACGATCTTAGCCCTGCTTCAATGTGAACTACAGGGAAATGCAGTTTTGAGGCTGCTATAGCCCCTGCAAGAGTGGAATTGGTATCACCATACAGAAGAACGACGTCGGGATTTTCCTCAAGTAAGATTTCCTCCAGGCCGCTTATCATCATCGCGGTTTGCCTGCCATGGTTTGCCGAACCTACACTGAGGTTAAAGTCCGGCTTGTGAATCTCAAGTTCGTCGAAGAAGACTTCTGAGAGTTCCTTATCATAATGCTGTCCTGTGTGAACCATCACTTCATTTATGGTTTCCGCAAAATGCAGGCGTATAGCCCGGCTTATTGCTGATGCTTTAATGATCTGCGGGCGAGCACCAACAATATTGAGTAGCTTTTTCCGTGACATATGTGGCTACTTGGCGTAATTGACTGCCCGGGTTTCGCGGATAACCGTAATTTTTATCTGTCCGGGGTATGTCATCTCATTCTGTATCTTTCTGGCGATGTCGAAGGAGAGTCCTTCCGCATCTTTGTCTGTCACCTTTTCAGCTCCTACAATAACTCTCAATTCTCTCCCCGCCTGTATTGCGTATGTTTTCGTTACCCCGGGGTACTGAAGGGCCAGCGATTCAAGTTCCTTCAGGCGTTTTATATATGATTCAACCACTTCGCGGCGGGCCCCCGGCCGTGCGCCGGAAATAGCGTCGCAGACCTGCACGATGGGTGCAATAAGGGTGGTCATCTCCGTTTCGTCGTGATGGGCGCCGATAGCGTTGCATACTTCGGGTTTCTCCTTGAATTTTTCAGCGATTTTCATGCCGAGGATGGCATGAGGCAATTCCGGTTCATCATCAGGCACTTTTCCAATATCATGGAGTAGGCCCGCTCTCTTGGCCAGTTTCGGGTTCAGCCCCAGTTCTGCGGCCATGATGGAGCACAGATTGGCAACTTCGCGCGAATGCATAAGCAGGTTTTGTCCGTATGATGAGCGGTACTTCATTTTTCCGATAAGCCTTATCAGTTCAGGGTGAAGACCGTGTATGCCGAGATCAATAGCAGTTCTTTTTCCAATTTCCAGGATCTCCTCTTCCACCTGTTTCCTCGTTTTCTCAACCATCTCCTCAATACGTGCGGGATGTATTCTGCCATCGGTAACCAGCTGGTGCAGAGAGAGTCTGGCCACTTCTCGCCTTATAGGGTCGAAAGCAGAGAGAACGATAGCCTCCGGTGTGTCGTCCACGATGATCTCGACTCCTGTAGCAGCTTCGAGTGCACGTATGTTCCTTCCTTCCCTGCCGATGATTCTGCCCTTCATCTCGTCGGATTCGATATGAAAGACTGTAACTGCATTTTCGATCGCTGTCTCGGCGGCCACCCTCTGGATGGTCTGTACAACTATCCTTTTGGCCTCCTTGTTTGCTGTCATTTTGGCCTCATCGAGTATCTCGTTAACGTATGAAATG
Source organism: Bacteroidales bacterium (assembly GCA_019429325.1). Taxonomy (GTDB): domain Bacteria; phylum Bacteroidota; class Bacteroidia; order Bacteroidales; family VadinHA17; genus LD21. The sequence goes on from JAHYJA010000030.1 coordinate 24,267, forward strand.
GCATCACTCTTTGCCTCTTCCTTAAGCGATTCTATAAGCTGGTTTTTTGCCTCTTCGGCTGAAAGGCCCGAGATAGTTTCAAGCTGATCGATCTGCTGCTTGTGCATTTTGGAAAGCTCTTCCGTTTTCTTTTCGAGCAGGTCAAGCTGAGAGGTAAGGTTTTCGCGGATTGAGTCCGCCTCATTTTTCTTTCGCTGGGCCTCTTCAATTTTCTGGGAGAGTGTAAGTTCTTTCTGACGTATTCTCGTTTCAGCCTGGGCGACCCTGTTATTCTTTTCGTTAATAACCTTTTCGTGTTCCGCCTTGAGCTGAAGAAACCGCTCCTTTGCCTGCAGGATCTTCTCCTTGCGTATAACTTCGGCTTCGGCTTCAGCTTCCGAGACTATTCTGCGGCTTCTTTTTTTCAATGCCTGCTGCCATATCACGTACGATACAGAGAAGCCCGCCACAAGCGCTGAGATGAAGAACACAAGAATCATCCCGTTGCTTAGTACCCCTAATATTAATTTCATGTTATTGTATATTATATGTTTAAATAAAAAAACCCGCAAAGTCTCCTCAGCTTTTATAAAACCCCATGTCTGTATGGATGGAGCTGCTAATCCATTTCGAACGTCCAATGTTCCCTAAGGAAGCCCGACGAATCGGGATAAGGCCTGTCCTATCTGAATTAAGGCCGGCTCCAAAGTTTTAACTGTTGAGTTTCAAAAATGAATGAAGAAACAATGCGGGCAGTCAGTTTGTATTTTAAAGAACGCTGTTACTCTTTTCTTCCAGAACAGAATCAATTTTTTGTATCAATTCACGCAAGGCCTGGGGGAGGTCGTCATTTTCAAGCTTCTCCTCATCCTCCGTAAGCTTTATCACATACTGCAGGGAAGCCATCGCCAGAAAATCCTGTACATCCTTGTCGCTGTACCGCTGTTTGTACTGCAGTACCTTTTCGTTTATCATCCTGGCAGCTTTCCTGATCTTCTCTTCATTTTCCCTTTCCACCTTTAACGGATAATATCTGTCAGCCACGTTTACCCTGATCGAAAGCTTATCATCCATTGCAATATCTTATCTGTTTAAAAGAGCAACACACCTGTCAATTTCCCGCACCAGTTCCGTTATCTTCCTCTTCGCCTCCAGAGCATTCTCCCCTTCACCCAACAACGCACCTGATATTTTAACTCTTTCGTATTTTATCTCCAACTCTTTTATTTTTTCATCACGGTCCTGAAGCAAACCTTTAAGTACTTCATTCCCTTGTTTAAGCTCCTTACATTCGGTCCTCAGTTCAATGTATCTGTTTAACAATTCATCCAGCTTTCTGTTCAGTATAATCAACTCTTCATTACCCGGACCGGACATAATAAATTATTTACTACAAAATTAATATACTTAACGATATTTTCAAAAATTTAACACAATTAGTTTGGCGATATGAGCCATTAGTATAGTTTTGCAGCTTTGGTAACGGAATGATAATAACGATGCTATTAGCCAGGCTGCTTATAATCTGCTTATACCTGATCAACATATCTGATGAAACACCTAAGATCAAGGCTCTTTTCATCCCGCCGGTAAAAATACAGCTTGCTCTTTCGGCGAACTTCGGGGAACTGAGGAGCGATCATTTCCATTCAGGGATAGATGTAAAGACACAGGGGGTCATCGGAAAGGAGATTGTTGCAGCAGCCTCGGGATATGTTTACAGGATAAGCGTGTTGCCGGGAGGGTTCGGCAAAGCCCTTTACATAAGGCATCCTTCCACAGGTTATTCCACCGTATATGCGCATCTTGACAGGTTCGCCCCGGTTCTGGAAGAATATGTAAAAACGCGGCAATACGAAGAGAGGAGCTTTCAGGTGAACCTTTTCCCCCCCAGAGATAAGTTTCATTTCAGACAGGGCGAAGTGATCGCTTTTTCGGGTAATACAGGCAGTTCTTCAGGTCCTCATCTTCATTATGAAATACGTAAATCCGAGAATGAGATCCCTGTTAACCCGCTTCTTTTTGAATTCGGGATTGAGGATAATATTACCCCGGTAATAGAGATGCTTGCGATTTATCCGCTGAAAAGCAATACACTGATCAATAACCAGAACAGAACAAGGAAGATAAAGGTTGCCGGCGGGCATGGAAATTATTATATACCTGCTGAGAATGTCATCAGGATAAGCGGTCCGGCAGGATTTGGAATTAAGTCATACGATCTTCTGAACAATAGTTACAACAAGTGTGCCCCATATTCCATAGAGCTCATCATCGACAGCATACCGGTATATAGTTACAGGATGGATGCTTTCTCCTTTGGTGAAACCCGGTACATCAACAGCCATATCGATTATGAAACATACGTCAGGGAAAGAACTCACTATCAAAGGACTTATATTCTTCCCAACGATAAGCTGAGTGTCTATCAGCATTCCGTGAACCGGGGGATGTTCAATTTCAGGGATGGCAGGACTCATCATGTCGAAATAATTGTAACCGACCTCCACAAAAACAGGTCGGTCCTGTCATTCAATGTCAGATCAGGTGACGGCAATCCGACAGGCCCTGCCAGACGTATTGACAATGAGTCGCGGGTGATGCCTTATAGCCTTGGCAATAAGTTTGCCACGAAGGATGTATCGGTAAACATTCCACAGGGAGCCCTTTATGACACTCTGTACTTCATCTACAGAAAAAGTGCCGGCACCGCAGGCATGTTTTCAGAAATACATCACATTCACAACAGGTTTACACCTCTGCACAGGTCATATACCCTATCCATAAAACCTGACAGGGTTCCTGCCGGGAAGGAATCCAAGCTCCTGATTATTCAGACAGGCGATGATAACAAAAGGACACCTCTTAACAGCACATGGGAAAACGGATATTTGCATTCACAGGTCTCAACCTTCGGAAACTTTTTTGTGGGGATCGACACAATTCCGCCTGTGATAACTGCTTCGGGACTGAGTCAGGGAATCAACCTTTCAGGCAGAAAGGAGATGAGAATCAGGATTTCCGACAATCTCTCGGGAATAAAATCGTATGAACCTGTTATTGACGGGCTCTGGGCCCTTTTCGAATACGACCAGAAGAACAATGTCCTTATTTACAAATTTGATGAGGACAGGATCGCAAAGGGTACAAAGCACAATCTGACGCTGAAGGTTACTGACAACAGGGATAACTTCAGTGTCTACACCCTCGATTTTATCTGGTAATAAACACCTGGCACTTTGCTTTATCAGCCGGCACTGAGAGGCTCCTTAGGTATATTCTACTGATAGATCCTTGCGGGGTAGATCCCCTTTCTTATCATTTTCTTTATATTCTCGACCACATGCGGCTTGTCATCGCGGTAAGTAACACCGAACCATCTCTCGTTGCTCATCAGTATCTCGATGGTAATTTCACCGTTCTTAACAAATTTGTCGACCGAAGTAGGTATATCCAGTTCCGACTTGAGATCCATCCCGGACCTGTCGATAAAGCTTCTGAACTCTTTGCCCAGGAAATCGAAACATGAGGGTTTGAAGCCCCATAAATTCATTGAGACAACCTCGTTGCCGGTAAAATATTGCGGATTTCCGTCGGATCCCGGAGCCATTGCACCGGTTTTTATTTTTTGAATCTCCCGCGTTTCGACAATGTTCTCCAGAAAACCATCAGGACTTACCTGGCAGATCCCCCTGTTCACATTTCCATAATCGGATAATGTGTTTCCCAGCTTGTAACCCACAATACAGTAACTAGTGTCGTTGGTATCGTTTATCAGAAAATCCCTGAGTATATTGAACGACTCGACACCATAATAATCATCAGCGTTTATGACACCGAAGGGCTCTTTGATCTTTTCTTTTGTCACAAGAATTGCATGACTGGTACCCCATGGTTTCTGGCGGTCAGGGGAGACTTTAACACCTTCCGGGAGGTTTGTGATCTCCTGGAAAACATAATCGACTTCTATCTTTCCGTCAAGACGTTCAACGAACCTCTCCCTCACCTGATCCTCGATGTCTCTTCTGATAACAAAAACGATCTTGCCGAAGCCGGCTCTGATTGCATCATAGATTGAATAATCGATGATTGTCTCACCTGATGGTCCTACTTCATCAAGCTGTTTGTTTCCTCCATAGCGGCTTCCCATTCCGGCTGCCAGAACTAATAATGTCGGTTTCATATACTAAAGATTTTAAGAAGCAATTATACAGAAAATATTGTTACCTTTATTTATAGTATCTAAAAAATGACAACGGACTTCAGGGTTGAGATTTGTGTTGACAGTGTTGAATCAGCTGTTAATGCACAGAGTGCGGGAGCCGACAGGGTGGAATTATGTGCCGGCCTTCCCGAGGGGGGTACCACCCCCTCGTATGGTACGATCCTTT
>JAHYJA010000219.1 GCA_019429325.1 Bacteroidales bacterium
GGACAATTTTTCATAGATGGCTGAATAACCTGCTCCTCCATTTTCGACAAATGTTTTTATTCGTACCTTAAAGCTTCTATTGGGTCGATGTTTGCTGCCTTCACCGCCGGGGCATACCCCGAGACAACCCCGACAATAAAACAAACAATAATACCTGTTGCAACCCATAACCACGGTATTAGGAAATCTGACCGGAGAAGAGAAGAGACCAGGTTTCCGATAAAAATACCAAGGATAATGCCGAAAATCCCGCCCATCTGACCAATCATGATTGATTCAAAAAGAAACTGGTATTTAATGGTCTTAGGCTTGGCTCCTATCGCTTTCCTGACCCCGATCTCCCGGGTCCTTTCGGTAACAGATACAAGCATGATGTTCATAAGCCCCACTGCAGCGCCGAACAATGTAACGATACCTATCAGGGTGGCGGCAAGGGTAACGTATTTTATGTTTTTCAGCAGAAGGTTGAGGATCGTATCACTCTTTGAAATATTAAAATCAGACTCATCTTTCGGACCGAGATTGCGGACAACCCTGAAAAGGCCCTCCGCTTCTCCCTCCATCATATCGAGATTGACAGGATTAACCGGCATAATGGTAATGCTGAATGTCATGTTCGGACGTGAAAAATATTGCCGGGCAGTTGTGACAGGCATGAAACATACATTGTCACTGCTCATGGCGCTGGCTCCCTTTCCCTTAAGGACACCTATGACCTGCAGTTTCAGTCCGGCCACTGTTATCTCCTTGCCGATTGCATCGAAACCGCCGGTAAAAAGCTTGTTATAAATATCAGCACCCAGCAGAACGTATCTTCGGGTCATCTGAATATCATCTGGCGTGAAACCTCTTCCGGTCTCTATTTCATAACCCGATACGGCAAGGTAATTCTCATCCACCCCGGTAAGACTCACATTCGGATTCGTCTCCTCCGATCCGTATTTTACCGTTGATAACCCCGTGGCATTAAATGCAATGGAAACATACGCGGCTTCAGTGAACCGATCCTTGAATTCCTTTGCTTCCCTGTACGATATCCGTGAGTAATTCCTTGCCCTGTAACGGTTATTCCCTATCTGAACATTCATTCCCCTTGACGTAATGGTGAAGGAGTTAGCCCCCATCATCGTGAACTGTGATGTAAGCGACGACTTGATTGCATCGATAGCTGTCAGGATGCCGACAAGCGCCATAATGCCGAATGCAATTATGCAGATCGTCAGTACCGCTCTCACCCTGTTCGATTTTATGGCTCTGAATGATATTCTCAGATTTTCCCTGAGAACGCTGACTTTCAACCTTCTACGACCCATTAAAGCTATTTCGATGTAATGCAGATTAAAAACATAAAATTATATAAAATTCCCTTGTTCCACAATAATCTTGACCTTATTTAGCCTGATTAAATCATAAACTTTATGAACTTTTGCGTAATCCCCTGAGTTCCTTGTGTTTAATGTTCTTTACCACCTGGTGTCACAAAGGCAAATACGAAGTATCACAAAAGCTAACAATAGATTAGCAATAACTTCGAAGAGGAAAGGTCAGATATTATAATAATTTAAAAAAAAATTAACAATTTAGTTGCATAACTAATTTCTTCGTTTTATATTTGTCAGTATAAACCGATCAGAAACAGACTATGAGAGAATTAACACGCGCCGAAGAGCAAATAATGCAGATACTGTGGAAAATTGATAAAGGATTTGTCAAGGAGATCCTGGAGCACTTTGATGAACCCAGGCCTGCGTATAACACCGTCAGCACCATCGTAAGGATTTTGCAGGATAAAGGGTTTGTGACGCACAAGGCTTACGGAAGAACACACGAATATTTTCCGGTTGTGTCAAAGGATGAGTATTCCAGAACGCATCTCCACAATTTCGTAAACGACTATTTCTCAAACTCCTTCGGCGAAATGGTAAGCTTTTTTGCCAGGGAGCAGAAAATCTCTGTTAAAGAGATGGAGGAGATCATGAAGATTATGGAGGGTGAAGTGAACAGAAGACGCAGGAACCCGGGGAGCCGTGCGCAGAGAGGCGAAAAGGTTTCGCGCCCTCCCCGTCTATAAGACTATAAGACTTAAAGACCAGAAGACCAACAGACCAAAAGACAAAGGAACGAGGAAATGGTGTATCATAAAGAAAATCAAGACAGATGAATCCGATAATCGTTTATATGTTAAAGGCTGCATTTTATCTTGCGGCTTTTTACGCAGTCTATTCCTGCCTGTTGAGCAAAGACACCCTTTACGGAAGGAACAGGGTATTTATCATCTTATCGGTTCTCACTTCCCTGCTGCTGCCTTTCATAACGATTCATACCGGGAAACCCCTGAACTTCTCACTTTTTGGCAAGGTTCTTTCTGAGGTATTCGTAACGGGAAGCGGCATAGGTTTTAATACGGTAACTGATCCGGTAATTTCGGGAAAATACTGGGCACAGGCAATCTGGATGGCATATCTCACCGGAGTGGTGCTTTTCGCTGTGAAGCTGGCTATTGATCTCCTGGAGCTGGTTATCCTTATTCTCAGGCAGAAGGAAGATGAGGACGGTATCATCAGGTTTACGGGGTTCAGCACGGCCGGATTTTCAGCCATGGGACACGTCTTTATCAACAGCCGCTTAACTGATGAAGAAGCCGTTCAGATAATCAGACACGAGCAGAATCATATTGACAGGAACCATTTTTCGGATATAGTCTTTATGGAGGCAGTCAGGGTCCTGCAATGGTTCAATCCTATAATATACCTGTTTAACAATTCATTACGTGCCGTTCATGAATATCAGGCGGATGAAGAATGTATAAAATCGGGCCTCACTGTTGTGACCTATCAGAGGATGCTGCTGAATCAGGTTTTCCGGACGAATTTTTTCACAATAACAAATAGTTTTTCTAACCCTGCACTAATCAAAAAACGAATGATCATGATGACAAAAAAACGCTCAAAAGCAATGGCTAACCTGAAATTATTCGCGTTATTACCCGTCGTTGCCGTTGTAATGTTAATTTTTTCCACCTGTTCGGAATCGGTACAGCCCGCGGGAAACCCGGGTGAGGAACTGGCAGCTCCGCCACCTCCGCCTCCTGTTCCTGCTGCCAGTAAATCTGCCGAGCCTGAACCTTATATTGTTGTTGAGGAGATGCCGATGTTTCCCGGAGGGGAAGCGGCTCTTCTTCAATTCATTGGTGACAACACACAGTACCCCGAGCTTGCCTTAACCCAGGGTGTTCAGGGGAGGGTGATAGTCAGATTTGCTGTCGGATCTGACGGCAAGGTGGGCCTCAGCTCTGTTCTCAAGGGTGTGGATCCCGCACTGGATGCCGAAGCTTTAAGGGTGGTAAACACTCTCCCGGATTTCAGGCCAGGTAAACAGGGCGGCGTCGCGGTTCCTGTCTGGTATATGGTCCCCATCACCTTTACCTTAAAATAAGTGCTTTTCTGAAAAGTATCCCCCGGATCTGAAGCATGAACATCCTTCTCCGGGGGATTTTTTTTTCCTTAAATTTGCCGAAGAAAAGATAGCTGATGGATCTGGCGGAACGTATCGAAGCATTTGCCCTGCTGGGAGAAATCCTAAGAAATGGTCTGGAGGGAAAAGAGACGAAATATTCAGTTCGCCTGAACAATCTCGTCAACAGCCAGCATCTTATTAATGAGTGGTTCACCCCCGAAAATGTACGGATGGCTTTAACAGCCATTGCCGGTGAACTTACCAGGGAGAACCTGGTAAAATGGACCGGCAAATATCCTGGCCTCAGCCAGAAATTCAGACCGCTTATGGTTGCTGTTATTATGG
>JAHYJA010000031.1 GCA_019429325.1 Bacteroidales bacterium
GGTTTAAAAGGCTCCGCTTTGAACATGGGTGCGAAATCCTGGTATTTGAAATCCGGACCATACGTTTTCTCATGAAATTCTTTGAAATGCCTGTTTACCCTGCTGTTTGTGTTAAGCAGTTTGTTCCAGTACCATTCGGCGTACTTGTCGTAAACACCTATGCTGTCGCCGGTAGGACCCCAGGCAGGCACTGAATAGACTCCCCAGTGAATAAATATCCCGAATTTGGAATCCTCGAACCAGGCCGGTGTAGGACGCTTATCGAGCGATTCCCAGGCAGGCTGGTAGATCTGACCGGTCAGGCTAAGGACCGGCAAAAGCATAATAAGAAATATTATTTTCTTCATCTTTCCTCCTGTATTTTAAGTATCTCATTTTTATAAAGCCTGTTCTCCAGGATCCTGGTGTACCTCAATCCACGTTTAATATTGTAATACTCATACGATTTCTGTGCCCATCCTATGGCATCACCCAGCAAACCGTTTATTTCGTTGATAATAGCCATGTTATAATGAGCTCTCCCTGCAATTTTCCTCTTCGGGTTTGAAGTCTCCTGCTCCCACAGCAAACCCGCCTCATCCCAGTTGCCGGTTCTGGCTTTTCGTCTGGCTATTTTGAAATTATAGGTCCCTTTTACGTAATAGTCGCGTGTTACCCTCATACGATACGGAACTATTCTGAGAGCATAGGTATGTCCGGCCTGTCTGCTTACCTCCTTTACGGCCTCTTTCCGGTTGATGAGGGCAGCCAGCGCAGCCACAGGGTTTATACCCCTGCCGGTGAAAACTATCGATTCGGCGAAATTGAATTCATCCAGAATTATTTTTCCAACAGGATCGTATATCCTCCATCCTGTCTTGATTATTGTCTCCATTGAAGCCTGATGCTCAAGTCCCGGTATAGCTCCCAGGGGTGTCTTGACGGTCGTTTTCCTGTTCGAATAGTCTATTCTTGTATCGGTATCGAATCTCTCCAGGGCAAAAAGTGCGTCGGTATTTGTTTCGGTGCAGATCTTTACGACTAGCTCCCACGAAAGCGGGGGGGGTAGCAGACCGATCCTTGAGGCCCTGAAATCAATGTCGCTCAGCAGCTTCACCTCAGTGAACCTGTTGTTCAGAGCAAGCTCCTCCCTGAGTCCGCTAATGCTCTCCATGGCACCGTCCTTGTCGAGGTCCGCCCCCTCGAGTGATAATGCCTTGTCGATGATGTCAGCAAGTTTGGTCTCATCAGTTGCGATGCTCCTGTTTATAATCCCTACTCTTTTAATGTCGGCCGGTATTGTAACGGGTGCCGGCTGGAGTACATTAATATAAAGCTGGTTGGTCTTGCAGGAAGAAAGCAGTGCAACTGACAGGATGATTAATACATAATTTCTCATTTCTATTGGTTATGTGTCAGGTATATTGAAAATTGTCTGATGCGGGGTCTTTCTGTCACAGCCTTTCGACTTTGATGTTCCGTATAGCCGCTGTAGTCACCCACGAAGCGATCCCGAAAGGCCTTGAGAGTTCTACTTCCGGTCTTATGGACAAGCGTTTGTCGCCGATGGTAAAGTCGACAACCGGCTCATCATCAATCCATGCCTTGATTGCACCACCTGCTACTCTTAAGCGTATTGCGTACCACTGGTCATTTTCAAATTTCCTCAGGGTCCTGGTCTCATTTTCGGAGGCGTCCCTTCCGTTTATACTGCTCAGGCCGACGAGGGTACCTCCCCATCCGCCGACCACCAGGGTGCATGGTGATTTTCCCACCGGGAAGGTCATCCCGCAAAAGAAGTCGGTTCCCTGGATCCGTTTTGCCTCAAGTGTAACTTCGTAATCATCTGACGGGAAATCTTTTTTCCATGTAACACCTGTGCAGCCGTCTCCCATTCCCAGCACTATTGAGCCTCCTGAAACATACACCGGACCCTGCGGCCCGAAATTGGCAATCTCCCACCCTTCCAGGTTTGTCCCGTTAAAAAGCAGTCCGGGTGCACTCACTTCCGGCACATCTGGTATAACTGGTTTTTCCCCCTGTCCTCCTCCCCTGCACGCAGATAAAAGGAGTGTGGCAGCGATTAAAACAATCATGACACTCGTCTGCAAACAGCAAATATTTCTCCGTTGAACAGCCACAGGAGGGCTCATCAGCGACTCCGTGCGTTGTTTAAGATATGGCTTTCCCATTGCTGATTTTTTTGATAAATATAGAAAATATATGCAATAAGGGCAAAAGGCTGACAGATTGTAAGAAAATGATGGAATTACCTACGGCATATGTTCAGAAGTCATATTTCAGGCTTTGCATGATGGCTGGCTGTTTTTAAGAAAGTTTTTACTATTTTTGAAGTATCAACCTGAAAACATGCATTTTTGCTGGAACCTTGAATACAAGATAAAGATCAACCGCGCCGGACTCTGCTGATCCGTTCTGGGGGTGAATTCCTGCTATTACATGTGACATGCCATTATATGTCAGAGGCTGATTTGAACAAATCAGTAAAAAGTCATGCATTCAACAAAATCATTTTAACAATTCAAAAGAAAAATCCAAATGGAAAAACTTATTATAACCGGTTCGGACCTGAGAGTGAACGATGTGGTAAATGTAGCCCGCCATGGTCAGAAAGTTGAGCTGCACCCTGATGCCCGTAAAAGAATTAACGAATGTCGTGCAATGCTCGAGAAAAAAATTGTTGCCCGCGAGATAATGTACGGGGTAAATACAGGTATTGGTGAATTCTCTGAGATCGTCCTCGACGACGATCAGATAATGGACTTTCAGAGATACCTGGTCTATAACCATGCGGCCGGTATCGGCGATCCGGCATCCATCGAGATTGTAAGGGGTGCGATGCTCGGAAGGATAAATGTGCATGCCCACGGCAATTCAGGGAACCGCCTTGAGATAACCGAAACTCTTGTACAGATGCTCAATAAGGGCGTCACGCCATTTGTCTGCCAGAAAGGTTCCGTAGGAGCCTCGGGAGATCTTGCCCCGATGTCACAGATCGCCCTCCTTCTGCTTGGCGAGGGGAAGGCTTACTTTCAGGGTGAGATCATGGATGGAAAGGAGGCCATGGACAAAGCAGGAATTGCGGTGCCGGGATTGCAGGCACGCGACGGGCTGGCAGCTATCAACGGATCCAATATGCTGACAGCGATGAGCGCTATATGGCTGGTCGATGCCAATAACTGGCTCAAGCAGGCAGAGATAGCTGCATCAATGTCACTCGAAGCTCTTAAGGCCAATATGAAACCTTACACCCCTCTCCTGCACGAAGTAAGAGGATTCAAAGGGGCCGTCAGGAGTGCAAACGCTATAAATAAATGCATAGCCGGGGGTGATCTGAAAGAGGGAAGGATAAAGTCGAAAGTTCAGGATGCTTACTCGATGAGATCCACACCCCAGGTGATAGGTTCTGCTCACGATATGCTTGATTATGCACGGTCGCAGGTTGAGATCGAACTTAATGGTGTTGGTGACAACCCGGTCTTCTTCCCCGACAGGAATATTCAGATATCAGGAGCCAATTTCCAGGGATCACCGGTATGCGTGCCCATGGATATGGCCGGAGCATGCATAACCATGGTAAGCGTAATGTCAGAGAGGAGGATGAACCGTCTCAACAATGTGGCTCTCAGTGTGGGCCTCCCTGATTTTCTCACGAAAGGCGCCGGAATGTTCTCGGGTATGATGCTGAGCCAGTATACAGCCGATACGCTTATCGTTGAACAAAGGATACTATCAGTTCCTGCTTCCATCCAGTCAATCCCCGCTGCAGCCGATCAGGAAGATTTTGTATCAATGGGAATGAACACAGCGATCAAGAATAACCAGATCCTCGACTGTGCCTGGGGGATTCTTGGCATTGAATTCATGGCCGCCGCACAGGCCCTTGACTTCAGAAAGGAGGAGTATAGCTTCGGGAAGGGTGTTCAGACAGCAAAGGATGTAATAAGAAAACATGTTGATTTCCTGGATATCGACAGACCTTTATATCCCGATCATACAGTGATGAAGGAACTTGTGAAATCCTGCGAAATCCTTTTTGAGGTGGAGAGCATTGTGGGTAACCTGGAGTAATTTTCGCCACATATAAAAACCTTGTGTTATGAAAGAATCAATGTTAATTGTAACTGGTGCGTTGATTATTGCAATAATAACGTCTTGCACATCAAAACAGGAAAAAATGGAGAACCGCATGAAGGAATTCATCGTCTCGTATGAGGAGAGGGCAATACCTCTTTATCGCGAAGCTGCTCTTGCTTCATGGAATGCAAACATTACAGGCACCGATTCTGACTGGGCGATAAGCGAAAAGGCCTCTTTTGAATACGCAAAAATTTTTACTGACAAAGATGCATTTGCTGAACTGAGTAAGCTGACGGAATCGGGAAATATTAAAGACCCAATCCTCGTTCGTCAGCTTGAGCTCCTGTACACCGCTTTTCGCGGAGGACAGGTTGATCCGGATCTTATAGCTGAACAGATAAGGGGGGAGACCGAGGTCAGCAGGAAGTACTCCAACTTCAGGGCAACTGTAAACGGAAAAGAACTTTCTGATAATCAGGTAGAAGACATTCTGAAAAAATCAACATTCAGTGGCGATCTCAGGGCAGCATGGGAAGGACACAAGATGATAGGCCCTTTAGTGGCAGACGATATCATAAAACTGGTTAATCACCGCAACCTGGTAGCACAAAAGATCGGGTTCAACAACTACCACGAAATGATGCTGAAACAGTCAGGTCAGGATCCGGCTGAGGTAACGGAAATCTTTGATGAACTTGATAACCTGACAAGAGGTATTTTTGCCCGGCTTAAGGAAGAAATTGATACTTATTATTCAAAACGCTTTAAAATAAAAATCACGGAACTACGTCCCTGGCACTACCAGAACAGATTTTTCCAGGAAGCGCCTGAAATATATCCGGTTTCTTTTGATAAATATTATGAGACTCAGGATCCTGTTAAGCTTGTCTCTGCATTCTACGATGGGATTGGCCTCAATGTGGACGCAATTCTTGCCGGGAGCGACCTTTATGAAAAACCTGGCAAGAATCAGCATGCATTCTGCACTGATATAGACCGTTCAGGCGATGTACGGACACTCAATAATGTCAGACCCGACTCCTATTGGATGAACACTTTGCTTCATGAACTTGGACACGGAGTTTACTCTTACTATAACGACCGTGACCTTCCCTTCACTCTCAGGGACGCCGCCCATACTTTTACAACCGAAGCTGTCGCGAATCTCTTTGGCCGCCTGGCAACTGATCCCGCATGGATGCTTAAAATGGGGATCATCAGTGCAGAGGAAAGTGCTAAAATAACCGATGTCAGCCGTAAGGCACTCCGCCTCCAAATGCTTGTATTCAGCCGTTGGGCGCAGGTTATGTACCACTTTGAAAAATCCATGTACGAAAATCCCGGGCAGGACCTGAATAAATTATGGTGGGATATGGTTGAAAAATATCAGATGGTAAGTAAACCTGAAGGACGCAATATGCCTGACTGGGCAACCAAGATCCATGTTGCCCTGTATCCGTGCTACTATCACAATTACCTGCTGGGTGAACTTCTGGCTTCTCAGTGGCACTATTATTTAACAAACAAAATAACTGACAATAAGTCATTTGTTGGAGACAAAGCTGTGGGAAGCTATTTAAGGGAAAAAGTTTTTTTGCCCGGCGCTAAGTACTACTGGAACGACATGATAGAAAAATCTACCGGCGAAAGATTAACAGCAAAATATTATGCGAATCAGTTTGTCCACTAAACCGGAAAAGGAGTTTAACAAGATAAAAGACAAAAGACCAGGACGATTATGAAAAATGTGTTTGTAATATTCTTTGTGATTCTTGCTGCTTGTTCTTCAAGCAAGGGCAGAAGAGATTCATCATCTGTAATCATAACTGAAGCAGATATAAGGATTGTGATTGAAAGCATTAAGGCAGATTTTCCTGCAGCAGCCGGTACTCTTCTCGAAAAAGGGGTAAAACATGCTGCCTCCTTATGGAGAAGCAAGGATGGCTCCGGGGCTGATTTTGCAGATTTCGTGAAGCAGAATTATATTCCCGATCCTGTAAAACGGAAGGCTGTGTTCAGCAAGATATCCGGTTATTTCGAATCGTTGTCAGGAAATTTCAATGAGATAACTCTGGATTTGCGAAAAACACTTGATTTGTCAAAAGGCGAAATAGATGATATTGACCGTATGTTCGGGAATTATTCAGCCGGCTCACATGTACTGGAAGACTTCTATTCCAATAAGATCGCTTTTGCCGTTGCGCTCAATTTTCCGTATTTTACTCTTGCAGAGAAAGAGGCACTGGGACCGGAATGGAGCGGGGAAGATTGGGCTATGGCCCGGCTCGGTGATATATTTGTCTCCCGCGTGCCGGCAGAAATTGATCAGGCAGTTGTGGCGGCTACCGGGAATGCCGGGATGTACATTGCCGAATATAACATACATATGGGAAACCTTCGCACGGAAGATGGCCGCAGGATCTTCCCTGAAGGAATGGTACTCCTCTCCCACTGGAACCTGAGGGACGAATTGAAGGCAAACTATGCAGATAAATCAAATGGCGGAGAGAAACAGGAGATGATCTACAGAGTTATGGAACGTATCATAAGGCAGGAAATACCGGAAGTGGTAATTAATAGTCCGGATTATGAATGGGCTCCCTTTTCGAACAAAGTGACCAGATCCCACGAAGAAGTTGAAACTATCTCTGAACCTGACACTCGTTATTCACATGTCATCAGTATCTTCAAAGCGTTGAAAGCGCTTGATCCATACAACCCCGAAATGAACTCTGCTATCCTTCGCAGGTTCTCTGTAGAAATGGAAATTGCCCAGGAGGAGGTTGAAGCTATGTTTAAATCCTATCTGGGTTCCCCTCAACTTATCGAACTTGGAAAACTGATTAGTGAGAGGCTGGGCCGGGAACTGAGACCGTACGATATCTGGTACGATGGATTTAAGACAAGAAGCACAGTCGCTGAGGATTTTCTCACATCAAAAACTTCAGCACTCTATCCCGATCCTGAATCTTTTAAGAAAGCAATGCCTTCTCTGCTCAGAAAACTGGGATGGCCTGCTGAAAGAGCAAACTATATTGCGGATAAAATCGTTGTCGATCCGGCAAGAGGATCAGGACACGCATGGGGAGCAGCAATGAAAGGATCCGTTTCGCACCTTCGTACACGGATCTCAGATGATGGAATGGATTACAAGGGATATAACATCGCCATCCATGAGTTTGGGCATAATGTTGAACAGACTATTTCTCTCTACGATATTGAAAACTATATGATGTCAGGTGTGCCGAATACAGGTTTTACTGAAGCACTTGCTTTCATGTTCCAGAGCCGCGATCTTATGCTTTTAGATGTCAGCGAGGATCAAGGCAATAAGGAAAGAATGCAGACACTCGACAGAGCATGGTCGCTGATGGAGATAATGGGCGTAGGTATGGTGGAGATGAAAGTATGGAAGTGGTTGTATGAGAATACGGAAGCTACTCCCGGACAACTTAAGGCACAATTCATATCTTCTGCGGTGGAAGTGTGGAATGATTACTTCGGACCCGTGATGGGAGTGCAAGACTCACCCATTCTGGCAATCTATTCCCACATGATTGAGGTACCCCTGTACCTTCCAAACTATGCCTATGGACAGATAATTGAATCGCAGATAGAGGAGTACCTGAAAGGGAAGGATTTTGCAGGTGAAACAGACAGAATGTTCAGGCAGGGAAAACTTACACCCCAGCAGTGGATGGAAGGGGCAGTCGGAAAGAAAATATCACCACAACCTGTTATAGATGCTCTTAATGCCGCACTGAAATCCCCATTACCATAGACTAAGAAAAACTATACTTATAAATTTTCGAACAGATATGAAAATCAGAATCAAAGACTTCCCAACCTTTAACAAGGAGTGGGAAAAAGAGAAAACCTCAAAGGATACTAAAAAGATCCTTAAGAAGATCGGGGAACTCCAGCACAAGATGTATGCACAGAATAAGTACAGTTTGCTGATAGTCCTTCAGGGGACCGACGCATCGGGCAAGGACGGTCTTACACGCGACCTGCTCAGGTATTGCAATCCCATCGGCATAAAGATCCACAGCTTCAGGAAACCAACTGAGGAAGAGTATGCACACGACTTCCTCTGGAGGGTACACCAGGTGGCTCCGCGAAAAGGCGATATCCGTATATTCATCCGCTCGCATTATGAAGATATCCTGGTGCCCTCGGTTGAAAAATATATTCCGGCCTCAGTGATAGAAGAGCGTTACCAGCTAATCAATGACTTTGAGAAACTGCTTGAGCACAACGGAACCAGGATCCTGAAATTTTTTATGCATGTTTCAAGGGAGGCCCAGAAAAGCAGGCTGATGGAACGTGTGGAGATGGAGGAGAAACACTGGAAACACAAGGACGGAGACTGGACCACCCGGGAAAAGTATGATGAATACCTTGAGGTCTACGAGAAGATACTGAACAGATGCAATGATGTCCCATGGCATGTTGTGCCATCCGACAGGAACTGGCAGAAGCTCCATTTTGTCGGGGAAAAGGTTCTGAAATCACTTGAAAGCCTCGACCTGCAATGGCCCGGACTCATCTCCGGGATGTTCAGGAAATAAATATGACTTGTTTCTCAGGCAATATTATCCTTATCCGGATGACTGAGGAGCTTTGCGTAATATTGAATAACTCAGGGTAAAACCCATCATCTCGGCAACATGCAAATGAGCCTTCAGATAAACGCCTGCCGTAAGCGCAGATGTAATTCTGTAGCCCAGTTCGTACTTCTGATAAATTGAGTTCCTGGCTTTATAGGGTGAGTAAATATAAAACCCCAGATGTTGTGCAAACACGACATTCCCGAGCAGGAAATCCTGCCCTGCCGTCAGGGCAGCTCTCCTGTGATCGGTGTCGGTCCCTTCCCGTTCAACTAATTTTTTTATATAACCGTCGGAGGAGAATTCAGCGCCAAAATTAAGCTGATACCAGCTTCTCAACTGCTTTGCAAACCTTGCATTAAAGCCAATAACCAGGGCCGGCTCTTCAGTGAACTCTTCAGTCTCCTCAAGGATCTTAAGCGCAGAAAAGAGCAGAAACGAGGGGATCAGTCCCGGGCTTAATGCCTCACTCCCTGAGGTGTAGTTATGGTCAAGAACCGGTACTCCCCTGTTAAAACGCTCAAACCCAAGCGCAAGGGTCGGAAAATTCATTCCTTTGTTAGGCTGTTTGAAACCGCCGTTCGATATATGGTTGTAACAACCCGATACAGTAAAATATGTTTTTCCTGCTATCCTGTATTTTAAGCGCAAATCAATAAAAAGCGGGAAGTTGAAAGGAGTGCTGAAAAACTGGTTCAGGGGATTCTCCTCCCTGTCATAGAACTCTGTGTGATAAGAGAAGCCTGCTCCTCCGAGCACCGTAAAAAAATAATTCTTTCCGTGTGCCAGGACGGGCTCAGCATATACAGTAACATCAAAAACGCTGCCCAATACACCAGGATACTGATAGTTGAAGTAAGCTGCCTGGATACCCGAAAACCAGTACGCGTTAAACACCTGCCAGCGATTGTATGAGGTGTGTAATTTATTAATACTGAATTCAAAACCATATGGATTAGTGTGCGATACAGCTTCAATGGCGCTTGAATGAGGAATAATAAATCCGTAATGTGCCCGGAAACCGTAAGTCCGATACGATATTGTATCTGCCCGGGCCGTGATGAAAGACGTTCCCATCAGAAACATTATCATAAGAAGATAGCTGGTCCGCATTTTCAGTACTGTTTTCTCACTAAGTTAAGCATATCGGCTTCTTTTTCCAAAAATCTTTATCTTTACTTCAAACCAAACAAAATCAGCCATGATCCTCAAAAAGATTATGAATGACACAGATACAATATTAATCATCGAAATATAACCTCTTATGACAAGAAATCTCAAACGACGCTCTTTCATTGAAACCTCTGTAAAAGGAGTTGCCGCTGCAGGCCTTCTGACGGCATCTTGCAGCGGAGCTGCTTCAGGCAGCTGTCTTGAAGGTAAATTTATTCATCATGTCTTTTTCTGGATGAAGGAACCGGTCACTCAGCAGGCCAGGGACAAATTTGAAAAGGCCCTTAAGGATCTGGTTACCGTAGAGACCATTGTGGACCATCATCTCGGGGTTCCTGCACCAACCGACCGGGGAGTGATTGACAATACTTACGCCTACTCTCTGCTTACAACATTCAGGAACAAGGCTGATCAGGATATTTATCAGACACATCCGACCCACCTTAAATTTATAGATGATTGCCAGGATCTCTGGGAACGTGTAGTGGTTTACGATTCCGTCAGCATTTAAAGCACGGATCGCAGATCCGCGCCAGCCTTCATATTACTTCAGATATACCTCCAGCACGGGTATCTCTACCGGAGGCTTCTGTATCGGTAGCTGGAGCGACAGGTTATTGGCCTCCTCCCCGCTGCCAGCGCTGTATCTGATCTCACTGGCATCGTGCAGGAACTGGATATACTGCACCTTATCGGCCATATTCTCAAGGTTGATTCTGCCCATCGGATAGGCGAGCAGATGAACATATAACCTGTTGGTGACGGGATTGAAGGTCAGGAGGGTGTTTGCAGGAGCTGTGAATTCATCTGGAGCCTGGGTGCAACTGTAAACCGACCTGCTGTTAAGCTCCATCCACTCACCCATGGCACTGAGACTTTCCTGAGCCCTGTGATCGAAGGTGCCGCGGGCTGTGGGTCCTACGTTAAGGAGAAGATTACCCCCTTTACTGACTGATTCGATTAGTAGCTCGAGCAATTGGGCAGGGCTCTTCCATGTGTACTCATCGCGGTAGTAACCCCATGATCCGGAAAAGGTCTGACAGGTCTCCCATGGCACCCTCTTACCATTGACCTCCGGCCACTTAGCGACCTTTACCTGTTCAGGCGTTGTGAAGTCCCATCCTCCTTCCACATCTCTCAGATCGAGGCGATCGTCAATAATTATCCCGGGCTGAAGCGACCGTGCCAGTTTTATCAGACCCTCTGAATCCCAGTCGGCCCGTCCTTTGCCATTCTTACCCGGAAATGAAAAATCGAACCATATAATACTGATCTCTCCATAATTAGCCAGGAGCTCACGTACCTGGTTTTTCATGTAGATCCTGTAACGGTTCATATCCTTCCCTTTATTAAGCTTTTCATATTCCTCATCAGATTCCTGCCTCTGTGGATGACGGCTGTCAATTGTATAATCCGGATGGTGCCAGTCGATAAGGGAATAATAGAATCCCACCTTTAATCCCTCAGCCCTGAAGGCTTCAACGTACTCTTTGATAAGATCCTTTCCGGCAGGGGTATTGGTCGCTTTGTAATCGGTAAATTTTGAGTCCCACAGGCAAAAACCTTCATGATGCTTGGCGGTAAGCACAACATACTTCATCCCGGCCTCTTTTGCCATTCTTGCCCATGCCTGGGGATTGTAGAGATCGGGGTTGAATAACTCGAAGTATTTCTGATACTGTTCATTTGTCATGCGCTCCCTGTTTTTGACCCATTCGTGCCTGGCCGGCAGTGCATAGAGACCCCAGTGGATAAACATCCCGAACCTTGCCTCGGTCCACCATTGCATTCTGGCGGCCTTCTGAGCCTCGGCTTCCTTTGGGAGCTGGGCAGTAGCCAGATGTGAAGTTGTCAGCAATAAACCCGAAAGGATGATTGTGATTAAAGATTTGCTTCTCATAATTAGTGTATTAGATCATGATAGGATATTAACTGCAAGATAAAATAAATTTCATCTCCGGAAAGAACTAAAATAAGTTATTTTCTTCAGCAATCACACTGGTGACATAATCCTTCATTTTTTTCCAATGAGATCCGGCCCAGTAAACCCGGTCACATCCGGGACAAATTTTAAATTCAAAATAATACTCGCGGGTTTTTGGCATTAACCGGTCAACTATATCATCTTTTGCAACTTCATTCAGGACAGAATTGCATTCCATGCAGCGGGTAAAAAGATTAACCTGGTTCTTCAGATCAAATCTTAGGAACACCTCTTTCAGCTGTTCACGGGTCTTTACAGCTCGTATCCAGTAACCGCGTATTACCCTCCTGTTTTTTAGCAATCCTGTGTCTCTCGTAAGTATAACTCTCTTTTCCTCAAGAGAGAGTCTGATTATCTCATTATCGTCAAGGTCTGTCCTGTAAAGTGTATCAAAGCCGCACAACCGGATATATCTGGCAAGCTTCCCCAAATGAACATCAAGTACAAACTTCAGGTCACGCAGTGGTTTTGATCTCAGATGTGTTACCGGTGTGATATCAAAGCTTTCAAAAACAGGATAAACAGATATATAATCTGCATTCCTGATCTTATATGAAAAATCTACCGAACGGCTGTTGACAAGAATAAGATCAATTTCGACATGAGGCACACCAAGCGCCTCCACCGCATCCTTTACCGACGGAGAGCCTCTGAACGAATGGGGAATAGGCATCTCCCTTTTTCCGGCGGGGAGAAAATCATTCAGTTCCTCATAAAATCTGAACCATGCAAGATTCATTATTATTCCGAAATACTATAATCTGCTGCGAATAATTTCTGCAAGATTCTCCGGTGTCAGCTTAACCGGATTATTTTTATTTTCGGTCGATCTGCAGATCGTTTCAATATCCTTTTCTTTCAGGCCATATTCTGCCAGGCAGGGTAAAAGCGATTCGCTGGTAAGCCTTTGAAGATAATCGATAAAACCATCAATATAAAAATCGTCTGATCTTCTCTCCTCTTCAAGAAATAATTTCCCCAGTCTCAGATATTTATTTATTGCAGTTGTATTGTTGCCGGTTCTCCTTAATTCCCTTACACTGATCTCGTTGGCAGAAGCCATCAGAGTTCCGCAGACAATACCGTGAGGGATATCGAACATACCTCCTATCGACGAAGCAAAACCATGTACAACGCCCAGACCGGCATTTGCCAGGCAGATCCCTGAAGTAAGGGCCGCAAAAGCCATTCCGGTTCTCGCATTAATATCCTGCCCGTCCTGCATGCTCAGTTCAAGAGATGATCTGACAGCTTTCAGTCCTTCAAGGGCAAGAGCATCGGTAAAGTGATTCGATTTATCTGAAAGATAGGCCTCTGTGAGCTGCGTAAAACAATCCATACCGCTTGCGGCAGTTATGTCAGGAGGGCAGCTGAGAGTCAGTTCCGGGTCGACAATGGCAACATCCGGAACGAAATTGTCATGTCTGAGAGATCTCTTGTATCCATTAATCCCTCTTTCCGATATTACTGCATTTTTTGTTGCCTCGCTTCCGGTTCCGGAAGTGGTCGGGACCGCGATAAATGGCACTTTTTTTCCGGGATGCTCTTTAGTGCCCACACCCTCAAGGTAATCCCTAACACTTTCTTGCATCGGCAGCATTGCGGATATAGCCTTCCCTGCATCGATCACACTTCCACCTCCCACTGCTGCCACCAGGTCAATTCTTTCTTCCGCTAACCCTCTTACAGCATCATCAACAACAGCCGGAGAAGGCTCCCCGGGAACAGCCACATGATAAACTTCCACCTTTACACGGGAGAGCTCCATGAAAAGTTGTTTCCCGGTTACCGATTCAGTAAACGAGCTCCTGCCCGTTACGAGCAGAACCCTTTTGCCGGTATTTTTTACAAGACCTGCCAGCATCCCAAACCTGCCCCTGCCGAACCAGATCACCGGCAAACGGGCGAAATAGAAAGGCTTAACCATTCTGTATGGCTATCATTTCACTATCGCAATGTCCTTCTTTTCCTTAAAGAAGAAGATAAAGCAAATCAGTACGGCCACAGCAATATAAGCCGGTACGAACCAGATCTTCTGCCACTCGTAAACCTGGCCGGTGGAATAATACGAAGTGACAAAACCCGAAACCCACGTCCCGATAAACATACCCAATCCGTAAGTTACGAAGGTGAACAAACCCTGCGCGGCATTCTTGATCCTCTCATTCGATTTCTTCTCCGTGTACATATAGCCTGTGACGAAGAAAAAGTCGTAGCAGACACCATGCAGTATAATACCTGCATAGAGCATCCATAGATTGGACCCCATATTTCCGTAGGCGAAAAAGAGATAGCGAAGGAGCCATGCTGTCATTCCGATGATCAGCATCTTCTTCACCCCAATCCTGTTGAAAAGGAACGGGATGGCCAGGATGAAAACAGCTTCCGATATCTGTCCCATTACCATCTTGCCGGCAGCATTGGTCATGCCCGACTGGTTGAGGTAAAGGTTTGCGAATCCGAAATAGAATGAGAGAGGTATGCAAACAAATATTGCCGCGATAAAGAAGATCAGATAAGGTTTGTCCTTAAACAGCACGAATGCGTCAATCCCCATAATTGATTTTGCCGATGAAGGTGTTCTTGCCAGAGGAGGCGTATCAGGAAGAACAAAGCTGTAAAGACCGAGGGCAATTGAAACCACGGCAGCCATGTAGAAAGTTCCCGGTGTCTGCTCAACACCGAGAATAGCGATCATAAAGCCGGCAACAACCCATCCTATTGTTCCAAACACCCTGATGAAGGGGAACTGTTTCCCCGGATCGCTCATCTGCCTGAATGCCACACTGTTCGTTAATGCTATTGTAGGCATGTAAGCGAGAGAATAGAGAAGCATAACCCAGTAGAACGGGGCATTTGCCGTGAGCCTCGATGCGATGAACAAAAGCACGCCCCCAAGCAGATGGAGCACACCCATTAATTTCTGAGCCGCAAAATATCTGTCGGCGATCATGCCCACGAAAAAAGGTGATATCATGGTTGCAATAGCCAGGGCACTATAGGCAGCGCCTATCTGTAATCCCGTCGAACCCAGATACTTCGTCATGAATGTACCCATAGTAACGTACCACGAGCCCCAGACATAGTACTGGAGGAACATCATTAAGCTGAGAACAACGCCGATTCTGAGTTTCATAGGTAAAACATTTATGCCCGGCAGGTCATTTCGGGCGGGTTAATAATATCGCATAATTAGTTTTTAAAGTTGAAATTTGCAAGTCCTCCTGACTGAAAAACAACTTCTGTTGAAGATACGTCAGAACAGGAGCACACCTTTTTACGATCTGATAAAGTTTGAAATCCGATAGATCTACCAGTCTGATTTGTTTTCAGGCTGAAGTATATCGTATCTGACCCCCGTCCGCGGTTCAGCCATCATATCCTGCACAGTTTCGCGCCATATAGTATAATGGTTCGTCTCCTTATGAGCAGATGCGGCTTCCGCTGATTCGTAGGCTTCATACACCATAAACCGGGCGGGATCGTCAGCCTGTTGGAGAAGATCAAAACGGAGGTTGCCAGGCTCCCTGACCGATCCCCTGTGGTTGGCGGTTGTGGCTTCTATGAATTTTCCGATGAATTCGGATTTAACATGGACGTAAACACAAGTAACAATCATGATTTTTAAGTTTTATCGTAAAATTAATTGATCTATCTTTAAGTTCAAACTTTTAAGTGCTGGGTACTGGGTGCTGGGTACCGGGTACCGGGTACTGGGCAACTAAAGATAACTTAATCTGGTAACAATATGAAAACCATGAAATTAAAAACAGGCATACTCTTGTTCTTGATTATATGCACATTTGTGAGGTCAGAAGCCCAGAGTCTGCTGAGCCGGAACAACCTGTTCGACGCTGACTGGAAATTCCATCGCGGAGGAGCGCAGGGGGCTGAGTCTCCCCTGTTTAATGACTCTGACTGGAGGAAAATCGATCTTCCCCATGACTGGAGTGTTGAAGACCTGCCCGGTACTGATTCTCCATTCGATATTGATGCCATCAGCCAGGTAAACGGAGGCTTTACCACCGGCGGAACCGGTTGGTACAGAAAAAGTTTCACGGTACCGTCGGATTCGAAAGGTAAGCGCTTCATCATAATGTTTGAAGGCGTTTACATGAACGCGGAAGTATGGCTCAACGGAAGACTGGTGGGCACCCACCCGTACGGGTACACGAGCTTCTGGTTCGATATAACCGGCAGAATAAGAACGGGGGAGGAAAATCTGCTTGCCGTGAAAGTCAGGAATGAGGGCGAGAACAGCAGGTGGTACTCAGGATCCGGCATCTACAGGCATGTATGGCTCCAGATTTTGTCACCGGTTCACATAGCTCAGTGGGGCACTTATATCACTACCCCTCTTGTAACTGCAAATGAAGCACATATAAATGTCAGGACAACACTTTCAAACCAGGGCGAGGGAAACAGGATAATCAGGCTCGTCACCCGGATAATTGATCCGAATAGCCTGGAAGTGGCACGCACTGAATCACAGGAGACGATTACAACCGGTCAGGACACTGATCTGCAGCAGGAAATGAAGATTACCAGGCCTTCATTATGGTCGGTCGACACACCTGTGCTTTATACGGCAATCTCAGAAGTATATGAAGATGCTGTACTTACAGACCGGGTTGAAACAAAATTCGGGATCAGATCGATATCCTTTGATGTTGTGAACGGTTTCCTGTTAAACGGAAAACCTCTGATCCTGAAGGGCGGTTGTGTTCATCACGATAATGGCCCGCTTGGGGCAAAAGCTTACGACAGGGCGGAAGAACGCCGGGTGGAACTGCTCAGGGCAAGTGGTTACAATGCCGTAAGGTCAGCTCATAACCCTCCGTCCCCGGCGTTTCTTGACGCATGCGACCGGCTGGGAATGCTTGTCATCGACGAGACATTCGACACATGGTCTGAACCCAAAAACCCTGAGGATTATAACCGGCATTTCGTTGAGTGGTGGAAGAAGGATACTGAAAGCATGATATTACGCGACCGGAATCATCCCTCCGTAATTATGTGGAGCATAGGGAATGAGATCCCCAACAGGCACACACCTGAGGTAGCTGCCGTTGCAAAAATGATGGCGGATCATGTGCGTATGCTCGATCCCACAAGGCCTGTCACATCAGCGGTGAATGACATCCGCCCGGATAAAGATGATTATTTCGCCGCACTCGATGTTGCAGGTTACAACTATCCGGCCTTTGCCGGCGAAGAATCAAAAAGCCTCTATGAACAGGATCATGGCCGCCTGCCTGAAAGGATAATCTATTGTTCGGAATCCTTCCCGCTTGAGGCTTTCCAAAGCTGGATGGGAGCCATTGACAACCCTTATGTGATTGGGGATTTCGTATGGACTGCATGGGATTATCTTGGTGAAGCGAGCATCGGATGGAGAGGCTACCCGCAGAGGCAGAACTTTTTCCCGTGGAACCTGGCCTTCTGTGGTGATATTGACATCTGCGGATGGAAGCGTCCACAGTCATATTACCGGGACGCTCTCTGGATGGACAATCAGATCTCCGTCTGGGTCACCCCTCCGGCGCCCTCGTTTGAGGTGAATCCCGAAAGAGCATCGTGGTCGAAATGGCACTGGAACGATGTGACCGACAGCTGGAACTGGCCCGGGGAGGAAGGCAAACCCATGGAGGTAACAGTATATTCCTCATGTGAGCAGGCTGAGCTCTTCCTTAATGGCAAATCCCTTGGCAGGAAGCCAACTAACCGTTCCACAGAATACAAAGCGACGTGGAACGTGCAATATGAACCCGGAACATTAAAGGCTGCAGGGTACCAAAAAAGGAAACAGGTAACTTCTGCTGAGCTGAAAAGCGCAGGAGAACCGGCACGGATATTACTTACGGCCGACAAGAGCGTTATCCGGTCCGACGGGCAGGACCTTAGTTATATTACGGTGGAATTAGTTGATGAAAAGGGGGTAAGGAACCCGCTGGCCGGTAATCCTGTCTCATTCGAAACAGAAGGACCGGGGAGCATTATCGCAGTTGGTAACGCCAATCCGGTAAGCCTGGAAAGCATCATCTCCTCTGAACGCAAAGCATGTAGAGGCCGATGCATGGTGATACTGAAATCAGGCAGCGAAGCAGGGACGGTTACCCTGAAAGTAAGCTCTCCGGGATTGAAAACGTCAGAGATCCTGATAACAACCAGATAAAATAAGTTAAAATATCATATCAATCTGTAAAAGAGATCAATAGACGATCTTCCAAATGCCTTTTAAAAAAAACTTTGCAAATTATTAATGCTTTTATCCAATCCTGTTAATTTTGAATAGCTTTTCTTTATTTTTATGCAATGATTTGTAGTTAGTAAAACCGATAAATGATGAAAAACATTAAAAGCCCGGAGAACACTATTTCCCGCAGAAAATTCATCGGAGGCACAGCTGCAGCTGCTGCCATAACGATGGTTCCATTCGCTGTTTCATGCAACGGAGGGACAACTGCAGCGCCTGCAGTATCTGACAAACCAGATTCAAATTTTGGCGGAGTCCAGATAGGCGCAATAACATACAGCTGGCGAAGCATGCCAGGAGGTGTGGAAAATATAATTAAATACTGCAAAGAGGCCGGTCTCAGTTCAATTGAACTTATGAGCGGTGACCTGGAAACCTACCTTGGTGCTCCGCAGAACCCCATGACCGCAATTATGGCGGCACAGAGACAGCAGGCAGCTGCTGCTCCTCCCCCACCTCCCCCGCCTCCCCCGCCGGCAGGTGCACGGCCCGCAGGCCAGGGTGCAGCCCCCGCAGGAGGTCAGGGTGGCGGTTTTCAGCGCCGTCAGATGACTCCCGAACAGGAAGCTGCAGTAGCCAAATACAATCAGGACCTTAAGGAATGGCGCGTTTCAGTGCCGGAGGCAAAAATCCTGGAAGCGCGCAAACTGTTCAATGATGCAGGCATTAATATCCCTATTGTGAAGTTTTCACCCGGCCGCTGGTCAGATGAGGAGATTGACTATGCCTTCAGGACTGCGAAAGCAATGGGTGCAAAGGGAGTTACCGATGAAATCGGAGAGGATGCCGTCAATAAGCTTGGTCCCATTGCCGCGAAGCATGGCATGTATGCCATCTTCCACAATCATATGCAGTTTGCCACTCCCGGCTTCAGCTACGACCCTTTCCTGGCCGTCTCGCCCGCCGTAATGATGAACTTCGACGTCGGGCATTTCTTTGGCTCCACAGGAATACACCCGAATACAATCCTTGAAAAGTATCACGACCGTATCTTCAGCATTCATATTAAGGACAAGACAGGACCAGACACCGTTCCCCCGAACACTAACCAGGTATGGGGACAGGGAGAGGTTCCGCTGGCCGAGATCCTCCTGCTGATAAAGAAGAACAAGTGGCCGATCTATTGCGACATTGAACTTGAATATGAAGTTAAACCCTGGTCCAATGCCGTTAAAGAGACCGGAATCTGTGTTAATTACGCCAGGCAGATCCTGATCTGATGTGACAGATCCTTAGGAATATGATAAAGAACCCGGGGCAATTATCTCTCCGGGTTCTGTTTTCTCAGGCTGCCGTAATAAATTAACGGCAGCTGTCCTGACCTGGTCGACAGATGATGCGATAATTATTATAAAATGTTAAACTTCAAAAACTAAAATTATGTGTAATCTGAAAAAAATTCTAATCACAGCAGCTTTGATCGTTTTCTTAAGCGAGGTTTCACCAACTGAACTTTCAGGGCAGATTTCCGGTAAGTTACCGAGAAGTATTCCCGAATCAGAAGGGGTCTCCTCTTCAGTAATAATTGATTTTCTGAATGCTGTTGATACAGCAGGAAGGGTTGAGTTACACAGCTTCATGTTTCTCAGACATGGTAAAGTTATAGCAGAAGGGTGGTGGGAACCATACGGGCCGGATTACAGGCATTTGCTGTACTCTGCCAGTAAAACCTTCACTGCCACAGCGATTGGTCTGGCAGTCTCCGAAAACAGGCTAAGACTGACTAATAAGGTTTATTCTTTCTTCCCTTATTCGATGCCCGACACAATTAGTGATTATATGAAAGAACTGACAGTGCAGAATCTTTTAACAATGTCGGTGGGACAGGATCCTGAACCCAGGTCAATGGGAAACAATGGTGACTGGATCAATACCTTCCTCAGCACTGAACCAAAACATAAACCGGGAACTGTTTTCATGTACAATAACATGGCTACATTTATGCTGTCAGCTATTGTTCAGCAAATCACCGGGCAGACCCTGTTTGATTACCTGCAGCCCAGACTCTTTAAACCTCTGGGAATCGGCGGCGCCGATTGGGACCTTAATCCTCAGGGTATAAACCTGGGAATGATAGGTCTCAGGGTTCGTTCTGAAGATCTGGCTAAATTCGGACAGCTGCTGTTGCAGCAGGGTGTCTGGAATAAAAAGCAGCTAATTCCAAAGGAATGGGTGAAAGAAGCTACATCTTTTAAGATTGATAATTTTAACCCTCAGGGCAAACAGACTAAAGAACAAAGCGATTGGGCACAGGGATACTGTTATCAGATGTGGCGGGGGAGAAACAATACAGTCCGCGTTGATGGGATGGGAGGTCAATTTGTTGTTCTGATCCCTGACAAAGATGCAGTTGTCGTTTTAACTGCTAATTCAAGAGATACACAGGATGAGTTAAACCTGATCCATAATTATCTTATTCCGGCAATTAAATCCAATACGGCTCTTCCGGCTAATCAGGATTCATATAATGTATTACAAAAAAAACAATCAGAACTGCGCCTGAAAACGTCGGGTTCTCAAATGGTAAAATCCGGATTTGAAACAAAGATATCAGGGAGGGAGTTTGTTCTGGAGGATAATGATTACAATATTCAGTCGGTATATTTTGCTTTTAATAACGACGGATGCAGTTTTGCATTAAAAAGAGACAACCAGATTTCAATTTTAAAAGCCGGATCAGGGAGCTGGAAAACAACCAGATCTTCAATGACATCTTTACTGGCCCCTTCGCGGAATATCTCATCAAAATCAATTGATGCTAATTATTCTGTACCGCAGACATCAGTTCCTGCAGCAATAAGTTATTCATGGACTGATGATTCGACACTGGAATTAATTGCCCGGTTTGTCGAAGAAAGTCTTGGATCTCAAACAATATCCTTTAGATTTTCTGATATCAATGGCATGGTAAGAGTTACAATTGAACAAGGTTCTCCCGCGATTCAGATGCGAGGACCGGCAGGTGCACCACCACGTGTTCAGTTACGGGGTACTATGGTAGATATCAGGTAATGAAGCAGGCAGGAAAGAATCAAGGATTAAAAGTATTGCCCGGGTCAGGCAACAAAAGAAACCTGTAAGGATTTTTGATAATGATGGTGGAATGTCAGCAATCTTGGAATATTAGGGGATAACTGTATTTGGACCGGCCGGATGTTGATATACACGTACTTTGAATTGAAAAAAAATTTGACTTTGGCTTTTTGCTGGTGTAATTTTGATACAACAATTAATAACCGGGGCCATGAAAAGATTTCATCTGGTACTCTGCCTGCTATTCATGTGTTCTCTTTTGAAAGCTCAGTATAGCGTAAACAGGAAGATTTATGACTATCGCACCTATTCATACGAAACCGGTGATCGGTATCATCCGGCTGCAACCGGTGTCGCATCACTTTTTATACCAGGATTGGGACAAATAATTATGGGTGAGACAGGCAGAGGCGTGGCTTTTATGGGAGCCAGCGCAGGATTTGCCGCTCTTTATACTGCAGGAATGATAAGATCTGTTAAAACTATCGGAGCCGGGATAAGCGGCGATGAAGTTGAGGAGGGAGGGCCATTCATGTTTATGGCAGGAGGGATCGGACTCATGGCTGTATGGATATGGTCGGTCGGCGATGCGGTAAGGGTCGCCAAAGTGAATAATCTGGCTTATCGCGATGCAAACAAAACTACATTTAATATTAAGCTTCAGCCCTGCATCATGCTGACGGACTACAATACAAGAGGGTCTGCAGCAACAGGCTTAAACCTGACGATCAGCTTCTGAACATTGAATCACAACAGGCAGCCATACCTTGCTGAAAATAAAGGGGAATTGCCTTCGGACTTCACCTGCATGGTCGGCTACGTTCGGTGAGGTCGGCGATTCCCTGGGGAGTGTTAAACAGGCAACGGCAAAATTTCACTTACTACGCCTTAGTTTACTTTAATCCCATCCTCTTTTATTATTTTTGCAATTATGAAAGGAATGATAAAACCCATATTCAACAAACGTATTTTCTGGGATATAAACTTTGAGCAGATTGATTATGATGCCAGAGCAAACTTCGTTATAGAGCGGGTTTTTGAACGGGGCGATGTTGATGATATTCGTCAGTGTCGCAGGTATTATGGCGATGAAAAAGTGACTGCCGCTCTCTTACAGGCCAAATACCTGCCTCTACACACCATCCATTTTGCCAGTGCAATAATTGATAAGCCACTTAATGAATTCAGATGTTACATACTGAGACAGTTGGATCCGGGACTCTTTCCTTACTGAAAAAGCTGATGGTGCTGCCATCCCTTAAACCATTTTCGCTTGTGGGAGGAACCTCACTGTCTTTAAGATACGGGCATCGCAGTTCTGTTGATCTTGATCTTTTTCTTCACGAGAGATTTAATCCTCATCTGATTATTGGTGAACTTGAAGCAACTTTCGGACAAAGATTTGATTACAAACACCAACAAACAGAGCTTGGAATTTTTAGCTTTATTGAAAACATAAAAGTTGATATTGTTTACTTTCCCCACCAGCCAATTGCAGAAATTGAAGAAGTCGATAATATCAGGATGTATAGCAGTGCTGATATCTCTGCCATGAAAATTCAGGCAATACTTGGGAGAGCACAGAAAAAGGACTTTTGGGATCTGCATGAACTACTACAGCATTATCCGTTGCAGCAATTGATTGACTGGCACAAACAAAAATATCCAAGCCAGATGCTCGCTATAAGTATTCCGCATGCTATAACTTATTTTGCCGAAGCAGAGGAAAGTGAAGCACCTGTGAGCTTTAGAAATCAGACCTGGGACCAGATAAAGAAAGGAATTTCAAAGACTGTCAGTGATTACCTGAGATAGCTCAAGAAAAAAGCAGCTGCGGCTTCAGTTGCATAACTGCCTGATTGTCTTTGTAGCAAGCCAGGGAATTGCCTTACGGCGATTCCATGTGGGGGTGCTTAACAACCAAAAACCAGCAATGTTACTGGTTAACCGGGGAATTGCCTTACGGCGATTCCATGTGGGGGTGCTTAACAACGAAAAACCCTGTCAGGCTGACGCCTGACTACAGGCTTTTTTGTTTTTCAGCCCTGTGAGCGAGCTCACGGGCTTCAAACAAAAAAACCCTGTGTCAGCCTGACGGCTGCCACAGGGTTTTCCGTTGTAGCGAGACGGGGAATTGAACCCCGGACCTCATGATTATGAATCATGCGCTCTAACCATCTGAGCTATCTCGCCCTGTCCACCGAAGCTTTAGCGAAGGTGGGCCCATTGCCCGCCGAAGCTTAGGCAATGGCGGTTCTTTTTGCGGGTGCAAATATAAACAGATAATGCCAAAATATCAATAAGGTTTTTTGTATTGATTATTTTTTCTATATTGCAGAATAGTAATATTCGCACAATTGCCACGATGAGAATCAGGTATGAACTTGAATACACGCTGAACTGCTCACCAAAAGTTCTTTTCTCGAGGCTGAGCACCCCTGAAGGACTCAGTGAATGGTTCGCTGATAACGTTACCGTCGATGGCGAAATATTTACTTTCCACTGGAACAAATCAGAACTCAAAGCCCGCATATCATCCCTGAGAGAGAACAAAAGTGTAAGATTCGAATGGACCGACAGACTTGACAAGGAATCAAATTACTTTGAATTCAGAATAATCATCGAAGAACTAACCGGAGACCTTGCCCTCCTTATCACCGATTTTGCCGAACCCGACGAAAAGGAGGACGCGATCTACCTCTGGGATTCCCAGATATCCGACCTGAAAAGAGCATTGGGGATGTAAGAGTGGCACAGGGCAAAGAGCGAGGGGCAAGGGGCAAAAAATGAAGAGTGCGGAATCCTTAACCAATAACTTTAGTCAATAATTAATGTGACTTTTGATAAAATTCGAGTAATTTTGCAGTCTGAAAAATTGCAGACAGGTGAAGAAGCTCGACATATTCGTTCTCAGATCATTCATAGGCCCGCTCATTCTTACGTTTTTCATTGTTCTGATAATTCTCATACTGCAGTTCCTGTGGATGTATATTGATGAACTTGCCGGAAAAGGACTGGAACTCAAGATAATTGCCGAGCTTTTATTCCAGTTCACACTATCGTTCGTTCCAACCGCCTTCCCCCTGGCAATCCTGCTCGCGGCCCTTATGACTTTCGGGAACATGGGAGAATTCAGTGAGCTTACTGCCCTTAAATCATCAGGGATACCCCTGGAGAGGATTATGAGACCGCTTATGATCCTGATTGTATTTATTTCAGTAATCTCGTTCTTCTTTTCAAATAACGTTCTCCCTTTTTCGAACAGGAAGGCAAGAACACTTTTATACGACATAAGAAGAAAACGGCCGGACATCAACATACAGGCCGGCACATTTAACAACGATATTGACGGATTCAGCATAAAGGTCACCACCAAGGATCCGTACACAAACCTGATGGAGAAACTGATAATCTACGATCACCGCGACAGGAGGGGAAATGTGTCGGTAATTTACGCTGACTCGGGATATATGAAGGTGTCGAGCGATGAAACTGCTTTGATAATGGTACTTTATAATGGCTACTCCTACAACGAACTGCAGGAAAGGAACGTCAGCAATACCGAAAGAAAATACCCTTCACGAATGGACAGGTTCGAGGAGCAGACCCTGGTCCTGTCCCTTTCAGGTTTCGATCTGGAACGCAGTACCGATGATATATTCAAATCACATTCGGCAATGCTGAATATCTCAGAGCTTACTTACCATATCGATTCCCTCAATAAAAGATATAACACAAGAATTGATCAGCAGTTTGAGGAATTCACCAAAACAAAAATCTATACCGAGAGATATAATCTTTCTCATTATGTGGATGAGAAAATCGCTGCATCGTCCCTCGGGGATAACAGATTCGACCCGGCGGCAATCCTCGACACCCTTCCGCCAATGGAGAAAGCCCCTGTAGTGTCATCAGCCATTGAGAAGCTGAAGGAGGGTAGCAGTTTTCTCTCCCAGAAAAATGAATCGCTCTATATAGAAGTTAAGAATATCAAGAAGTATGAGATTGACTGGAACAGAAAGTTCACACTCTCATTTGCATGCCTGGTCTTTTTCTTTATTGGTGCTCCGCTCGGGGCAATCATACGCAAGGGAGGCCTGGGCACGCCAGCCGTTATATCAATACTTTTCTTTGTGATTTGGTACGTTATTTCCCTTTCGGGGGAGAAACTTGTGGCTGAGAGCCGGGTTGATACCATAGCGGGTATGTGGGCATCATCATATATCCTTCTGCCTGTCGGAATAT
Organism: Bacteroidales bacterium; assembly: GCA_019429325.1. Classification (GTDB taxonomy): domain Bacteria; phylum Bacteroidota; class Bacteroidia; order Bacteroidales; family VadinHA17; genus LD21. The sequence goes on from JAHYJA010000031.1 coordinate 25,382, forward strand.
TTCTGACATACAAGGCTTCAACCGACTCTGTAATGATGAACATTGAAACATACCTTGCCTTCCTGAAAAAGATAAAAGATTATTTCTACCGGCTTGCAATAACCGGGTTCAGGGATGAAAGTGCACAAAAAGAACTATAATACATTAAAGTATGAACAATAATATAAAACTGAACACGATCGAGGAAGCGATTGAGGATATCAGGAACGGGAAACTGCTCATCGTCGTCGATGATGAGGACCGGGAAAATGAGGGGGATTTTATCTGTTCAGCTGAGCTTATAACACCCGAACAGGTGAATTTTATGGCCAGGCATGGAAGAGGTCTTATTTGTGTTGCCCTTCCGGAAGAGAGGTGCGAGGAACTTGAACTCGATCTGATGGTCGGGATAAACACATCATTGCATGAGACACAGTTTACAGTCTCGGTGGACCTCCTCAGCAGCGAAACAACCACGGGAGTGTCTGCAAAAGACCGGGCACTTACGATAAAAGCGCTTGTTGACCCTGAAACGAAGCCATCTGATCTCGGACGCCCCGGTCATATCTTTCCCCTCAAGGCAAAATCCAAAGGGGTTTTACGGCGGGCAGGCCATACCGAAGCTGTTGTCGATCTTACAATAATGGCAGGCCTCCAGCCGGGAGGAGCACTTGTGGAAATAATGAATGATGACGGATCGATGGCTCGGCTGCCTGATCTTCTTAAGCTGAGGAAGAAATTCGGGATAAAAATAATTGCTATCAGGGACCTGATCAGGTATACCCTGGAAAGAGACTCCATAATCGAAAAAGGCGAAAGGGTGAAGCTCCCGACAGAATTTGGCGAATTTGATTTTGTCCCTTTCAGGCAAACCAGCAACGGTATCGAGCACTCGGCTCTTGTGAAAGGCACCTGGACTAAGGATGAGCCTGTTATGGTCAGGCTTCACTCCTCATGCTTCACAGGCGACATCTTCGGGTCGCTGAGATGCGACTGTGGGCCGCAGCTGCATAAGGCGATGCAGATGGTGGAGGCTGAGGGCAAGGGTGTTGTAATCTACCTGAACCAGGAAGGCAGAGGCATCGGGCTTCTTAATAAGATAAAAGCCTACAGGCTGCAGGATGAGGGAATGGACACCTATCAGGCGAACCTGAAGCTCGGCTTCGGAGAGGATGAGAGGGATTACGGTGTGGGAGCCAGCATAATGAGATCCCTCGGACTGGGAAACATCAGACTCATCTCCAACAACCCTGTAAAAAGGGCAGGACTGGAGGGCTACGGAATAAAAATCGTAGAGACAATACCTCTTGAAATTCCTGCAAACCCATATAACGAATTCTATCTTAAGACAAAAGCCAGTAAGATGGGACACGATCTGACCTGCTATAAGCATATTGCGAAGGATTAGTTTTTTAAATCTTTGTTGCAGAAAACCTAACGGCAATGAGAAGCCTCAGGATAGTATACATGGGAACCCCTGAGTTTGCAGTAGCCCCCCTGGGAGCATTGCTCATTAATGGTTTTGACATTGCGGGAGTGGTGACAGTTCCCGATAAGCCTGCCGGAAGAGGAAGGAAAACATCTGTTTCGCCGGTCAAGAGATACGCGCTCTCTGCCATGCTGCCCCTCAGCCAGCCTGAGAATCTTAAAAGCGATGAATTTATATCATGGCTTAAGAAGCGTGATGCTGACATCTTTGTCGTGGTCGCTTTCAGAATGCTGCCGGAAATAGTCTGGAAGCTGCCGGAACTCGGTACAATAAACCTGCATGCCTCGCTCCTGCCCCAGTATCGCGGCGCCGCTCCCATAAATCATGTCATTATCAACGGTGAAACGGTAACGGGTGTAACCACGTTCTTTATTGACGACAGAATAGACACGGGGAAGATCCTGCAAAGAGAAGAGGTACAGATATTCCCCTGCGACAATGCAGGTGACCTTCACGACCGTCTTATGAAGCACGGTGCGAGGCTTATGGTCAGCACCCTTGCCGCCGTTGCTGAAAACCGGGCAGAACCCAGGCCGCAGTCTGATTTCCTTTTACCGGGAGAGCTCCTCAAAACGGCGCCGAAGATACACCCTCACCACTGCATTATCAACTGGAACGACGATCCGGAGAGGATACACAGGCTTATAAGGGGTCTCGCGCCCGCTCCATCTGCCAGATTCTCCATAAGAAATGCCTCAACTGTCAGATCAGTTAAGCTGTTGGAATCGTGTCCGGAGTTAATGCAACATAATCTGAATCCAGGAAATATTATATCAGATGGCAGAAACTACATGAAAGTCTCCTGCAAAGGCGGGTTTATAAATATACTGAGTCTTCAGATTGAAGGAAGGACGAGAATGAGTACCCCTGAATTCCTGAGAGGGTTCAGGATTGCCGGTTATACAGCAGAAGTCAGCTGACCGGTTTCTTGTTTCTCAGCCATAGTCTCTGCCCCCCGGAAGGCTCATCGCCCGGCGCCATCCTGTTCATCTCATACAGGCTCTTCAACTTAATCCCGTATTTCTGCGATACCGAATGCATCGTTTCCCCCGCGGTAACGTCATGAAATTCCTTCCCTGTCTCTGCCTTGTCCCTTTTTGGCTGTAAATAGATGATCTGGCCCGGAACAAGTACGGGATTATCGCCCAGGTCGTTATTGCGCACCAATTCCCGCTTCAGCAGCTGGAATTCCTCGGTAAGGCTCACGATACTCTCGCCGTCCCTTACTATTACATACTGGATCCTGTTGTTCTCCATTATCCTGTTTACACGGGCAGTAACGGAAAAGGTGCTGCTGCTGACAGGTATGTTAACCGACTCGTTGCTCCCTGAAGGAGTACCTCCGACTCCGTTCACCTGCTCCCGGACCGTGGATGGCAGCTTCGCAGGCTCTTTAGTCTTTGGAGGAGGGCCCGCGGTAGCATAACCCAGGTCAAAGCGCTGAAGATTATGCTCTTCTATCTTTCTGATAAGCATATTGGCATAATCAGGATTAGTTGCATAGCCTGCCTGTTTAAGCCCCCTGGCCCACCCCTTGTAATCGGTGGTTTCGAGTTTGAAAAGAAAAC
>JAHYJA010000220.1 GCA_019429325.1 Bacteroidales bacterium
AGGTCGTGCAGGTCGTGCAGGTCTTGCAGGTCTTGCAGGTCTTGCAGGTCTTCACGCTCTACGCTTTACGATCTACGCTCCCCGCTCCCCGCTCCCCGCTCTACGCTCCCCGCCTAGATCTCCTCGTAAAAATATGCTATTTTCTCATCCACATCATCCCAGGTGAATAAATTTTTCCCTTTATGCAGAGAGTACAGATTGAGCATGGCAAAATCGCCGGCACACATTGTCGTATGAACGAACAGAAACAGTGAGAGGCTCCATTTCCACAGGCCGGGAAGAGTAAATACGAGCAAAAGAAAAATGATCCCTGTAACTGCGAAAGGCGTCCACGCAACCAGGCTGAATTGTTTCCGGGTGGCCACGTATCTGTGTGCGGAAACATAGAAGAGATATTGTTTCAGATCCACGCCGATCCTGATCCTTTTGGCGCCTGACAGGTAAAAAGGGATGACATGAAGAAATTCATGGACAGGGATATAGAGCACAGGCAAAACTACCAGTCCCAGGATTGAATGAAAGAAAATGTTCCTGAAAGGATAATATCCGCTTATGTTGATCCTGATCGTTATTGCCAGGCAAAGAGCGGCTATGCAGACCGACCAGAAAAAAAGCATCAGTCCTGTCCGTCTTCTTATATAATCGAGGACGAAGTTTGCCAGTTCATCATATGGAATTTTTAATATTTGCCGGTATTTAGTCTGATCCTCCAGATCCTCAACCTGTAATGCCATAAACGAAAGCTTTCCTCAAATATAGTGATTTTTAACGAAACGAAAATACCGTCCGACCGGCACCTTCTTCCCGTCATTCAGGCAGATTCAGGCGTTTGACTATATCCTGGAAGCGGGGATCAGTTCTGAGGTTATTGTAGAACCGGTTATTTCTGATCCAGGGAATGAAATCGTGTCGCTGGTTATATGCTTCCTCAAGCCAATAAATTGCTTTGTCATTTTCTCCCAGGGAGGAGTATACATCTGCCAGGCCCATTGTATGCCATCTCAAATTCTGTGCCTCCATTTCTGCGGCAATCTCAAGTGCTTTGTCCTTTTGGCCTGCCCGGGCATAGGCAATACCCATCCCGCTGGCAAATCCTGAGCTTGGAGTATATATTGATTTCATTGTTTCGATGGCTTCATCATGACGGCCCATTTCTGAATAAACCATTCCCAGAACATAAAAAGCCATAGGATATTTCGGGTTAATTTTCAATGCATCTTGAGCATACGGGATTGCTTCCTCGAGGCGTCCACGCATCATATATAGCCATGCAAGGTATCCCGGACAGATTGGGTTGAGAGGATTTATCTCCATCGCTCTTTTCATCTCTTCAGCAGCTTCATCCACTCTATCAGTCAGTGCAAGCTGCCATCCGAAGGTATAGTGTGCTGCTTCGTTGTTGGGATTGAGGGCAATGGCACGTCTCAGATGGTAATCCGATCTGGCAAAATCATATTCGCGATATAGATAAGCCTCAGCCAGAACAACATGAGCGTCGGCAAGATCAGGGTGAAGTTCCTCAGGATCGAGCTCAATCGCTTTGTTGGCGTGTGCTTTCGCAAGTTCAAGAGATGCCAGTCCTGCTCCGTGGGCTCCGCTCGCGTACCCTCGTGCCAGTCCGATGTGGGGCTCAGGATCAGCAGGATCGATGGCAATGGCTTCCATGTAATACTTCATTCCCAGTTCCATTCCCTCCTCGGTCAGCTGATTCATATAATATGCTCCGCGGGCGCAGGCTTTCCGAACTTCGGGGTTAACCCTCCTTGCTGACAAAACCTCAGCTTCATGTTCAGTTGCTTTCACCTCCATACCTCTGAGAATGCGGTTGACGATTTCGCTATAGACATTGGTAAGGTCTCTGAAGCTTTCTGTGAAGGAGGTACGATAGAGGTACCTCTCCTCAGGAAAGGCCTCTACAACTCTTATCTCAACCTGAAGGTTATCTTCCGTTCCTTTTATGGAAGATTCAATAAGGTTGTTGACGCTCAGCTTTTTGGCAATTTCCTGTATTGGTTCCTCACTGCCCCTGAACTGCATGGTAGTTTGTTTAGGCCTCACGGTCAGGTTGCTGATTCCCTGTAACTGTCCGGTCAGGTCACTCTGGATCATCTCAGCTATCCAGCTCAGTTCAGGGTCACCGGTAAAATTGGCAACAGGCATAACAGCGATCGCTTTTCTTACAGTCTCTTCTGCTGCGGCTTGTTTACCGGCATTTCTTATCAGTCCGGGAATCAGAAACACTATTGCAAGAATTATTATTATTCCAAGGGCAATGGGCGCCATCAGCTTGCTGGTCAATTGCTTTGAAAGAAAAGGCTTTTCGGCGGATGGCCTTCTGATTCCTCCGGAGTAACCTTCCTGCGCTCTTGTAGTGTAAGTTTTTGTCACCCTCTTCTTCTCATCAGGATGCATGCCATAGATGATTTCCTTAACGGCATTGGCAACCTTGTTGATCTGATCGCGATAATAGGTTTTATTCAGGTTCTTGTCCGGATTATCGTCAGGTTTCAGGGGCCTGTTTACTCCTGCGCTCGAGTAAATAAACTCGATAGAGCGGAGCCTGCAGTCCAGCTCACTTTCAAGCAATTCTGTGTCGGTGGCATCAATATCGTGAATTTTTACCGGGACTATCCTGCTGCAGACATTGCCGCTTGGAAGCTTCACATCTCTCCCGAAGGGATCCTCACGGGCCATCCTGTTGAATTCAACGAATTCATTCTGCCATGCAAAGCTTTTCGGATCGCAGTAGGTCTGGGAGATTACCGGAATGAAGACAGCCGATTTCAGCTTTATACCGAGGCTCTTGTCGACATTATGGATCTCCAGCAGTCCATCATGCGGATTTTCATCAAAATAGACAGAGACATCCTCTTTGAAAGTAGCCTCCATCTCTCTTTTGAGGTGATCGACGAACTCAGTCACCCAGCCATCGTACTTATTGTCTTTCTGGCGGTAGCTGATGAAAATATCGTATTCGTAGCCGGGAATAATGCTTGCCATAACGGGTAAGGGATTAATTGATAGTAAGGCTTTGTTAATGAACACATGTCAAAGTTAAGCTTTTGTTCAACACAAAGCAAGAATTTCTTTTGTGAGCGGACCGTATGAAAAGATAATAATCTGCGACGGGTTAGCCGGTGTAGACCAGTCCGGGAACCGGTACCATTTTAGAGATCTCAGTCGGGCCGAAGGCAAGCACTTTGGGTCCGAGTTTCATATCGGAGTTCATCATCTCTTCGTATGTCACATCTTTCCCGGTATAAGCCGAAACACGGCCCATGATAGCTACAATAGTTGCGACGGCAGTCTGTTCGATTTCATTTATCACTTTGCCGTTGCGGATGGCTGTGACGAATGTAATCTGCTCCTGAAAGTGTGGCTCAATAGTGAGACTTCTTCCGGGATTGCCATTTTCATCCGGCGGGTATTCATACTTCCAGATTTCGTTACCGGCCGGATCAAATATAGTGCTGGTGCAGTCGGTCGAGCCTTTTGTTCCCTGTATCCTGTCGGACACATTGGGAGTACAACCGTTGATCTGACGGCACATACTGTGAAAATGCGTTCCATTTTCAAACCCGAAGTCAACGCTGAAGTTATCGTACTGATCGCCTGTAACGCGTCGCTGTCTGGAGCCAAACCCTGTGGCTTTAACAGGGTGCGACCCGGTGAACCAGTTCATTAAGTCAATATTGTGAACATGTTGCTCCACGATATGATCGCCTGAAAGCCAGCACCAGTTAACCCAGTCGCGGATCATG
>JAHYJA010000221.1 GCA_019429325.1 Bacteroidales bacterium
GGTGCCCTGATGGCAGGGAGCGCCCTGATTGGATTGAGCCTCATGAATTCTCTGAGCATGTTCTACATGTTCTATGTCCTTAACGCGCTGGGATATGTTTTTGGCGGCCCCCTGCCATGCCAGGTTCTGATTTCGAGGTGGTTTACCAAGCACAGGGGGAAAGCCATGGGGATTGCCTACCTTGGTATAGGAACTGGCGGAGCGCTGGTTCCCCTTATCGCTGCCGGACTCGAAAGAAATATGGGGTGGCACCTTGCACTGACCTCCCTGGGAGTACTTATCATCGTTATAGCCTTTCCTCTTGCCTTTTTCATCAAAGAACCTAAGGCAATCAGAGAAGAACCCAGGAAAGCCCTACCCTCCATTCCAATGTCTGCCATTCTTAAGAATCCGAATTTCTACCTTCTCGCTTTTGGCAGCATGTGCTCAATAGGGGCAGTGGGAGGAGTTAACCAGCATCTTAAACTATATTTGCGTGACCTAAGTTTCGACCAGACACAGGCGGCTCATGTGCTTTCTCTCGTCCTTCTTTCAAGCCTTGCAGGAAGAGTTCTGATGGGTATGCTGGCCGACCTCGTGCGAAGAAAATATGTGATGATACTTATATATCTTATTGTCGCAGGTTCGATACCCTTATTGCTCATGCCTGATTTCCCCGGAAGGATTTATATTTTCGCGGTGATCTTTGGCATAGGCCTGGGCGGGGATTATATGATAATACCACTGATGGCCGGAGACCTGTTTGGCATAAAGATCCTTGGAAGAGTCATGGGCGTAGTGCTCGTTGCCGACGGCATTGCAGAGTCGCTCATGCCAATGCTTGTCGGCAGATTGTATGATGTTGCCGGCAATTATACACTTGGTTTTACTGTCCTTATCTGCGTTGCTCTTGCAGGAGCCGTTATAGTCTCTTTTCTTCCGAAAGGGACACAGGATCATGCAGTCACAAACTGAAATCTGACGTTTTCAGTTATCCGGGCAATGGGAAAAATCTGTAAAAAGCTAAGAACTGGCCCTGTTTAATCAAAGTAAACTGTTCATTAGTCAAAAAACATTTTTAGTCCGGCAGTGTTAAATTTTATCATAAGTAACTATGTATGATCCTGACAATGAATATTATAGTTCATTAATCCAATGAAAAATCCAACTTCATCCTCCCTGCTATTGTAAAATCAGGCCCCTTTTTGACGAATTCCCTTCTGCTGTTTATCAATTATTGTTTTTAAAGGTTTTTCTCCCGGAATATTATGACGAAGAAAAGCGGAAGGTGCCATAATTTGAGGGTTACCTTCCGAAAGCCACTTGATTATAATCATCCTGTATCTTAATTTTATTTTGTTCAAAATATTAAAATGATGGAAAATATTTCAGCTTTACAAAAGGATGCTTATATGGGCAATTTTTTCACCGGGGCAGTTTCCCAGTCTGTCCAGCCTTCTTTTATGAAACCCAGACTCAATCCCGTATATGAATCTCTGATATCGGAGGGTGGTGAGGCATTTTTCCAGTACATAAACAGACTGGAAATCTCGCAGGAATCAGATATGCTGATACTATCTTCAAAACATCACTACTACTACGATCATAACGATCTGACGGGTGTAAAAGTCCTTATCAACCTGAAGAAGCTAAATTTCATTAAACATCTTGACAGTTTTCTTCATGTTGTGTTCCGTATGCTGCCTCCCAGATCTAAATTCATAGGCAGTTTTACAAGCTCCCAAACCCCAAAGGGCAAGGGATTCCCTTTTTACCAGTCAACCAATTTCTTTTGCAGGTTCCTGAACTTTATTGATTCCAGAACTGACCGGTCCCTGTATAAGGATGATGTCTCAAGAATGCTTGAATCGCATGGATTTAAGGTTCTTGACATGACCGAAATCAACGGGGAGATATTTTTCAGCGCCCGGAACAAAAAGATGTCGGTAGCTAAATCATAACTGCCGTAAATCGCCGGAATTCCTCAGGCTCAAGGTGTACCGAGCCTCTTCTCTAAATTTTTACAAGCTTTTCCCCCAGGGCCTTTACAATCGTATGGATGTTATCGGTCATCATATTGTCTTTGTGACGGTCCTGCTCAGTTAATTCTTCCCACGGCTGGATATCCTTATGGAGGCTCAGTCCTGACTTCAGCATACTCTGCAGTTCCTTGTCGGCAATCTCCTCAAAAAACATAAAACTGCCAAGAATCTTTTCGGCTATCCACCGGTTATGCTCCATTTTAGCCAGGACCAGACGCTTCTCATAGGGAACTTTTTCAACATCAAACGGAATGCCATCACTAGTTGCAGATACCATTGCAGCATTCAGATGCCTCAGCTTTATTGCCAGATGCCGTGCCGGATAACGGTTGTAGTCTTTTTCCCTGTCGGTCAGTTTCTCCCATGCCGGCATCAGTTCCGCCTCCTCAAGTCCAAGGTATATATTGTGTATCTGCATGGCAATATTGTCGGTCATATCTTCGTCGTCAGCAATCATCTTCTTGTTACAGACGTGTGTGTAGAAAGCAAAAGTGTCTATATGAAGAAAATCAGTTACACTTTTAAAATTGACAAAGAGATCAAGAATATCGGGGTCGCGTGGAAGAAGCATCACAATACGCGGATCTTCAAGCAATTTCAAATCTGGCTGTTCCTTTTCGTTTACATCAGTGATATCCTTGTATTTAAGCTTGAAAAAAAGCTGTCTGTATCTTTTAGCTATCTCATAGCACTGACTCTCGGTCTCACTGCATATAAAACATACTGAAACATCGTGAATTCCGGTAGTCTTCAGATCCTTGAAAAGTACAGGGCTGTTAATGAAAGTCATATCCGCAATCTGATCAATAAAGGGGATTTTAAACCTGAATTCCGTGACTTTCTCATCAAGTCTCTCATCAACAACTGTAATCCTGGGTTTTCTGAGATCGGCAAAATGATAAAGCTGGATGGCTTCTTTTATGATATGTTCACCGATCCTGTTCAGTCCGTGTACCAGAATGTGGCATTGTTCTGAATCCGGACCCTCAAATCTCCTGAATTTATCAGGGCAATATTCATCAATCACAATGGCAGCGATCTTCTGATAAATATTGAATGCATGAAAATCAATATTCTTTACACTTCTTTCCTGGAACTCCTTGAAAATATTCATATTGAAATGATCCGATACATGAAGGATGATCTTCAGTTTCTTCTCAACATCCTCCCGGTTGAAAATATCGATTATGTTATGGGTTATTTTGATGTTGGTCTTGTCGTTCTCAGTAAGGGCAAAGACAGTTGTTGTTTTTGTTATATTGGCTTTCTTGAGGATCTCAGGGTTTTCTGCATTCCCGTAGATGAACCTCACCCTTTTGTCTTTGATGTTTCCTGCCAGAAGATTTTCATGGTCCTTTTCAATAACCACAATTTTATTTTCGCCTGCCTTTACATAATCCTGGATAAGCAAAAATGATTTATAGCCCAGGCCGCAAAAGATTATGTGTTCCTTAAACCTGTACTTTATTATGAACAGGTTAATCCTTCTGATCACTGTACCTAAGAAAAGATTAAGAATTGTTCCGGCCAGCAGGACGGGAGCCATAAACCTTGTAATGTTAAGCAGAACAGGGATCTCATCGTGCTCTATTGCGCTTTCCATTATAAAGAGTTGCAGGGTCTGGAACGATTTTGTCCAGAATCCGGCCGCTTCTCCATACATGGCATAATACTCTGTAAATCCTGCGTACCCGAACACAAAACAAACGATATACAGCAAACCCGCCAGTATA
>JAHYJA010000222.1 GCA_019429325.1 Bacteroidales bacterium
TAACTCACTCCTCACCCCTCACTCCTCACCCCTCACTCCTCACTCCTCACTCCTCACTCCTCACCCCTCACCCCTCATTCCTCCCTGCCCCCTGCTCCACGCTCCACGCTCCACGCTCCACGCTCCACGCTCCACGCCCTGTGCCCTGTGCCCTGTGCCCTGTGCCCTGTGCTCACAAGCAGCGGCCGCAAAGATAGATAAAAATTGCTGATACGGGAATACGGCTGAGAGCAAAATTAGCTTCGGAACTGAACCACCCTGGCCATTTTTTTGTTATTACCCAGAGGCATAACAATAGAGGCTGGCTATATAAAAAATATAAAATCACATTGCCTGAGATTATGTTTAATATTATTTACTATTTTTATAACCGTTTTTATAACCATTTTTTTAATTAAATCTGACTCAATATGAAAAAGGTTGCAGCGATTATTATACTTCCGATGTTGATAGTAAGCCTTGCCGGATTATCCTCATGTAAAAGCAGGGCAGAAAAAGCTGAAAAGAAAAAAGTTGAACTGGACCAGGTAATGGTTCTTGAATCTGAAATTGAGAAGAATGTTTATCCCTTACCAACTTCGGCAGAGGTAATAAAAATGCTTTCGGATCTCGAGGTAGGCTATATTATGGGTATTGCGAACCCGGTGGAGAACTCAAGGAGATATTTCAGCAGTACGGCAAGGGCTCTGAATCTGGGGGTTTTTGGGGCTGACCTCAGCTATGCGACCCTTTATAATATGCACCAGGAAGTGATCAATTACCTGAATGCGATAAGAGTACTTGCCAACGAGCTCAACATGTCGAAGATATATGACGAGACGCTTTATGAGCGCATCAGGGAAAATTTTGACAACAGGGATCAGCTTGTAGAATTACTCACCAACGCCTTCAATGAGACCTATGAGTACCTGAGCGACAATGACCAGCAGGCTTTGGCATTGCTTGTTGTCGGCGGTGCATGGGTTGAAGGCATGTACCTTACAACACACGTTTCTGAAGCAGCCTATCAGGTAGCAGGTATATCAGGGGTTCTTCTCGAGCAGAAAAAATCATTTGAACTTTTCCTCGAGATCACGGAACCCTATATGAGCGATCCGGCTGTAAGAGAGTTTGTCGGCTGGCTCGAACCGATGAAGAAAGTATATGCCGGACTCACCACCAGTCTTACCAATCAGAATATAATAGATATAACGAAAGCAATAGAAGAGATCAGAAGCCGGGTTGTACTTTAATTGACTGAAATATACACGACCGCAAAGCAATTGACTTTGCGGTCTTTTTATTATTTAATGCCTGTATGAGGGAATCGGTATTACTTGCTCTGATACATATTTTTGCAATTATCTCCACAGTTAATCCCACCGGAATATCTTCAAGAGGTAAAAAGATTCTGCGCAGTTATCTGAGAAGATATCTGAACAGGGAGCTTGAAGAGGAGTATTATGCCCTTTTCGAGAATAACCTTGAGTTTTACTCCAATGAATTGAAGAGCGTTGACAAGTCAGAACTCTCAGATGAAGATTCCCTGATTTCTTTCCAGATCACCAATATTTGCCGTCAGATCAAAAAAGGCCTCTTTCTTGAGGAAAGGATGATCGTTTTCCTGCAACTGCTGGAATTCGCATTTGAAGATGGCATCGTTTCCGAACAGGAAAAGAACATAGTCGATATAGTCGCCCGCACATTCAATATTTCGAAAAAAGAGTACGATAATGCGAGCTCTTTCATGATCGGGAGAACTTATGACGATGTATCACCCGACTGTATGCTGATAATTGAGAGTGATAAACCGGAATTGCAGGCCGGGAAGGATTTCACTAATTACAGCAATTGGCGTCACATAAGGATCAGGGGATTTAAGGGCTACCTGTTTGTGCTTCATATAGAGAGTACCGGCTCGCTCATTTTCAACTACGATGGCCCTCTCCCTCTTTATTTCAAGGGACGGGATATTATCTCATGCAGGCCTTACCTCCTGGAGCGGGGTGTCAATATAAAAGGAACAGGAATTGAACCGATCTATTATTCGAGGATCTTCAAGAAGTTTGTTTCAAGGAAGTTCTCTGAACAGGTGATTCTGGAGGGGCACAATATCGAGTTTATCTTTAAGAATTCGGATAATGGTGTCCGCGAGATGAATTTCAGGATCGAATCGGGCAACCTTATCGGTCTGATGGGAGGGAGCGGGGTCGGAAAATCGACGCTTATCAATCTCCTTAACGGAAAGCTGGAACCGACAAAAGGCAACCTTTATATTAACGGTTATGATATCCATACGGAATCGGATGAACTGACAGGATTGATCGGATTTGTACCCCAGGATGATCTGCTGATTGAGGAACTTACTGTTTATCAGAACCTTTACTTCAATGCGCGATTATGCTTTGGCGATTATAACGAGGATCAGCTTAATGAGACTGTGGAGAAAGTACTCTCCGATCTCGATCTTACCGAGATTAAGGCCCTCCAGGTTGGTGACCCCCTTAACAAGAAGATAAGCGGAGGTCAGAGAAAACGGCTTAACATCGGACTTGAGCTGATGAGGGAGCCCGTCGTCCTCTTTGTTGATGAACCGACATCGGGATTATCATCGTTTGATTCAGACAAGGTGATGGCTTTGTTAAAGCAACAAGCCCTTCATGGCAGGCTCGTCTTTGCGATTATCCACCAGCCCTCATCCTCCGTGATCAAGATGTTTGACCGGCTCTGGATACTCGATAAGGGCGGTTATATGATTTACGACGGCGACCCTGTTGAAGCACTGGTCTATTTTAAAACCGAAACTTCACAGGCCAATGCAGCCGAAAGTGAATGTCCCAACTGCGGCAACGTTGAAACGGACAACATACTTCAGATCGTCGAGGTCAAAGTGATTGACAGCGCCGGGTACCAGGGAAAAGAGAGACAGATCAATCCCACTGAATGGTACGAGAGGTACAGAAAAAAAATGATGCCTGTTACAGGCGACAGACCTTCCAGGTCACCTGTACCACGCAGTAATTTCAGGGTTCCGGAAAAACTTAAACAGCTCAGGACCTTTAACAAGAGAAATCTCCTGCGTAAACTGGCCGACCGTCAGTATATGTTAATCAATCTTCTCGAGGCTCCGCTGCTTGCACTTATTCTGGGCTTTATCTCAAAATACAGCGAAAACGGCAGATATATCTTTTCGGCAAATAAGAATTATTACATTTTCCTGTTTATGGCAGTTATTGTTGCTCTTTTTATCGGGCTCACTGTCAGCGCTGAGGAAATATTCAGGGACAGGAAGATCCTCGAAAGGGAAAAATATCTCAACATAAGCAGGTTAAGCTATCTGCTTTCAAAGATCACTTTTCTCTTCGGTCTTTCGGCAATTCAGTCATTGTCGTTTGTAATCGTTGCCAACACTCTTCTCGAAGTAAAGGGAATGCTGTTTCAGCAATGGCTCGTCCTCTTCTCTGCCGCCTGTTTCGGTAATGTTCTGGGACTGAATATTTCAGCAGGTATGAGGACAGCAGTAAGCATTTATATCCTTATACCCCTCCTGCTTGTTCCGATGCTTCTGCTCGGAGGTGCAATGATACGGTTCGACGATCTTCACAGTTCAATCACCAGAAAGATCTACGTGCCTGTCATCGGGGATATTATGGTAACACGCTGGGCATATGAGGCTGTAATGGTCGAGGAATTCAAGGGCAATAAATTCCAGAAACCCTTTTTCGAA
>JAHYJA010000223.1 GCA_019429325.1 Bacteroidales bacterium
GTATAGGAATCACGCTCCTGCCAAAGGACGCCATTGAGCAGGGACCTGTAACAAAATGCCGGAAGAAGCGGCTTTCTCAGTCTGAGAACGATCCTGTTCTTCTTTTGCTGCAGTATTTCCAACGCTCTGCCGGAATACGCCGGTGCGAGGATGATCTCGAAAAATATCCGGTCTATCTCTTGCGCAACTGCCTCGTCAACAGGAACATTGGTTGCAATAACGCCTCCGTACGCCGACACGGGGTCGCAGGCTAGTGCGTCGGACCAGGCTTCAACAGCAGTTCTCCTGCATGCCACACCGCATGCATTATTGTGCTTGATAATGGCAAAGGTAACATCAGAAAATTCCAGGGAAAGGCTCAGGGCTGCTTCCAGATCGAGAAGATTATTGTACGAGATCTCCCTTCCATGAAGTTTCTCAAAGACCTCATAGGGATCACCAAAGAATATCCCTTTCTGGTGAGGATTTTCACCGTAACGGAGAGGATATGCATGATTAATACTCTCCCTGAATACCGGTATATTCTGCCCCCTGTTTAGATATCTGAAGATTAAAGTGTCGTAATGCGATGATGTTTTAAACGCCTCAGCAGCAAAGCGTTTCCTGTCATCATGTTTTGTGATGCCCCGCCCGGTCTTAAGCAATGCCAGAAGCTCAGGATACTGTTCACGCGAAGAGACAACCAGTACATCGCGGTGGTTCTTCGCGGCGGCCCGGATAAGCGATATACCTCCGATATCTATCTTCTCTGTTATCTCATCTTCATCATCCACGGTCTGAACTGTCTGTTCAAACGGATAAAGATCAACAATCACAAGATCGATTTCCGGAATGCCATAACCGGCAGACTGCTCCATATCTTCAGGATTTTCCCTTCTGGCAAGGATGCCTCCGAAAACCAACGGATGGAGCGTTTTCACCCTTCCCCCCAGTATCGAGGGATATGTTGTCAGCTCCTCCACACTGGTGACGGGAATTCCCGATTCCTTTATAAAGCTGTAGGTGCCACCCGTTGAGTATATCTTAACGTTCAGTTCATGCAGGATACCTACGATCTCGCTCAATCCCTCTTTATAATATACTGATATCAACGCGCTCTTTATGCTCCTGTCGTTCATTATCTGATATTTATGATTGGTGTCTCCCGTTTTTATCAGGCGCTTAAAAATAGATATTTTTTTATTATCCCCAACAGGGAATAATAAACAGATTTATAAGCATTATAAACATTCTGTCATCCATTTTTATATCTTTGACGTTCCAATAATTTTAACTGAGATTTGCCAATGTTTCTCAGGTTGCTTAAAGAAGGTTTCCTGTTTGCCGTTAACTCAATAATAGTTAATAAGTTAAGGACATTCCTGTCACTTTTCGGCATTACTATCGGCATCTTTTCGATCATTGCTGTCTTTACGGTCCTCGACTGGATGGAGAAAGCGATTCGCGAAAGTATCTCGACGCTTGGCGATGATGTTATATATGTTCAGAAGTTTCCCTGGTCGTTCGACCCCAATCTTGCCTGGTGGGATATTATCCGATGGCCGGCAGTTTCGTATAACGATTACCAGACAGTACTGAACAGGACGACAAAAGCAGGTGCCGCGTGCTACACAGTCTTCCAGCCCCGGCAGATAAAATACCGCAATAACGCAGCCAACGATGCTTATATCTACGCAGCAACCCATGAGTTTGAAAGCCTTCGTTCATTCGAGATAGAAAAAGGAAGATATTTCTCACCTGATGAATCCGCATCGGGAAAGAATGTTGCCATTATGGGCGCGGAAGTTGCGGAGAGATTATTCGAGAAAGCAGATCCCGTGGGAAAGGAGATAATGATTGCAGGCCACAGGACCAATGTTATAGGGGTGTTCAAAAAGGAAGGGAAAGGGGGTATCAGCGACAGCGGGATGGATGAGCTTACACTTGTTCCGTTCCATTATGCCAAAACCTTTATTAACATGCGCAGCAGGAACCTTGAGGCAAACCTGATGATAAAGGCTAAGGATAATGTGGCTGTTCAGGAGCTGATGGACGAGACCACGATGATACTGAGAGCTGCAAGGAGGATCAGGCCCGGAGAGATCTCAAACTTCTCAATAAACCAGGCGAGCCTGTTATCGCAGGGCTTCGATGCAGTTTTTGCCGGCATTAAGATCGGAGGCTGGCTCATCGGGGGCTTTGCCATTCTGGTGGGGGGATTCGGGATAGCCAATATTATGTTCGTTTCGGTGAGGGAAAGGACGAACATCATAGGTATCCAGAAAGCACTTGGAGCAAAGAGGTTTTTTATCCTTCAGCAGTTCCTCACCGAATCAGTTCTTCTCTCCCTGATCGGAGGGATGCTGGGTATCTTCCTGATCTTCATCGGGACACTGGTTATCAACTATCTCTACGACCTGGACATGTTCCTGACTGCAGGCAACATTGTGATGGCGCTTTTCATTTCGGGTATTATTGGCATTGTTGCAGGATATGCTCCCGCATATTCGGCAGCCAGGATGAATCCCGTCGATGCAATGGGATTTTCATTCTGATTTAACCCTGGTTTTATCAATCCAGTTTGTAAGCCGGACAAACTGATCGACGGATAATTGCTCCGGACGCAGATGAAATTCTTCGTACTCCTCTGACTTTATGTTGAACTCCGTTCCAACAGAATTCCTGAGCATCTTCCTCCTCCGGCCGAAGCTTGTTTTGACCACCCTGAAAAAGAGCGACTCGTCACATCCGAGCTTTCCGGTTTCATTCCTGGTCAGCCTGATAACACCTGATGTGACTTTGGGAACAGGCGAGAACACATGCGGCGGGACTGAAAAAAGATATTCGGTTTTGTAAAACGCCTGCAAAAGAACACTCAATATTCCATAGGTTCTTGAACCGGGAGGCGCACAGATCCTTTCTGCCACCTCTTTCTGCAGCATGCAGCAGACCTCTGTAATCTTATCGCGGTGATCAAGGATCCTGAAAAATATCTGTGATGAGATATTATACGGGAAGTTTCCGGTTATCGCCAGGTTATTCCTGAACAAACCGCCGATATCGAGAGTAAGAAAATCGCCTTCGATAATATTGTGCAGATCAGGCAGGTCTGATCTCAGAAAATCCACCGACTCCCTGTCTATCTCAACTACCCAAAGGTCGTGGAAACCTCTTTCAATAAGGCATCTGGTGAGCATTCCGGTTCCCGGACCTATCTCAAGCAGTGTATCATAGCCTTTGCCTGTGAGGGAACCGGCAATCTTCCCTGCAATGTTCCTGTCTTTAAGGAAATGCTGCCCAAGTCTCTTTTTAGGTCTTATTTCATTCATGCGAACGGGAAAGGGAATGACGTGTTTAAAAACCAAGCATTTCCCTTCCGAATTTTCTCCAGATGGGTATTTTAAGCGATTCGAGCCAAACTATGAAACGGTTAAGCAGATTATAATAGAGCGTCACAAAAAGGAACACTATCATAATCCATATTGCAGCAGTATTAAATAAAAGTGTATCTATCCTGAGGTTGCCGATTCTTTTGAAAGGGGCATAATAATGGGCGCGGCCCAGTTTTGAACCAGGTTTCATATATATCGGATCGGCTTTCTGAATGAGTTTCTTTTCCGAATCATAAATTTT
>JAHYJA010000224.1 GCA_019429325.1 Bacteroidales bacterium
AAGGTTTCAGGGTTTCAAGGTTTCAAGGTTTCAAAGTTTCAGAGTTTCAGGGTTTCAGGGTTTCAGGGTTTCAGGGTTTGGCTTCGCCGAGCTCGCCTGCGGCTCGGTTCAGAGTTTCAGAATCTGAGCTCTTTGATTTGTTATTTCAATGCACAGACAACGTCTTCAGGGTCGAAAATCATAACCCCGGGAGGAGCCGGATGCGGCTTATTTTTCAGAAAAAGTGCCGGTATGATCTTTCTTCCGTCTGTGAACTGAAGGTTTGCAATTTTTACATTAAGGTTATTAAGCTCATACTTAATGTTTACTGATTCTGTCCATTTTGCCTCCCCGATAAGCATTGTCTTTTTGTCTGATGACTCCGCAATTACGTCAATCTCCATCGGATCCCCGTTACGACCCCTGCCCCACCACCGGCCTGCCGGTCCGAACTCAGGATCCCTGATCATTAACGGAACGGAACTACGACATAATTCTTCCCATATACCTGCCGTAAAAGAATTAAGTCCCTTCCTTATACCTCTCAATACCTGTGAAGAAAGACCAAGGCCAATCCTGCTTTTTTCAGGTACGACATAAGTAAACCAGAACCTGAGAAACGGATCGTCAATCTTATAGAGAGTCTTCTTTGTTGAACGGAGTGATTCGCCGAAAGGGATTTCACGTCTTATATATTTCACTTCTGCCAAAAAAGAGAGGGCTCCGGAAAGATGAGTTGCAGGCTTTCCTACCCTTGCCGCTATTTCAGAAAGTCTGTGACTTCCTGCACCGATCAGGCTCAAAAGGGTGTATGCCTGGACAGATGTTCTTATCTCATCCGAGAAAAGCCTTTCAGGTTCTTCGGCAAGCAGGCCATGTTGATTTATTACATGATAACTTAATGCATCGTCGAGACTTTCCGATGTTTCGCGGATCTCCCAGTAGCGCGGCACTCCGCCCCAGATACTGTACTCCGTAACAGTCTCGGCGGCAGTAAGATTCAGATATTTCATAAGATAATATGCCGACATCGGATTGATCTTCATAATCTCTCCAGCCCTTCCGTACAGAGGTGCATTCCGGCTGAGAACCATATCGTTCATCATCATCTGTGACGAACCGCAAAGAATCAGATTATAACTGCTGCCTGAACTATCATCGATGATATTCTGAAGAACGGAAGGGAGCTCCGGAGCATTCTTTACCAGATAAGGAAACTCATCTATACAAACTGTTATACGCTTCTTTAAAGATCTTTCGAGGCTTCTCAGGACAGAATCCCATCCGGGATAAACAGGAGCGGAAAAACCCGGGATTTCACCATCAATTCTTTCCGAGAATGCTTTGATCTGAAGCGGCATTTCACGCATATCGGCCGAAAAATATATGCTGTCTTTCACCAACAACCGCTTAAGCAGGGTTGATTTTCCGCATCTCCGCCTGCCATACACTATTATCAGCTGAGTCTTCTCCCGGCTCAATGCCTGCTGTAACCTTGATATTTCAACCTCCCTGTTTACAAACATTATCGTATATTATGCTTTACAAATATAATGTTTTACAAACATAATCATCGGTATACTTTCTTTTTCCCGGGTTTGTCAATTAAAGTACCGGAGGGGGGTTTCAGGGTTTCAGAGTTTCAGAGTTTCATTATTTTTCGAGGGAGCGTTGGGGCGAAAGAGCGAGGGAGCGATGAGTGATGAGCGATGAGTAATGAGTTAATAAGTTAAATCACAAATCTAAATTCAAAAATCAAAAATCCCGAATCGGATTTCTCCTGTTTTGTGATTTATAAACAAAAAAGTGCATAGAAAGGGATGCTTTTAATGTTGTTTTCATTCCCGAAATTCTTTTCAGAAACGCGGAATGAAAAGGGAGGAGAATATCGTCTTACATATTCCGAAAGGCTGCGTGATCTTACATTATCTGCAGATTTTACTTCAAATGGTATAATATCATCACCATGCTGTATTACAAAATCAACTTCAGCACGTCCCCCGGACTCCCAGTAAAACGGAGTGTGTCCCGAAATGGTTAAAGCAACGGCAACGCTGTTCTCCGCTATGGCGCCTCTGAAGGCATTTCCGGTTTCAGAGAGGAGATTCTTTGCCACTATTCCTGTCATTGCTGCAAGTAATCCGGTATCAGAATGATAGAGCTTGAATGCTGAATTATCAGAATATGCCGCAAGAGGTAATCTGCCCTCTGAAATCCTGTGACAAGCAGTCACTATACCTGCAGCATTAAGCCAATCAACAGCAGATCCATATTCTGCAACCCTTGCGCCACTCCTGATCACCTTGTATTGAAATTTATGATTCTCTTTGGCCAATTGTGCAGGTATCGATTTATAAACCGCCATTATCCTTACCGTCTCCGTCTTACCTGCATACCTGGCCATATCTGCAATATATGCATCATTTATATTCTTCTTAACAATATCGGCCATCAGAGGATCACCGGTATCTAAATACTCCCTCACCACCTGCGGCATACCTCCGGTGTAAAGAAATGTTCTGAAGAGATCATTGAAAGTGGTATGCAATGAGCATGGTACTAAATGTTCAAATGATTCACGTATGATAGCGGCAGCGTCTTTGCCTCTTTCAGCATAAAGGAATTCCTCAAAATCCAGCGGATACATGGTCATTGTATCGACTTTACCCACAGGATAAGAATTTGCGTCACGGTTTATTGCCACTCCTAGAAGTGAACCAGCAGCAATAAGAACATATTCCGGCGCCTCCTCCGCAAAATATTTCAGCGAAGTCAATGCCCTGCTGCATGACTGTATCTCATCAAAAAAAATAAGTGTTGTACCCTCGTTGATAGTTTCTCCCGTCATCACCGAGAGTTCTCTTAAGATACGTACAGGCGAAAGGTCACGTTCAAAAATTTTATGAAGCTCATTGTTGCTTTCAAAATTCAGATAAAGAATATTATCAAAATACTTCTTCCCGAACTCCAAAACAGAAAATGTCTTCCCCACCTGCCTGGCACCCTTAACTATAAGGGGTCGCCTATTACGGGATTTTCTCCATTCCTCAAGCTTATTTTCTATTTTACGGTACATTCAGTGTGCTCTAATCACAATTTTATGTTCATATTAATGTTAATTTACTACATTAATATGAACATGCTAAGCTTTTTATAAGTTGTGAGTCGTGATTAAAAAATTGCCATCGGACTTCGGCCGGCATAGTTCCGATAGATCGGGACGAAGTCGGTGAGCCCGGTGAAGCCAATTATTGAATATCCTCAAGGGAGAAAAATTTAAATTCCTTCTCATAGCGCGGGAGTTTATTAACGAGGTTTTGAGATTTGACAATCAGTGAATTTGGCCTGAATCGACTTTTATTCATTTTTATTTCTCCAATAAGTACCTTGTTGTTAAGATCATCTATCGCAACAAGATCAATCTCATTCCGGTTACCACGTTCCCAATACTTGCCAATCCTGTTATAATTGCCGCTCAGAGCAAGTATTTCCCTGAAATATTTCTCCAGAAAAATCCCGCTATAGGTATCAAAATCGCGCTCTGTAATATTCCGGATATATCTGAAATTTCCTATTTCAACAGCGCTGCGATATTTATAGATAAACCTGAACCAGAATGAAAGAAAATTATCATCAATGAAATATTTTTGCAGCCTGCCGCCTGGTTTTGATAAT
>JAHYJA010000225.1 GCA_019429325.1 Bacteroidales bacterium
AGGGGGCCGGGAGCAGGGAGCGAAGGGCAAGAAAATATTCTTTGCCAACTGCCAACTGCCAACTGCTTTTCCTCCCAGGCTGGCGCGGATGCTGGCGGTTCTTCGCTGGCGCGGATTTGTAATCCGTGCCTTCTGTTCCGCTCGGTTGCAATCCGTGCCTTTGCCGGAACGAATTCTGGCTCACCGTAGGTAAACTTTGAAACTCTGAAACTCTGAAACTTTGAACCGAGGAGCAAAGCGACGAGCTCACCGAAGGTAAACTCTGAAACCCTGAAACACGTTTTTATATCGTTCTCTTCAAATTAAAAACTTAAGCCCATGAAACATCTATCCTCATTCAAAAGGATCCTTGTATTGTCAGTTCTTATCTGGCGGGTCATTGCCCTGAACTCCCAGGAAGCACCCACGAGAGAATTTATAAGAGCTGTCCAGAATGCCGACGTGTCCTATTATAATGATGAGAATTATGCAGTTGCCGCCAGTCTGTATGAGCCCCTTTTCCGGGCAAATCCCGGCAATAACAACCTGGCCGCAAAGCTTGGCATATGTTATCTCAACATGGACGGAAGAAAAGCAGAAGCCCTTCAGCTTCTCAAAAAGGCCTCTGAGAATATCGCCGGCGATAAAAAGGAGTATACTGAATATGGCGTAAAGGCTCCGCCCGATACAAAATTCTATCTCGCCATGGCCTACCATGTGAACGATAGTCTTGAAAAAGCAGTCACCCTTTTTACCGAGGTAAGGAAAAACCTTACTGATGCCGACGTCTTCAGGGAGGAATATATTGACCTGCAGATCAGGAACAGCCGCTACGCCATCGAGATGAAGAAGAAACCCCTGACCATCATCTCCGAACTCTTTGCACCCTGGCTGGTCAATTACCCCGGTGCAATCAACCCGGTGCTCGCAAGAAACGATTCGGTCTTTGTTTTCACCGTGCTTAAAGACGGAAAGACACAGGTCTGGTGCTCATACAAACCGGCCGGAACCGGAAGCTGGAATGAACCGGTCAATATAACCCAGCAAATCGGAGGATATGACAGGCTATATACAAACTCCATTACCGGCAACGGGAACCTGCTGATACTCTTTATGGACGACGGCGGCGACGGCAACCTCTATATGAGTGAAAGGAAAGGCGCTGCATGGTCGAGAATCAGAAGCGTTGGAAGAAATATCAATTCAATATACTGGGAGGCCCATGGCTTTATCACCCCCGACGGCAGGACAATGTACTTTTCCAGCAATCGTCCGGGAGGGGAAGGGGAGCTCGATATATGGAGATCCCTGAGAGCATCCGACGGATCGTGGGGCAGGCCTGAGAACCTCGGCAACATCATAAACACTCCGTATGACGAGAACACTCCTTTCTACGACCCTGAAGATGATGCTTTGCTGTTCAGCTCTGTCGGTCATATAAGCATGGGGGGATATGATGTCTTCAGGTCAACCTTCCGTGGCGGCGCATGGACCCAGCCCGTTGGAATGCCCTACGCATTCAACAATGTCTCTGAAAACCTCTTCTTCGTCCTTAATAACAACGCCCCCGGGTTTGTCGCAAGCAGGCTCGATCCCAAAACCAACGAAAGGAATATCTATGCCATCGTCGCCATCGACCCGGCTGACGAGATAACACTGGCAGCAGGTACCATCACCCTTGATGATGGCATGGAGGTCAATCCCGAACAGGCACGGGTAAGAGTGAATGATATCAAGGCCAGGAAAATACTACAGGAGGTTGAGGTGGAATCAGGCGGCACATTCAGTTTCGACATCAAACCGGGCGATTACCAGGTTTTTGTCAGCCATGCAGGCTATCAGCCGGATACCATAAACCTGAGCATACCGCTCTATTACCTGAGCAAGTATATCGCTTTCAACGCTTCACTTGTACCTGAAAGGGTATACGCCGGTGAGTTCCTCTCTGTTAAGAATATCCTGTTCGGTTTCGACAGTGCGCATATAAAGGACGAAGCGAAACCCGGACTTGAAACGCTCAGGAATATCATGATCAATCACCCTGAGCTTATAATTGAGGTGGCAGGCTATACCGATGCCAAAGGAACCAGCGAATATAACAGGCGTCTGGCCGACAGAAGGGCACAGGCCGTCATCGATTACTTTACATCCTCCGGAATGCCCGCTTCTCGTTTCGTCAAGAAAGCCTTCGGAAAGACCGACTACGCGGCTGTAAATACAAATCTCGACGGAACCGATAATCCTGAAGGAAGAAAGTATAACAGACGGGTGACATTCGGTATCCAGGCTCCGAAAACAGGGGTTGTAATACGTCAGGAGGTCTATACCCCCGAACACGTAAGACATCCTTACTCTATGAGATACAGTATAATCCTTACAAAATCGAAGGAAAGACTCTCTCCCGGATACTTCAGCAACCTGATCACGGATGAGATGCTGTTTGTCAGACTGATCAATGTGGATGCTTACACAATGTATGTCCTGGGAACCTTCTATAACCGTCCCGATGCAGTCAAATACCTGGGTTATCTAAGGGAAAAAGGTCTGACGGATGCATATATTGTAAATCAGTACGACCTGAATAACGAGTCGAGATCGATACTTGAGCCTGGTGCTGCCGAAAAACCGGCCGTTACACGAAGAGTCTATACCATACAGCTGAAGGCTACCAGTAATCCGCTTAACATCCCGGCAGTATTCGGTGGTTTGGAGGGAATAAGGGAGATCAAGGCAGAGGACGGGCTCTTCAAGTATGTCTATGGTGAATATGCGACTTACAACCAGGCAAAAGCCGCGATAGGAAAACTTAAGGAATCAGGATATCCCGATGCATTCATAAGGGAGATTAACATTAAGGTCGAAGAATGATCAGTACCAGGTAAATGACCAAGACCAGACAAGGGAAATGATATATCAGGAAATAAGGCTCAGGGCTCTCGAGCCTGAGGATCTGGAACTGCTGTACGAGTGGGAGAACAACCACTCGTACTGGCAGATCAGCAACACGCTGACACCTTACTCGAAGTTCACGCTAAAGCGTTATCTGAAGAACTCCCACAAGAACATCTATGAAGCGGGACAGCTCCGGCTCATGATCGAGCATATTACTGACAACATAGCAATAGGAACGATCGATATTTTTGATTTCGATCCCTTCCATAAAAGGGCCGGCGTGGGGATACTGATAGCTAATGAGTCTTACAGGAGAAAAGGGTATGCGTCGATGGCGCTGAGATGCCTCATCGATTACTGCTTCAACACCCTTCAGCTCCATCAGCTGTTCTGTAACATTCTCGCAAATAATTGCGAAAGCATCGACCTCTTCAGGAAGGTCGGCTTCGTTGAGGCCGGCCTCAAGAAAGACTGGGTAAGGACAACCGGAGGGTATATCGATGAGCATTTCTTCCAGCTGATAAACAGCTAGGTCAGACCGGAGGCCAGAAGACCACAGGCCGCAGAAATGTCTGCTCCTCTCGACCGACGGACCGATGCGGAAATGCCCGAGACAACCAGCTCGTGCCTGAAAAATTGCATCCTCTCCTCCGGCGAAGAGCGATGCTGATCACCCACAGTAGGATGAAAGGGTATCAGGTTGACCCTTATTCCGGAACCCTCCAATAGTTTTTTAAGAGCATCAAGATGCCTGGCAGTGTCAT
>JAHYJA010000032.1 GCA_019429325.1 Bacteroidales bacterium
TATTATCAATTGTGGAATCGCTCCGCGATTCTGGCGGTATAAATGTGTATAAAAATTTGGCTTCGTTTTTGCTATATTTGCAACAGATCTAATGAGGTTTTCAGTTTAATCTCGTTAAGATCCTTCAGGCAGTATGCGGGTATATATAAGAAGAATATTGAAGTTCCTGGTTGTCGTGGCCGGAGTGCTTATTATGTTCCTGACAGCTCTTTCGGCAGTATTACGCATTCCGGATGTTCAGACTTTCATTATCAACAGGATAACCAGCTCTCTACTGACTGAGATAGAATCGACCATCTCAGTCGGCAGGTTCGAGTTTTCATTCTTCAACAGGCTGAAAATAAGCGATCTGCTCATCAAGGACCACAACAATGATACCCTGATCTATGCCGGGAATGCCGTTGCGGGAATAAGACGGATAGATTTCAGGGATAATATCATCAGGCTTGGGAAAGTTGAAGTTACCAGGCCGGTTATTGCGCTTATAACCGACTCGACCGGTCTGATGAACCTTAACTGGTATCTCGATCTTCTTAAAGCCTCCGGTGATCCCGGTAAGCCCGGAAAAACCGCTAAACTGAATCTGACAATAAATCAGATTGTTCTTGCCGACGGCCGGTTTTCACTCATCAACCGAAGCTCACCACCTTCCAACCAGATGCTCGATTTCAACAACCTGAACCTGCAGGGTATCAACGGAACGCTCGGGAGTTTCGAAATAAGGAATGATACTGTTTTTTTCGGCATCGACGGGCTGACTTTTTCCGAGCTGAAAGGTTTCGTAGTTAAGGATATGAAAACTTCTGCTTCAATATCAGGCCAGCATATCAGCTTCAGCCCGCTGATTATCAAATGCGACAGCAGTATCATAAACGCCGCCAATGCAAGCCTGCTTGCAGATACAACAGGATCCTTCGGCAATTTCATCGATGAGGTCAGACTGAATATTCTGCTGCAAAGATCACTGATAAACACAAGCGACCTGCAGTACTTCCTCCCTTTCATCAAAGATCCCGGTGAGTCTCTCTGGCTCTCCGGAAGGATAAGCGGAAAGATCTCCGAGTTGAGAGGCCGTGATATAAAAGCAACTTTCGGAAAAGAGAGCCTCCTGGATTGTGATTTTGATTTCTCAGGCCTGCCGCGTTTCGAGGATACATTTATCTTCCTCGGAGTTAATTCACTTGTAACCAATTCGGAAGACTTGCGCACACTGAGTGGAATAAGCAGGGAGAACATTACCATCCCTGATTTTGCCGATAATCTTGGCAGGATTACCTTTGACGGGAATTTTACCGGGTTTACCACTGATTTTGTGACTTATGGAAAGATCGGTACGGACATAGGCAGCCTGAGAACCGACATTTCTCTCAGGCCCGAGGGAAAGAACACTTTAAGGTTCAAAGGACTGCTTACCGGTACAAACATCGATATGGGAGAAATCACAGGTAACGATGAGTTCTACGGAAATTTAAGCATGTGGGCAAATGTTGACGGATACCTCTCTGCCGCGAAGGAATTTTCAGGCACCCTCACAGGAAGGGCAGACAGCATCGAGCTTAACGGTTATCAGTACAGGAATGTCACACTGAATGGAACCTTCACGGAAAAAACCTGGGATGGAAGTATCAACATTACCGACAGGAATATAAAAATGGATCTGCTGGGTATGTTCAATTTCAGAGAGACCCTGCCTGAGTTCAATTTCACCCTGAATCTCTCAGAAGCTGATCTCTTTCACCTCAATTTCGACAAAAATGATTCGACATCAGCCATTTCTGCGCTTGTGACTGCAAATTTCAAAGGCAATAATATTGATAATCTCGAAGGTGAAATCAAACTGCTTAACTCTACGCTCAGGAAGTTCAGCAACAGGCTCGAACTTTATGATTTTTCAATCAGGGCGTATACAGAGGAAAGCATTCCCGTTATCAGGCTCCGCACCGATTTCCTGGATGCAGACATACAGGGATATTATAACTTCGCCACAATCGGGACACTCCTGAAACAGACGCTTTCCAAGCTCATGCCTTCACAATTCCCCGCTGAAGAAGGGGAAAAGAATCCGGGAGCCAATAATTTCAATTTTAGTGTTAATTTCAAGAAGACCGATGAAATCAACAGGTTCTTCAGGACGGGTATACTGCTGGCTGACAAAAGCTATCTTAAAGGCATCATTAACTCAGATGATCTCATTACTGTCGAGGGAAAATCAAAACTGCTAAGTATTAAGAATAATGAATTCAGGGACTTAGCCATAGAGGCAAAAGTTACGGGAGAGACTCTCTCAGGTGATCTCAGGAGCTCATCACTGCTTCTTCCCCTTCAAACTGAACTGAAGGAAATTAAAGTAGATCTGGATACCAGACCTGACAGTTTCAATTTCTCAATAAACTGGGATAACAAGGAAAAAATCCTTAACAAAGGTGATTTCCGTGTTTTCGGGTCAGTACAAAAACCAGAAGGTGAGCAAAAACGGGCCATTCTCAGCATAAATATCCAGCCATCCGAGATCTATACCGGAAACGACTTGTGGAAGATCAACGGATCAGCTATTGTTGTCGATTCCAATGCCGTGAAGGTTAGCCGCCTATATATCAATAACAATGAAAATTTCTACCTGATCAGCGGAGCCTTATCGGAAGATCCTTCAGACACACTTTCATTTGAGTTCAGGGGCCTCGATCTCGGACCCCTTAACAACATCAGGAACAATACCCCGAAGGAAACCGATCTGCCGCTCGACCTGAAAGGAATAGCGGGTGGCAAGATCCAACTGACTAATATGTACAGGAATCCAATGGCCGAGAGTAATATCAGCATTGAAGATTTTGCGCTTCTGGGCAGTGAGTACGGAAATATCTCTATCGCCTCAGCCTGGAACAACATAAGTAAAGTCGCTGATATTGAGGTGAGAAATAATCTGCGGGGAAGCCAAATGTTCAATATAGGCGGTGTTTATGATCCGGAGTCGAAGAAAATTGACCTTGGCATTGAAGCTCGAAGACTTCCGGTTGAGGCCTTAAATCCGTTGCTGAGTTCCTTTGCATCAGGCATAAGCGGGTATGCTTCCGGGAGGCTGAAACTATCGGGCGAACTGAACAAATTGTTCCTGACAGGGGCCGTTATGGCTGAAAATGCCTCGTTAAAGATTGATTACCTGCAAACAAGATACAGCCTTAATGATACTATAAGGTTCGATAAATCGGGAATAAGATTCAATAGTATCAGGCTTACCGACGACAGAGGCAACATAGCTACTCTTGCCGGGACAGTTACTCATAAACATTTCAACGATTTTGCCGCGGATCTCATCATTAACATGAAAGAGACGCAGGTCCTTAATACCAGGCCCAAAGACAATGAGCTATTCTACGGAACTGCCTACGCCACGGGAATAACCACCATAAAGAGCGGGCCCGACCTGATCTCATTCAATATCTCAGCCCGCACCACAAGCAGTACCCGGTTTTTTATCTCACTTAATACAGGACTTTCCGTTTCCGAATACCCGTTCATCAACTTCATAAGCCCCGACACAACCACGACCCCGGACACCGAAAGATCGGCGAAAGCTGTTGTACCACCGGTGCAGACAAAACTTGACATCAACCTTGATCTTGAAGCGACTCCTGATGCTGAACTTCAGATCATTCTTGACCTGAAAGCCGGCGATGTGATGAAGGCACACGGATCGGGTAACCTGAATTTAACCCTCAACCCTGCTGGAGAATTCGGGATTGTTGGTGATTACATAATTGAAGATGGTGATTACCTCTTTACCCTGGGAAATATACTTAACAAGTCGTTCAGTGTGGAAAATGATGGGAGGATCTCTTTCAAGGGAGATATCGAGGACGCGGATATTGATATTAAGGCAATCTATAAATTACGAGCCCGGTTGTTCGAAATACTTAATGATGAGCGGTTTACTGAAAGAATCCCTGTCGAATGCCATCTTAAATTATCAGGAAAACTCTTTAACCCGGTAGTTGGTTTTGATATTTATCTGCCTGTCGCTGATGAGGAGACCAGGACCATTCTGAGAAACGTTATTACCACCGAGGAGGAACTTAGCCGCCAGTTTCTATACCTGCTCGTTATGAACAGCTTCTATGCTGCAGGTTCACCGGGAACCTCAGGCACTTCAACCAGCACGGCAGTGGCGGGAACTTCTGCCATGGCAGTTACAACTACAGAGATGCTCTTTAACCAGGTCAGCAACTGGCTGTCCCAGATAAGCAAAGATTTTGATATCGGCTTTAATTACAGGCCCGGATACAAGGATATCAATTCCCAGGAACTTCAGGTTGCCCTCTCAACCCAGCTTTTGAACGACAGGGTAATTATCAACAGTAATTTCGATGTAAGGGGAGCAGAAAACAATCCAAGCCAGGGAAATCACTTAACCGGAGATTTTGACCTCGAATACAAACTGACTGAAAGGTTCCGCTTCAGGGTTTTTAACAGGTTCAATAATCCCTATACAGGGAAACCGTTCCCGTCTTACACCCAGGGCGTCGGATTCTTTGTCAAGCAGGACTTCAATAAATTCTCCGAACTCTTCAGGAAAAAAGACAAATCTGAAATGAAGCGGGAAGAGGAACCCACAATCAATGGCCAATAGTCTTTCCCTGCTTTTCAGGATTGAGTAAAAAACAGTTAATAAATAATTTATCATTGTTATTAACCCGGGATAATAGAACAGGTCATAGTTACGTTTTTTAATAACTTCGCACGTGAAAAATTGACACCCGTGATGATGTGTGCATATAAACTTATTAAAAATTAAAAGATACAAGACATGACATTCTTACAGCTCTCAATGCAGGAAATTCCCGGTGCTGCTGAAACAACAAGTGCAATGAAACTGACACTGCTCGACCTGGCTATTAAAGGGGGGTGGGTTATGATCCCGATTGTGCTGTTGTCGTTCGTTGCAGCATATGTCTTTATTGAAAGGTTTTATGTCATAAGAAAAGCCACAAAAGATGATCAGAATTTCATGAACAGGATCAAGGATTATATCCACGACGGGAAGATCGAGGCGGCAATGGCTCTGTGCAAATCGACCGACAGCCCCTCGGCCCGGATGATTGAAAGAGGTATTAACCGGCTTGGAAGACCACTCCATGATATCAGCACGGCGATTGAAAATACCGGGAAACTTGAAATATCAAAACTTGAGAAAGGGTTTCCGACCCTGGCAACAATTGCCGGCGCCACACCCATGCTTGGGTTCCTTGGAACAGTTATTGGCATGGTGCGCTCCTTCTACGCCATGTCACAGGCAGGCAATAATATCGAAGTCTCCCTCCTTTCGGACGGCATATATACAGCGCTCATTACAACGGCGGCCGGCCTTATAGTCGGAATATTAGGTTTCTTTGCATACAATACTCTCGTCGTCAGGGTTGAAAGGGTGGTCTTTAACCTCGAGGCTGCACTTACGGAATTTATGGATATCTTAAATGAACCAATAAAAACTGAACGTTAAAATGGCTATTTCCAAAAGAAACAGGGTTAGTGTAAGCTTCAGTTCGACCGGCATGACTGATGTGGTTTTCAACCTGCTTATATTCTTCATGCTGACATCGACACTGGTTCATCCTACAGCGCTTAAACTGGTATTGCCTAAAGGCAGTACGCAGACATCGGCAAAACCACAGACTACTGTTTCCATAACCCGCGACCTGAGGTTTTATGTTGAACAACAGCCGGTCAGTATCGACGAGCTGGAGGCTGTGCTTAAACAGAAGCTTGGAGCAAACCCCGATACATATATCGCGCTTCATGTTGACAGGAGTGTTCCGTTTGAGAATGCTGTTATGGTAATGAACATTGCACAGGCGAACAACTATAGATTAATAATTGCGACCTCTCCCAAATAACGATCTGCACAGGTTCCCTTCCGAACGCGGGAAGGGACTGGCCGGCACGGTGTTAATCCATTTGGTGGTCCTTGCCCTGTTGCTGATTTTCGGGTTCACTCCCCCTCCGCCTCCCGAGTTTGAAGAAGGCATAATAGTGAATTTCGGAACCGATTTAACCGGATCAGGATTGATAGAACCGTCAGCACCTCCGGTACAGGAGGAGGCATCTGTTCCCCTGCCCCAGGCAGTTCAACCCGCACCTGCTGAAAAAGCACTTCTTACCCAGAATACCGAGGAGGCTCCGGAAATTAAGAAAGTTGACCCCGAAATTGAAAAGAGGAGGCTCGAAAAGATAGAAGCTGACCGTATAGCAAGGGAACAGATCGAGGCAGAGAGAAAAAAGAAGGAACTGGAGGAAGCAGAAAGGAAAAGGATTGAGGCAGAGCAGAAACGACAGGCAGATATAATGAACCGTACCAGGGATGCGCTCGCTTCTTCAAAAAATGCCGGAACAACATCAACAGGTGAAGGAACTGCAGGAGGAGCAGGAAACCAGGGCGTTCCGACCGGGGCAGTCGATTCGAAGGTAAGGGGCGACGGCAGCGGCCTCGGTGACAAGGGAATCTCATACGATCTCGGGGGAAGAGGTTTCCAGTCGCTCCCTGAACCCAGATACGAATATCAGGTAGAGGGCAGGGTTGTGGTGGAGGTTAGCGTCGACCGCGAGGGCAGGGTAACCCAGGCAACAGCAGGATTCAAGGGATCAACGACACTCGATGAGAACCTCTTAAGGGTTGCCCGGGAAGCAGCCATGAAGGCCAGGTTCGAACCTAAGCCGGATGCTCCGCTGATCCAGAAAGGGACAATCACTTATAACTTTGTTCTGAAATAGTGATCAGGGTATCCGTTCAAAAACTTTCTTAATTGCGGCTGAAAGGTTTTCCACAAGATTCACATCCTTGATCACATAATCATCGATGCCTTTTCTTGCGAACTCAAGCAACACCTCCCCTTTTTCCTGGGCTGAAAGCACTATGACCGGCGTCTCTGGCATGAGATCCTTTATCCTGTTGAAAATCTCAATCCCGTCCATGACATTGTGCCCATCCTTGAGAAAAAAATAATCAAGAATAATAAGGTCAGGTCCATTATTCAGGACATCGAGGCAATCCTCACCATAACAGAATGCTTCTATCGCATAGCCTTCCGATTCTAAACGCCTGGCAATAAGGTTATTAATAAAAGGGTCGTCATCTACGATAAATATCAGCTTCTTCTTGTCCATATGGAATGGGTTTCAGGTGATTTCTTATAAAGAACTATATTACAGATACTTACTCTGAAAATAAAGGAAACGGTTTCATCAATTCAATTACTTTATTTCCAACCCTTGCAAGAGTGGCTTCGTCGTCAATGTCTGAAATAACTTCATCAATCAGATCAACAATAATCCGCATATGCTCCTCCTTCATTCCCCTGGTGGTTATGGCGGGTGTTCCAACCCTCAGCCCGGATGTGAGGAATGGTGAACGGGTGTCGAAGGGTACCATGTTCTTGTTAACGGTTATATGTGCGAGAACCAGACGGTTCTCAACCTTCTTGCCGGAAATATCCGGGAATTTCGTCCTGAGGTCTATCAGCAAAAGATGGTTATCTGTTCCATCAGATATCACCTTGTATCCCTTCTCAATAAATGCCTCTGCCATCACAGCCGCATTCTTCTTAACCTGTGCCTGGTACTCCCTGAATTTCGGATCGAGCGCTTCTTCGAATGAGACCGCCTTCGATGCAATGATGTGTTGAAGAGGTCCTCCCTGGATACCGGGAAAAACTGCCGAATTAAGGAGCGACGACATCATCCTCACTTCACCCTTCGCGGTAGTGATGCCCCAGGGATTGACAAAGTCCCTGCCCATCAATATTATGCCTCCCCGCGGCCCTCGCAATGTCTTGTGTGTTGTTGAAGTAACAATATGTGCATGTTTCAGCGGATTCTTAAGCAATCCGGCAGCGATAAGGCCGGCTGGATGTGCCATGTCAACGAAAAGGATAGCTCCTGTCCTGTCAGCAATAGCCCTCATCCTCTCATAATCCCACTCCCTTGAGTAGGCAGAGGCCCCTCCTATTATCATTTTAGGCTTCTCTTTCAGGGCAATCTCTTCCATCGCATCATAGTCAACCATGCCTGTCTTTTCCCTGACGCCGTATGAAACGGGCCTGTAAAGGATCCCTGATGAGTTGACCGGTGAACCGTGCGACAGATGGCCGCCATGGGCAAGATCAAGACCCATAAAGGTGTCCCCGGGTTTAAGAACTGTGAGGAAAACAGCCATATTAGCCTGGGCTCCCGAATGAGGCTGTACATTAGCAAACTCTGCATCGAACAACTGTTTAAGCCGGTCGATGGCAATCTGCTCCGACTGGTCGACGATCTCACAGCCTCCGTAATATCTGGCTCCGGGGTATCCTTCAGCATATTTATTCGTCATCACCGATCCCATTGCCTCAAGAACCTGAGGGCTGACAAAATTCTCCGAAGCAATAAGCTCAATGCCGTTCAACTGACGCTGCCGCTCCTGCTCAATAAGGTCGAAAATCAAAGTATCCCTTTTCATATTATTCGTTCTGATAATTATGGTTATAAAAAAATGATGTCAGAATAGGTTCTGGTCTGCCCTCTTATACAAATATAAACTAATAAATTAAATTATGGCAGCTGAAGGAGGGAAATGGGGAGAAGACCGAAGACGGAAGACGGAAGACCGAAGAAAGTTGGCAGTTGGCAGTTGGCAAACAGAATTACTCTCTTGCCCTGAGCCCTGCATTGCCAGCCGAAGCTTCAGCGTAGGCTGGAGCACTGTGCACTGTGCCAAGTAAGACGGAAGACCGAAGGAAAGAAACGGAGAGGGGGAGAGGGGGAGAACGACGTTTATTCTTCAGTGAACTGGACAAGAAGTTCCCTGTAGGTACTGTAAATCCTCGATTTCGAGAGGAATCCGACATAGAGCCCGTTGTCAAGTACCGGCAGGTTCCATGCACCGGTCTTCCTGAAGGTTTCCATTATCGTTTCAATATTCTCTTTTTTATCAATATATGAAGGAGGAATGGTCATCAGATCCCTGACGTGAACCGTATCGTATAATTCGTTATTGAACATTATTTCCCTGACGTCGTCGAGTGAAACGATACCTTCAAGAATATTGTACTCATCGACCACCGGGAAGATATTGCGCTTTGATTTTGAAATTAAACCGATCAGATCGCCCAGGGTATCACCCGGTCTTATTATGAGGAGATCTGTCTCGATCTCTTTGCGCCAGTCCATAAGAGTCAGTACAGCTTTATCCTTATCGTGAGTTATCAGTTCACCCTTCCTGGCAAGCTGAACATGGTAAATTGAGTGACGTTCGAAGCTTCTGGTTGTGATAAATGCAGTTGTCGAGGTAATTATAAGCGGTATCAGCAGAGCATAGCCTTCGGTAATTTCAGCAATCAGGAAAATGGCCGTCAGGGGTGCATGCATAACACCAGCCATCAGTCCGGCCATTCCGGCAAGAACGAACCTGTTGTCGGGAATACCAACATTCAGATAGGTGTTTAACAGGCTTGATATCAGGTACCCGGTCAATCCTCCGATGAAGAGTGTTGGGGCAAAAATGCCTCCTACTCCGCCTGCGCCATTGGTGGAACTGCTCGCTACAACTTTCAGCATGATGAGACAGAACAGAAACAATATAAATATCAGGTAATTATCTGTCAGATTCTGAAATATACTGTTTCCTGTAACCGCATCCGTATCTCCCCGGAGAAGCGCCATTATGGTGTCATAACCCTCACCAAAAAATGGCGGGAAAAGAAAAATAAGAGCGCCGAGTATAGTACCCCCAACAAGAAGCCTGACGTAAATATTTCTTATCCTTTCGTACTGATTTTCCAGAAATAGCGTCATTCGGGAAAAATAGAGGGATATAAGTCCGGCAACCACGCCAAGCAGCAAATACCAGGGAATATTGCTTAAATTATAGGCTTCGGTAATGGTAAAAGTGAACAGGACCTCGTCACCCATAAGGAACCAGGCAACAGTTGCCGCAGTAACTGATGCAATCAGCAACGGGACTATTGATGAGAGGGTCAGGTCAAGCATCAGTATCTCCAGGGTAAAAACAATCCCGGCAATTGGCGCCTTGAATATTCCCGAAACGGCACCGGCTGCCCCGCATCCTATAAGAAGTGTTATATTCCTGTAATTCATCTTGAAAAACCTGCCCACCACCGAACCGATGGATGATCCGGTGAGCACAATAGGTGCTTCAGCCCCCACAGAGCCTCCAAAACCTATTGTAATAGTGGTCGCCACAATTGATGACCATGTATTATGAGGTTTCAGACGGCTTTTTTTCTTCGAAATGGCGTATAGCACCCGGCTGATGCCATGCCCGATATTATCACGTACTATGTAAGTCACGAATAACAGGGTAATCAGCATCCCTGCAAGCGGGTATGCCAGATAAAGGAAACTGCCTGATCCCGGAGTGAAACCTTCAGTCAGCAGTTTATGCGTATAATGGATTGTATTTTTGAGAATAACTGCAGCCAGGGCGCTCAGTAAACCTACAAGCAGGCTAAGAAAATACAATAGTTTTACCTGGTCAATATCAACCAGGCGGATTTTACCTATCCTTCTGAAAAACTTACTGCCAGGCATTATTATGCAAATATAGAAACAATCCTGAAGCGTCTCCGTTTTTTAATTAAGTTTGTCAATTGCTCACTTTTTAGTAACCTGAATGGTAAGATTCGAACGTTTCACACTTGAAAACGGGCTCAGGGTTATTGTGCACGAGGACAGGTCAACTCCGCTGGCTGCAATGAACCTGCTCTATAATGTAGGCTCAAGGCGTGAAGACGAGGAAATGACAGGGCTGGCTCACCTGCTGGAACACCTTATGTTCGGAGGATCAGCTAATGTCCCTGAATTTGACCTTCCGCTACAGATTGCCGGCGGGGAGAACAATGCATTTACAAACAACGATATTACCGACTATTATATAACTATCCCGGCAAAGAATTTAGAGACTGCCTTCTGGCTCGAATCGGACAGGATGACCGGACTGAACCTGACACAGGAAACCTTTGATATTCAAAAAAGTGTTGTCATTGAGGAGTTCAAGCAGAGGTATCTTAATCAACCGTACGGTGATGCAATGCTTAAACTCAGGCCACTGGCATATAAGGTGCACCCTTACAAGTGGCCGACAATTGGCATGGATATCTCTCATATAGAGAACGTCAGCCTCGAAGATGTCAAAAAGTTCTACTCTTCTCACTATTCTCCGGGGAATGCCATTCTTTCACTCACCGGAAATATCTCACCCGATATTGCCCGCGAAATGGCTGAAAAATGGTTCGGTCCGGTAGAAAGCAATCCAGCCTCCGAAGTAGCTATACCGGTCGAACCGGAACAGACCGGCGAGAGAATAATTACCCTGAAGAGAGATGTGCCTTCCGATGCCCTCTATAAAGCCTGGCACATCTGTAAACGGGATCACGATGATTTCCATGCACTTGATCTTGTTACTGACATCCTGGCCGGCGGGGAATCGGGTCGTTTATATACCAGGCTTGTCCGGAAGAAAAATATTTTCAGTGAAATAAATGTGTGGATCACATCCGACCTGGATCCCGGACTTGCTGTCCTCACCGGCAAACTTATGAAAGGTGTCGATCTGGAATCTGCAGACAGGGCTGTAAATGAAGTAATTGATGAACTGAAAAATAAACCGGTAAGCATTACTGAAATAAATAAGGTGAAAAACAGGTTTGAGTCCTCTGCTCTTTTATCAAACACCTCAATACTCAATAAAGCCATGAGCCTCTCATTCTATGAGCTGCTTGGCGATGCCGGCCGGATAAACAGTGAAGTTGAATCGTACAGGAAAGTAGGTCAGAGCCGAATAACTGATTCAGCCAATAGATACTTTGCCACGTCAAATTGCAGTACAATTTATTACCAGTCGACCTTAAAAACCTGATAATGAATAATCTGAAACGAAATGAACCACAGGTTATGCCGGTTGAACCAGGATCAATCCCTCTTCCTGACCTATATATCCTCAGAAATGGTGTGCCTGTATACATTATCTCTTCCGACACCGAGGATATAATACGGGTTGATTTTATTTTCAAAGCCGGTCAGATACATGAGGATCTTCCTCTTCTCTCCTCTTCAGTAAATATGATGCTCACTGAAGGCTCCCTTAGTTACACTTCAGAGCAAATGAGTAAAAAACTCGATTATTACGGGGCATTCATCAATATGACATGCGAGAAGGATCTGGCTGGGCTGACTATCTATGCATTGAGCAGACATTTCGGAAAAATCATGGAACTGTCACGTGAGATCCTTTTCTGTCCGCTTTTCCCCGCCAGGGAGCTGGCAAACCTGATTAAAAAAAGGCTTCAGTGGTACAGGATTAACAGGGAAAAGGTTCAGAATCTTGCCACAGAAATGTTTTTCGAATCTCTCTTCGGAAAAACCCATCCCTATGGCAGGCAGGCAGGCGAACCTGACTTTGGCAATATCACGCCCGGACTCCTTAAAGATTTTCATCTGAAGTATTACAGCCCCGGGAATATGACTGTCATAATTTCCGGCAAAATCTCAGATAAAATCCCTCAGGTTCTTGAAAATAGCTTCGGAGACCTTCAATCCGGGAACGTATATATTGAAAGATCAGCGGCATACATGAGCGGGTCGGCAGGAATGAAGTTGCTGCTGACTAAACCCGGAGCAATACAGTCCGCCATCCGGATCGGTTCAACTTCGATCAGCAAGCGCCATCAGGATTACCCGGCTTTGAAAATTGTGAATACTGTTCTGGGTGGATATTTTGGTTCAAGGTTAATGAAAAACCTCAGGGAGGAAAAGGGATTCACTTACGGTATTCAATCCGTGCTCTCCTCGCTTGACCTTTCGGGTTTTACTGTTATTTCGACTGAGACAGGCAGCGGGAATACGCGCAATGTCGTAGATGAGATATACAAAGAGATCTCTGATCTGCATACAAAACCAGTGGAAGCGGATGAACTCAGAGTCGTAAGGAATTATATGCTCGGGCAGATGATAAGAATGTTTGACGGCCCTTTCGCTCTCGCGGAAAGTTTCAGGGCTGTCTGGCAGTTCGGACTTGATAACAGCTATTACCACAGGTTCGCGGAAAAGATAAAAACCATCAGCCCGGATGAAATAATTGAGCTCGCCCGAACGTATTACAAGACGGAAGAACTTAACGAAATTATTGCAGGTCCGCTATGAGAATATTTCTCCTGCCAGTTTTGATCTTACTTCAGATTGCCGTTAGCTTTCCCCTTCCCGGGCAGACTGACGGGGAACCTCCCCTTACGCCTGTTCTGATGCTGGTCTCCGTGGATCAGCCATCAGGCAATCCAGAGCTGAGATGGGAATTAAGCCCTTCTCCCGATGTTGCCGGATATGTTGTTTACTCCTTCAGGAACGGGGAGGGTTATGCCATAGATACACTGAAAGATCCCCTGGCTGATACCTTTATACATTATGGTTCCGGCGCTTCCTTTTTCAGGGAGTCGTACGTTGTGGCAGCCTTCGACCATTCCCTGAATATAAGCCCTTTGTCAAATGTGATCAGTACGATGTTTGCCGCTGCAGGGATTGATACCTGTTCAGGAAAGATTCAGTTAAGCTGGAACAACTATTCTTCTTTTCCATACGAAGTCACGGGATACCGGATACTTTTTTCAGTCGGTGGAGGTGTTTATTCTGAGGCAGGAGCTACAGCGCCGGATGTTCTGCAACTGACTATTGATGATTTCGTTTTCGATTCAGACTACTGTTTTCTGGTGGAAGCCATTCTCGATGGTGTTGACCGGTCATCAGTCTCGAACAGGACATGCATAAACACAAGGATGCAGAGGCCTCCACGGTGGATAAATGCCGATTTTTCGAGTGTAACCGGCGGGAATAACATTGAGCTGTCTTTTACGATCGACCCGTTATCAGAAATAACGCTTTTCGACCTTGAAAAAAATGATGCACTGTCAGGAGGTTTCCGGCAGATTGCCCGCTTATCATCCGAAAACGGAATGGTAAGATATACCGATGCTCAGCCTGACCTGGGAATTATAAACACTTACCGGCTGTCAGCAGTGAATAACTGCGGTAATGCCCTCGTTACATCAAATCCGGCATCCAGCATGGTACTGGATCTTCAGAGGTCAGGAAATGATATCAGCCTGACCTGGAACTCTTACAGAAAATGGCTGGGGTCTGTTTCCGGATACACCCTTCTGGTCGATACCGGACATGGTTTTACAGAAAAAACAACAATCTATCCCCCTGATACTTCAATAGTGATCCGGTATTCCGATCTGATGTATGAGGTTACCGGTTCAGAAATCTGTTTCGCCGTTTCTGCACAGGAGTCATCAAATCCCTATCTGATAAACGGGATCAGCATGTCGAACCACATCTGCACAGAAGTAACTGAAAATATTACTGTTCCGAATGCTTTCACCCCCGACGGCGACGGGATCAACGAATTGTTCAGGCCTGTACTTTCATTCACTCCCCCGGCATATCACCTTACTATAAGCGACAAAGCCGGCAGAGTTGTTTTCGAATCGTCCGATCATAACGAATCTTGGGACGGATCAAAGGGAGGGAATCCTTTGCCGCAGGGAGTCTATCTCTGGTTTCTGAAGGTTACGACTCCTTCGGGCAACCCTGTCTCAAGGACAGGGAACGTAACGATATTCAAAAACCGTTGATAATTCAGTCGCCCCTTCACTCCCCACAGCTAAAATATTAACCTAATAAATTTATCTTTGTATCTGACTTTAAAATGCCGGGGCATTATATGGGGAAGAAGGATTTTTTTGATGAAGAAGATTTTGAGCTCATTCAGTCTGAATACAATTCGCTGATCAACAATCTTCACAGATGCAACAAACCGGGAGACAGGGAACTGATTGACAAAGCATTCAGGATAGCACACGAGGCGCACCTGAACATGCGCAGGAAATCCGGTGAACCCTATGTCCTTCATCCCCTTTCCGTTGCCAAAATAGTCAATCAGGAAATCGGTCTGGGGGCAAGATCGATCGCGGCATCCCTTCTTCATGATGTTGTTGAGGATACCGAATACTCGCTTGAGGATGCCGAGAGGGATTTCGGACCCAAAATAACCTCAATTATTGACGGGCTCACAAAGATCTCCGGGACCTATAACAAAGAGACCTCCTCCTCGATGCAGGCAGAGAATTTCAGGAAGATGCTGCTCACCCTTTCCGACGATCTGAGGGTGATCCTCATCAAAATTGCTGACAGGCTCCATAACATGAGGACCCTCGACTCCATGCCCGAGAACAAGAGACTAAAGATCGCCGGTGAAACAATTTTCCTCTATGCTCCTCTTGCCAACCGGCTCGGGTTATATGCAATAAAAAGTGAACTGGAGGATCTCAGCTTCAGGTTCAGGCAGCCAATGATATACGAAGAGATTGCCTCCAAACTGAAACACAGCGAAAAAAAATATCTTGCTCTCATCAACAGGTTTTCCCTTCCCATAATCGACAAGCTTTCACAATCGGAGCTTGTTTTTGACATCAGCGGGCGACCCAAATCGATCTTTTCGATCTGGAAGAAAATGCAGTCAAAGAACGTTCCTTTTGAAGAAGTCTATGACGTTCTAGCAGTGAGGATCGTATTCGACCCTGTTCCGGGCGTCCCCGAAAAGACAACCTGCTGGAATATTTATTCAATTATTACAGATTCGTATCTGCCGAAACCCGACAGGCTTCGCGACTGGGTCAGCAGGCCAAAATCAAACGGATATGAAGCACTTCACCTGACCGTAATGGGGTCCGAAGGGAAATGGGTGGAGGTTCAGATCAGAAGCAAGAGGATGGATGAGATTGCTGAGCGAGGTTATGCCGCCCACTGGAAATACAAGGGCGATGATTCTCAGGAGAGCGAACTCGATAAATGGATCAAAAGAATCAGGCACATGCTGGAGAATCCCCTCGAAGATCCCATCGAATTCCTCGATGAATTCAAAATGAATCTCTTCTCGTCGGAGATTATGGTCTTTACGCCGAAAGGGACCCTCATTAGCCTTCCAAAAGGCGCCTCCGCACTTGACTTTGCCTATGAGATACACACTGAAGTAGGTAATAAAGCTATCGGAGCAAAAATTAATTACAAACTCAATCCCATCAATGCCACTTTAATGAGTGGCGATCAGGTCGAAATAATCACGTCAGATATCGCTAAACCGGAAAAGGAGTGGCTCTCATTCGTAAGCACCTCAAAAGCCAAGGAAGCTATAAAGAATGCTCTCCGGACTGAGTCGAAGAACAGGATTCAGAAAGGAATGGAAATACTCGAAGCAAAACTGAATGAATTGGGTGAATCACCTAACTCCGAAGTCCTTAAAAAGCTTATGCTTTCATACGATGTGCTTAACAAGGACGAACTTTACTCAGGTGTTGAACTGGGAATAATTAACCTTGATAATCTTAAAAAGATCCTCAGAAAGAGCCCTTCAAAAAATGTTATCAAATACTGGGAACTCAAGTTTCTTGGTGCAAAGAAAGAGAAGAAGGAAGAAGAGGTATTAACAGAAAAAGTTGATACCAGCATCCCCTTCCTTCTCAGGGAAAATATAGAAAATGCTGAGCAATCCTACGAAATTGCGAAATGCTGTAATCCCATACCGGGCGATGAGGTTATCGGGTACCGCTCTCCTGAAGGTGCAATCATAATCCATAAACCAAAATGTCCCGTAGCTATCAGGATCATGTCAAATGAGGGCAACCGGGTGATCGCAGTCAAATGGGCCATTCACAAACTGGTCTCCTTCCTCGCAAGGATAACGATGAGCGGAGTTGACAGGATCGGGCTCGTAAATGATATCACAAATATAATCTCATCAGAGCTGAAAGTAAATATGACCAATATAAATATCAGTGTCCGGAACGGGATCTTCGAAGGCACCATAGACCTTTACGTTCACCATACCAAGGACCTCAACAATCTGATACTTAAAATATCGAATATCAAGGGTATTGAAAGCGTCAGCAGGGTGGAAGATTTCTCAGAGTAGTTTAGTAATCCACCCCTTATTATCCTGAAAAATAGATATTTTTGTTCTGATTAAAATTAGTCGGGATTATGAATACCAACAAAACAAAAGATACTGTAAGGAAAATATTCGCAGAGTACCTTGAGAAAAACGGACACCGGAAGACTCCGGAAAGGTTTGCGATTCTTGATGAAATATACTCACACGACGGACATCTGGACATCGAATCACTTTATGCCCTGATGAAGAATAACAACTACAGGGTCAGCCGGGCAACATTGTACAATACCATTGATCTTTTACTGAATTGCGGCCTGGTAGTAAAGCATCAGTTTGGAAGGAACACAGGTCAGTTTGAAAAAGCTTACCAGTGCGGACAGCACGACCACCTTGTAGATATTGAATCAGGGGAGGTTATTGAGTTCTGCGATCCAAGGATCCAGGAGATCATTCGCACAGCCTGCGACCTGCACAATTTCGTACCAGCATACCACTCCTTATATATCTATGGATCTTTAAAGGAGCCTGAGAATAATGAATAAATATGCCTGCTTTCAGAAAGCGTAACCGAAAGAGAAGCCAAATGGAATTGTAACACTGGCCCTGTTCTTGAACGTATCAGAATCAAAATCAGACCCTGATATATCCCATTTCCTTGATACAAAGCCCATTCCCGTAAAAATGTCGAGTGTAAACCCTCCTGATGTGATCAGCTGATAGCCTACTACCGCATTAAGGTTGACCTTGCTGGCCTTGATATTGTCCTCTGCATTATCCTTGCTCTTGATCGTAGCTGTTGCATATGAAACGTGGGGCCCGAGATAAAACCCCTCAGGGGCCGGCAGATCACGGCTCACAAAATACCTGAACATTCCCTGCCCCCTGAAACCGCTCGTTTTTAATCCGGATATCTCACCCTCTTCGCTGGTAAGCTCATCAAGATTGAGCAATATACTCGGACCGATATAACTTACTCCCAGCTGAACTGAGGACTTTTCAGCAACAGCAGCTTCGAAAAGCACCTTATATTCACCGGTAACAGGAATTACAACTACCCAGAAAGGACCGCCGAGAGCTGCCAGGGGATTGGTCTTAATCGTGTATTTATACACTTTTTCTCCTCCGGTCCCCTGTGCTGAAACCGGTACAGCTGTAAGCATCAGCGCGAGTCCGATAATGATTAACAGAGATGTCTTTTTCATAGTTGATGATCTTTTAAATAAATTCAAATTTACTTTATAGATAATAGCCGGAATTCTCAATTTATTAACAAATAAAATCCTTTATTCACAAATAGTGCCAATCTCTGCCAGTTATCAACAATCTATTATCAACGTTATGTCCGGTAATTTTATTTTGTAACTTGGAATCTGATTTAAAACGCTGATATTTCTGCCTTATGAGCATGGACATACTATTAGGCCTACAATGGGGCGATGAGGGTAAGGGGAAGATTGTGGACGCGCTGAGCCCTGATTATGATGTCATAGCCCGTTTCCAGGGCGGTCCGAATGCCGGACACTCCCTTGAATTCAATAATGTCAGGCACATCCTGCATCTGATTCCTTCAGGCATCTTTCATCCCGATAAACTCAATATCATTGGCAACGGTGTTGTTCTCGACCCTGCAGTATTCAGGAAGGAGATTGAAGAGCTGGGGCCATCAGTGGAAGAGCTGGCACAACGACTTATTATCTCAACCAGGGCAAACCTTATTCTGCCCACCCACAGGATACTTGACACTGCGTACGAGAATCACAAGGGTAACCTTAAAATAGGCTCGACACTTAAGGGCATAGGACCTGCATACACCGATAAATCAGCCCGCAACGGACTCAGGGCAGGTGATATACT
Source organism: Bacteroidales bacterium (assembly GCA_019429325.1). Lineage (GTDB taxonomy): Bacteria > Bacteroidota > Bacteroidia > Bacteroidales > VadinHA17 > LD21. The sequence continues at coordinate 18,842 of JAHYJA010000032.1, forward strand.
GCATAAGGATTTCAGGAGGATGTACGAGGAACATGTCAGGGATCACCAGAAAATTCTGGATAATTATTCTTTCCCGTATAATCTCAGGGAATATGAGGCTGGCTGGTTTGAAGGGATCGATATGCTGAAAAAATTCAGGATTTTAAACACCGAGTACCTTATAAACAGACTGATAAGCGAGGGCAGGAAGATTCTTGCCGAAGGTGCCCAGGGAACACTTCTTGACCTTGATTTCGGTTCGTACCCCTTCGTTACCTCTTCAAATACAATAAGTGCCGGTGCCTGTACCGGACTCGGTGTAGCTCCGCGAAAGACAGGTGAAGTGTTTGGGATATTCAAGGCCTACTGCACCAGAGTCGGAAGCGGTCCCTTCCCTACGGAGCTTGATGATGAGACCGGTGAAATGCTGCGAAAAAAGGGCTGCGAGTTCGGATCCACCACAGGACGGCCAAGAAGATGCGGCTGGCTCGATCTCCCTGCCCTTAAATTTGCCATAATGATAAACGGTGTTACACAGCTTTTCATGACCAAACCCGACGTATTGTCAGGCTTCGATACAATAAAGGTTTGCACTGCTTATAAAGTCGACGGGGAGTTGTCCGCTGAACTGCCATTCCATAATAATTCCATTGTCGAACCGCTGTATAAAGAGTTGCCAGGATGGCAGGAAGATCTTTCCGGAATCAGGAAATTCAACGCCCTCCCCCGCAACATTAAAAGCTATATTCGATTTATTGAGAAGGAAACAGGAATCCCGGTAAGGATAATCTCGGTCGGACCCGATCGGCGGGAGACAATATTCCGGTAAAGCACTTTCCTTTACCTTAAAATGTACAGCCAGGTATCGATATTGACAGTATCGAGGTACCGGTGAAGACGTGAAATAGCCCTGTTATAATTTTCATGAGCCTCGGCCGACACCAGCTCAAAGGCGGTCCCTTCCATCTTAATGATTCTCGTTTCACTGTATCCCATCTTAAGATATTCTTCAGCCCAGTCCCTCGCATATTCAGGCGTGAGAAAACTGCCCACAATCAGATTGTACCTGTACCTGTTCTCCCACGACTGCTTCTCCTCCTCCGCCAGCCTTACCGAGTCGATCCTTGCCTGTTCAAGAGCTCTCAAACGGTTTTCTATTCTTTTCAGCGAATCAACTACCCTGATACTGTCCTGCCGGGCTTTTAACATCTCAAACTCCCTGGCTTTTTTCCCGGCGCCAAACCAACCTTTTTCCTTTATGAATTTGCAGGAAGGAAGAAGGGTAATTAGTGATAATAAAACAAGGGCTAGTAAATGTCTCATAATGTGATAATTATAAATTTTACAGCATTTCTGTTTTGGTCTGTGGTATGGTCTGATTATCAAAGATATCAATTTTAAGAAAGGAAAACAAATCATATTAAAAGTAATCTTATCTTAGTAGATCAGACGGATTTTGTATATTCGTCTGAAAAATCTGTAAACTCAAAAAATCTAACCTATGAAATCCCTGATACAATTCTTCGAGGAGAGTGTTGAAAAGTTCAGCAGCAACGTTTACCTGTGGGAGAAACCAAACGACAGGTACGAGGGAACGACCTACAGTGAAACACGGAAGCAGGTCTGTGAGTTTTCCGCAGGTCTGATTAAGATGGGTATTAAAAAAGGGGACAGGCTCTGTCTTATCTCCGAAGGCCGCAACAGCTGGGTAATAGGGGAACTTGGCATTCTTTACGCCGGTGCCGTGAATGTACCACTCTCATCAAAACTGCAACCCGAGGAAATCAAATTCAGGATCAACCATGCTGAAGCAAAGATGGTTCTTACATCAAGCATTCAGGCTCAGAAGCTTGCCGATATCATAGGAAGTTGCCCCACAATAGAGAAAATCATCCACTTTGACACGCAGGAGGAATATGAGCCAAACGAGATTCATTTCAACGAGGTGAGGAAAACAGGAAGGGAGTGGCTGGAATCACCTGATAATATGTCCCTCTTTGAAAAAACCTATAACAGCATCACCCCTGCGGATTTTGCCAATATCTGTTATACTTCAGGCACAACGGCCGACCCCAAAGGCATTATTCTGACCCATGGGAACTATGTCACAAACGTCTACCAGGCATATAGCCTGATGGATATCCCGTCATTCTACAAAACCCTGCTTATATTGCCATGGGATCATTCGTTCGGACACACATGCGGCATTTTTGCCTTCATGGGAAAAGGCGCCAGCATAGCCTCAGTAAAAACAGGCAGGACACCCATGGAAACCCTGAGAAACCTCCCCGTATGCCTGAAGGAGATCAAACCAAACCTCCTCATGAGTGTGCCGGCTATTGCAAAGAATTTCCGCAAGAACATAGAAAAGGGGATCAGGGAAAAAGGCAGGATCATAGAACTGCTTTTCAATCATGCCCTTAAGATATCATATTCCTATAATAAGGAGGGATGGAACAAAGGCCAGGGACTTCAGAAGATCAAAGAACCTTTACTAAAACTCTACGACAAAATCCTATTCAGCAAAATACGCGAAGCATATGGCGGAGAGCTCGACTATTTTATAGGAGGTGGTGCTCTGCTTGAACTTGAACTTCAAAGGTTCTTTTATGCCCTTGGAATACCAATGTATCAGGGCTATGGCCTTACCGAGGCATCTCCCGTTATCTCTTCTAACTCATCAAGCCGCCATAAACTGGGATCTTCAGGCGTCCTGGTCAACAACATGGATCTTAAAATCTGTGACGACAACGCCAACGAAGTGCCGGTAGGACAAAAGGGAGAGATAGTTATCCGAGGCGGAAACGTTATGCACGGATACTGGAATAATGAATCAGCCACAAAAGAGGCGGTAAGGGATGGGTGGCTCTACACCGGCGATATGGGTTATATGAGCGAAGATGGTTTCCTTTATGTTCTCGGCCGGTTCAAAAGCCTGCTGATAGCTGACGACGGTGAGAAATTCAGTCCGGAGGGTATCGAGGAGGCCGTTGCGGGTCAGTCAAAATATATTGATCAGTGCATGCTTTACAACAATCAGAAACCATACACCGTGGCAATCGTCGTTCCCAACCAGCATGCCCTTAAGGTCTACCTTGAGGAACGAAGCCTGACAGCACAGTCAGACGAAGGTAAGAGGGCAGTGCTTATGCTCCTCGAGAATGAAGTGAACGAATACCGGTCAAACGGAAAATACGGCCGGATGTTCCCACAGCGCTGGCTGCCCGTGGCAATCGGGATTCTTGAACAGGGTTTCACCGAAGAGAACGGACTCATGAACTCCACAATGAAAATTGTCCGCGGAAAAATAATGGATAAATACCAGGATCTCATTGAGTATCTCTACACACCCGATGCCAAGGCCGTATCAAACGAGCGAAACATCGAAGAGGTTGAAAAAATGAAACTTGGCTGAAACTAACAAACTTAAATGATACTTGATATGAAGCGTATTAAACAAGCAATCTTTCTCGCAACGTCTTTCCTTATTATTTCCTGTGCAGATAAAAAAGAGATCAGCTGGAAGATAGCTGATAATCCAATTCTTAGTGAATGGGCAGAAAAAGTTGATCCCCTGAGGCCATGGCCGGAATATCCAAGACCCGGCATGGAAAGAAAGGATTGGATCAACCTGAACGGTCTGTGGCAGTATGCAATAACAGCTAAAGATATAAAACCTGATGCCTGGGACGGTGAGATACTTGTGCCCTATCCGGTGGAATCGGCTCTTTCCGGGGTGAAGAAAAGGGTGAATGAAGATGAGAACCTCTGGTACAAAACCTCATTTTCCATGCCCGGATCATGGAAAAAGAAGCGCATTCTTCTCAATTTTGAAGCCTGCGACTGGGAAACAAGGGTTTGGGTCGACGGGAACGAAGCCGGGATACACAGGGGTGGTTATGATCCGTTTTCTTTTGATATTACAGAACTGCTGGGCAGAGGAAAAACTCATGAACTGCTCGTTTGCGTCCGGGATCCCACAAGCGCCGGAACACAACCCCGCGGCAAACAGGTTGCCAAACCGTCGGGTATATGGTACACCCCGACTACTGGCATCTGGCAGACAGTCTGGATAGAACCGGTAAATGATTCATATATCTCTTCGTTCCGTATTGTAACCGATGCAGACAATGGGACAGTTAAAGTAAAGACCGAAACCGTTAATGCTGCCGGAAAAGAGATCGCGGTAACGCTGAAAAAAGATGGCATCAGTATCAGCACTGCAACCGGTGCTTCAGCACGTGAAATCGTGATAAATGTAGACGATCCGGTACTCTGGACCCCCGAAAATCCTTTTCTCTATGATTTGTTTATAGAGCTGAAAGACGGGAAAAAGGTTCTGGACAATATCTCCTCATATACAGGAATAAGGAAGATATCGTTAGGGAAAGAGGGAGATGATTTTACCCGCTTACTTCTCAACAACCGGTTCGTCTGGCAGAACGGCCCTCTCGACCAGGGATTCTGGCCCGACGGTATTTACACCCCCCCCACTCTTGAAGCAATGGTTTATGATATTGAGATGACGAAGAAGATGGGATTCAATATGTTGCGGAAACATGTGAAGGTTGAAAACCGTCTTTTCTATTATTGGTGCGATAAACTCGGTATTCTTGTGTGGCAGGATATGCCAAGCGGCGACAGTTATATCCGCCGGACGATGCCCGATATTCTGAGAACCGAAGAATCGGCCAGACAATTTGAATATGAGCTCAAACGGATGATTGAGACTAAATACAATAACCCTTCAATCATTGTTTGGGTTCCGTTCAATGAAGGATGGGGCCAGTTCGATACCGAAAGGATTACTGATCTTATAAAGGATTATGATCCAACGAGGCTTGTCAACAGCGCTTCGGGGTGGACCGACCGCGGAACGGGTGATATGAATGATGTTCATAATTACCCTGACCCCGTTGTTCCGCCGGCTGAGGAGAACAGGGCGATTGTCCTCGGGGAGTTTGGAGGTCTCGGCTTACCAGTTCAGGGACATACCTGGGAACAGAAAAACTGGGGATACCGTACAATGGATGATGAGGCTCAACTGCTTGAAAGGTATAAAAGCTACTACAATCTTGTAAATCAGTTTGTCAGGGAAAATGGTCTCAGTGCTTCAGTCTATACACAAACCACCGATGTGGAGACAGAAACCAACGGTCTGATGACATACGACAGGAAAGTAAACAAGATGGGAGTGGAAAATGTCCGCAAGGCAATGCCTGAACCCGTCGGATCAGCAGGCGAGACCGGCAAATAACCGGGATTCTGTTTTCAGACGATCAGCCTGCTCCTGAAAGGAAGGAAGGTCATGAAATCGGCGTGGTGCACAATATAGGCTTCCGTGGTACGTTTCACGAGCTCCCCTTCGTGAGCATGGGCGGCAATTATATGACACACCTCCGGAGGCACACCGCACTCCTCTGCCAGGGAGACACCCGAAAAGGGATGCCTAAGATAATGCCCGTATTGTCCCTGAATAGCTTTACCCTCTTCATTCAGCTCATATTCAAGCAGTTTACCAACATCGGCAAGGATGGCACCGGAGATAAGCACATCCATATTGACCGGCAGATCATCCCTGAAAAAAGAGTTGATCTTCTCACCGCTCTCCTTTGCGATATGTACAACGCATCTCTTGTGAGCCATGAAGCTTACTTTCAGATCAGGCCCGCACAGTAATGTGAAAGGTATCCTGTTGAGGTCAGCAGCAGTCAGGACACTTCTTTCAAGTGCTTTTCCCCAGGTTAAAGCAGTTTTTTCCCTTAGCTCCGGATCGTTAATCCATTCCAGCTCCGGCCATAATGTTCTAATCTCTTCTTTCATTGGCTTCTCATTTAAGGGCGCCTCTATTAACTTCTTTTTTTGATGCCGTTATTTAAAACAAATATACTGTTTGGTTTTCTAAAACCTAATTTTACCCTCCCCTTGATTTTTATTTATTTAATTATCAGGTACTTACAAAATTAAGTCTTTCACGTCTGGACATACCTATCCCACAGCAACCACTATTTTTAATTGAGTACAGCGACTGATATTGTAAGTAAGGTTCATTAGCCCGATTTTTGCTGTAGCTCTTACAATCCCAATAGTGCGGACAATGGAGCCATGAAAGTTGCACAACTTTTGAAGGTTTTTGTTTCGAAAGCCATTAATATTAAACTCGCCACGCATGATGGCTGTTAAAATTGTTAAATCATCTTTGTTAAAGAAGTTAAAGCCTTTATACTTCCGATTACTTTCACTTTTCGATGAAGTAACTTTTTCAAGTCTTTTTCTTCCAACTTCTTTGTTGTCGAAGGCTGAAATAAACTCCAGATATCTTTTATTTGAAGCTTTCAGGTTCTCCGAAAGAAAAGAAAGACTGTAAATGTTTTTCTTCAACGGAGCCATCTCGTGCGACGTTGACCCGTCATGGTGTACCACCTCCCGGAAGTGTTTAAAAAAGCTTATATCGTTAGCTGTTGTTTCTATACGCAGTATTTTACTGAACTTATCGTACATCTTTATTGAAGAAGAACCCATGGTATGTTTTATCCGGCTGCCTTCAATGCGTACATTGTAATTGTTGCCAATTTCTCCCTGGTATCCGGGATCAAGTTTTAACCCCAAAAAAGTAGCTATGTTTTCAGGCTTAACTGTATGTATGGCGGTTGCCACAAGTTCACTGTAAATTTGTTGCAGACTTTCGGATAAACTCAATCTCTACTACGTGTTCTTTGGCAATACGTTCAGCATTTGTCCGGATAGCATCTTTAAATGGCTCTGCAAACTTCGGATAATCGAATATCTTGATGCTATTTTCAAACATGTATCTTGTCATCCCTTGAGAATAAGATATTTCTGGTAAGGTACCGGTAAGGATCAGCCTGTCGTAACAGGAAAGTACGAAGGAAATTTTGTTCTTGTAAGTTTCTGATATTAGTTCCATTCATCAAATTTACTTATTTTTCCTGTTTGGTTCTGGCTTGTCCAGGTTAGGTTATTCATATTGATCCGGTTTACTGGTTAAAAAACCAGCAATAACCGAAAAAATCCCCTTCAGTCAGTGAAAAGCCGCGGCTTTTCACTGACTGAACAATCTTATTGTTTGGGAAAATGGAGGAAAAGAAAATATAGAAGTGCGCACGGTTAATTGCTAAAACCTGTGCACTCCTAATTGCAAAAAAGTGTGCCTTGTACCTTGTGCCTAAAGAAAAAGGCCATCGTTTCCGACAGCCCCTTTCCGGCATCAGCCAATAAAGGCTATTTCATTCTCAACAGAATCCCGCTCTTCACTGTATAGTCCGTAGTTATCTTATACAGGAATAAGGTACGTGGATATCCTGTAGCATCAAATTCAACCGTTCTGACATCGCCTTGTTTGAGATCCTCATCGATGATAACTTCTGCAAGAGAGCCATTCTGGCGGAAGATTTCCACTTTGACGCGTGAGTCATAGAGCATATTGAATTCAAACCTGACCACAGTTGAGAACGGATTTGGATAGATGTTCAACTCGTATGGTTCAGGATTCTGGACAGAAAGTGACCTGGTTTTGCTTGCATCCGTTCCTGAGCAGTTAGCATCAGCTTTTACCGTACCAAATGTAACAGGATTATCCACTGATTCATCTGTCTGGCATGTCACTGCATGAGCTATCAGGTAAAAATCACCCGTTACGCCGGTGAAATCAACAGTAAGATCAGTAACCATATTCAGTCCTTCTGCAGTAAACGTGTATGATCCCGGAGCAGTTGTATATTTACCGTTCTTCAATTTTGGATATGGTTCACACCCGATGTAAACATGGATCTCACTGGCAGCAAAGCCCGGGTTAAGTTCGTATGTTACAATTATTTTCTTATCATCCGAAGCATCGCGGGTTACAAACACGTAACCTGCAAGATATCCATTGTCCCGGTCACAACCACCTGCAGCTGCCCAAAGATCTAGTAACCAAGGACCTTCACCTGATAGTGGAGTAGTCCACCCCCAGTTATTGAATTTGTACTCTTTGGATGCTTCAAGGAAGCAAATACTTCCTGAACTAAATCCATATGCTGTTTCACAGCATGAAGTCACTGTTACAGTGAAGCTGCAGTATGTAGATGATCCAAGCTCATCAGTAACAATGTATGTTACCACTGTGGTACCCCAGGCAAAGGTGTAACTGTCAAGGTTATTAATACCTGTCGCAGGTGATGATGCTTCAGTTGCTCCTGTCATTTTCCATGTCAGCGAAGCTATGTTATCATTGGGATCGCTGATCATGGCGCTCAGGCCGCTGACCTCCTGCGAGCAAGGAGTAATGACCGGTGTTGCGGGACAGGTAATTGCCGGAGGCAGATTATTGTATGAAACGGTTTCACTATCAGTGTCGGTTACCTGAGTTTCTCCGAAGTAACCTGTGACGTTGGCCGTATTATCTACCCTGCCTGCATCTACATCAGCCTGTGTGATCAAGTACGGTGCTGTGCATGTATTCGTTGCACCAGGAGAAAGTGTTACCGGTCCACATGACAGCGACGGGAACATCGGGTCGGTGACCGTAACCCCTGTCAGGGTAACATCGCCGGTGTTCTCTACATAGAACGTATAGGTGATGACATCGCCCACCGCTTCGTAGGTCTGCGCATCGGCTTCTTTGGTGATGCTGAGTGATGGCATCTGGTCGGAAGTGACCGTCTCAGTGGCTTCCTCAGTGTAGTCCACATCGTCGTAAGTGTATGCTGC
>JAHYJA010000033.1 GCA_019429325.1 Bacteroidales bacterium
CTTTTTATTTTCAGGGTGGCTGTTTTCTGAAACGGGACAGGCTGAAGAACCACGTTGCTGATTCTGCTGAATTTATTTACCTGCGAGTTGACGTAATCTTTTAATTCAGCCAGCAATTCCTGTTTCTTCTCCTCAAATTTTTCAGCCATGTCCTGTTTAAGATGCTGATACTTCTGCTCGAGCTCCTCCATGTTAAGGTGAACATAAGCAACAAGTTTCCCTTTTTGCTGAATAACGAGCGATTCGACCACAAAGCGGAAATTATTGATCACAGACTCTATTTCCTCCGGATAGATATTCTCTCCGCTTGCGCCGACGATCATATTCTTGAGCCTGCCTTTGATGTAAAGATTATTATTAGTGTCCATGGTTCCAAGATCACCGGTCCTGAACCATCCGTCGGGAGTTAATACTTCGGCGGTCATTTCAGGCTCTTTGTAGTAGCCTTTCATGATTGTTTCTCCTCTCGCCCATATTTCCCCCTCGCCTGTGACAGGGCTGGGATTATTGATCTTCAGTTCAATGCCCTCAATAGCAGGTCCTGTCGATTCAAAAACCGATTTAGCGGGATTGGCTCCTGCCAGCAGGGGCGATGTTTCCGTCAGTCCGTAGCCGATAGCATATGGAAATTTTGCTTCGATAAGGAACTTTTCAACATTACGGTTCAGTTTGGCGCCGCCGATGCCATAGAATTTAAGACTCCCCCCAAAGGTCTTATACAGTTTCCTTCCTGCAACTGCATTAAGTTTTTTTCTGAAAAACGGAATCTTATAAAGAAGCCTCAGTATCAGCTTATCCCTGAATGAAGGGACTATTTTGTTGAAATAGATCTTTTCCATTATCAAAGGAACGGTCAGCATAACCGTGGGTCTAATCTCGGCGAGCGCAGGCAAAAGAACAGACGGAACGGGCGGCTTCCTCAGGTAGTAGACACACGACCCCCCCAGCAACGGCAAAATCAAGCCCAGAGTGTTTTCATAGGTGTGCGATAAGGGCAGGACAGAAAGAAAACGGTCATTCTCATCGAGAGGCTGTATCTTTAACCCTTTTAAAGCATTGAAGGATATATTTTTATGGGTGAGCATTACCCCTTTGGAGCGGCCTGTTGTACCAGATGTGTATATTATGGATGCAACATCCTCCTCCTGAGGCTCATAGCTTCCGGACGGAACAGCAGAAGGGTCAAAAACAATTTCCTTTCCGCCTTCTGAAAAGAGGAGTGAATAATCCTCCATGAGTATACCTGTGGTCAGATCATCCGATCTGAAGCCTTCGATCTTTGGAAGCAGGGCATTTGAAACAACGACCGCCTTTGCCCCGGAATGCGAAAGGACATTGGCTGCCTCGGTATTTGAAAAATCCGGCAATATCGGAACTGCCACAGCCCCCATGAAGGTGACCGAATAGTAGGCAATACCCCAGTTTGGCATATTGGCACCAAAAACAGCCACCCTGTCCCCGGGAACGATTCCTGTTTTCTCGAGAAAAGCCATTAATGCCATGATTTTTTTGTTGACCATCTCATAAGTCATGGGACTTTCACCCACAAACGCAAGGGCGTTGCTTTTTCCATGTTTTCTCAAGGTTTCCCGGAAGAGTGCCGGGAAGGTGAGCTTAATATTTTTTTCTGCCATCAAGAACTCATTTTAATCATAATTCCGTCACAAAGGTAATTTAATTTTGCTTATCTTCCTGAAAATATGCTTTTTATTATTATCTCACAAGGATTGCGACAGGAATTATGGCATTTTTATTCATGAGGAATAGTTAATTTTACGGAAAATCTTTCAGAAAGAATGACACAAAAGATCAGGATAACAAGGGAGTTTTCTTTTGAAATGGCTCACGTATTATGGAATTATGACGGTCCGTGCCGGAATGTTCATGGTCATTCATACAGGCTTTTTGTCACGGTATCGGGAATTCCTGTTGATGACCCTGACAATCCGAAAAACGGAATGGTAATGGATTTCGGTGATCTTAAGAAGATTGTCATGACTGAGATAATCAGCAATTTCGACCATGCTGTTGTTGTGAGCGACGGCTATGATGGGGATAAGATCCGGATGTTCCGGGAGTTGTTTGGAAATGTTGTCGTGGTGCATTACCAGCCGACCTGCGAGAATCTTGTTTCGGATTTCGCCTCAAGGCTTGGCAGGCTGCTGCCCCCCGCGACAAGACTTCACAGCCTGAGACTTTACGAAACGGCCACTTCTTTTGCTGAATGGCACGCTTCAGATAATGAATAATATGATTATGCAGAAAAATCAAAATAAAAGACTGTTTCTGCTGGATGCTTATGCCCTCATCTTCAGGGCTTATTACGCATTTATCAGGAACCCCCGCATCACTTCCAAAGGGCTGAATACCTCAGCTGTATTCGGTTTTCTTCTTGCCCTCGAGGAGGTTCTGCAAAAGCAGAAGCCTTCCCATATAGCCGTTGTTTTCGATACGTCAGCTCCCACCTTCAGGCACGAGATGTTCAGCGACTACAAGGCAAACCGCGATGAAACACCCGAGGACATAAGGAATGCGATCCCATATATCAAGAGACTCATTGAAGCTTTCAGGATACCGGTTATCGCCTGTCCGGGCTACGAGGCTGACGATATAATAGGCACTCTTGCAAGAAAGGCCTCGGAGCACGGTTTTACAACCTATATGATGACGCCTGACAAGGATTTTGCCCAGCTGGTGACGGATAAGGTTTTTATGTTTAAACCTTCGAAAAGCGGTAGCGAGGCAGCTGTTTGGGGGGTCGATGAGATCAGAAAAGAATTCTCAGTTCAGGATCCGGAACAGGTTATTGATATCCTGGCACTTATGGGTGATTCTGCCGATAATATACCCGGAGCTCCCGGTGTCGGGCCAAAGACAGCCATAAAGCTCATCTCAGAATACGGCAGTATCGAGGAATTGTTCCGTAATACCGCGAAGCTTAAAGGAAAGCTCCGGGAGATAATTGAGAATAACAGGGGGCAGATCGAACTGTCGAAGAGACTGGCCAGGATAGAACTGAATGTTCCGGTTGAGCTTAAGGAAGAGGAGCTGATAATGGAGAGTCCCGACAGGAATAAGCTGCAGGCTCTTTTCGATGAGCTGGAATTCAGGACAGTTGCGGCAAGGATCCTGGCCGACGCCGGTAAACCTTCGGAAGAGACACTGCAACCCCGGATCTTCGAATCCCCCAAAGAAGGTTTTCAGGGCACCCTCTTCGGCAATGATGAAGGTGATCAGAACAGGATTTCGCAAAAATCCTCAATTGAGGATGTAAAACATGAGTATATCCTTATTGAAGACCAGTCGGCAATTAAAGGGCTGGCAGACACCATGTTATCCCTTAGCGAAGTATGCTTTGACACGGAGACGACAAGCATCGAACCTCTCGATTCGGAGCTTGTTGCAATAGCCTTCGCATGGGAAAAAGGCAAAGGCTATCTTGTCGTGTTTCCAGAATCAAGACAGGAGACTCTGTCGTCACTTAAGATTCTGAAACCCCTTTTTGAGAATCCCCGGATATTGAAAATAGGCCAGAACCTGAAATTTGATATTCAGGTCCTGGCAAATTATGGTATCGGGGTTAAGGGAGCCCTGTTCGATACTATGATCGCCCATTACCTCCTTGAGCCTGACATGAGGCATAACATGAACATTCTGTCTGAAACATACCTGTCCTATACCCCGGTTCATATCGAGGAACTTATAGGAGAGAAGGGTGTCAACCAGAAGAATATGAGGTCGGTGCCGCTTGAGAAGCTTAAGGAGTATGCCGTGGAGGATGCTGATGTCACATTTCAGCTTAAAGAGCTGTTTGAACCACGCCTCCGGAAGGAGGGCCTCATAGACCTGGCAAATGAAATTGAGATGCCGCTTATCAGGGTACTCGCTGTTATGGAAAGGAATGGAGTGAAGCTTAACCAGGAAAACCTTAAGGTTATTGCCGGTGGTTTGCGGGAAGATATCATCTCCCTCGAGAAGGAGATCTTTGAACTTGCAGGAACGGAATTCAACATATCCTCCCCGAAACAGCTCGGCGACATTCTTTTCCTGCGCCTGAAGCTTGATGATAAGGCCAGGCTCACCAAAACCAGGCAGTTCATAACAAATGAGGAGATTCTTCAGCGGCTCTCCGGAAGACATCCGATCATCAGCAAGGTTCTCGAGTACCGCGGACTGAAAAAACTGCTTTCAACCTATGTGGAAGCCCTGCCTCAGCTTGTTGACAGGAGGACAGGGAGGATCCACACCTCATTCAACCAGGCAGTCGCATCCACGGGAAGGCTGAGCTCAAACAATCCCAACCTGCAGAATATTCCGGTAAGGGATGATCGGGGAAGGGAAATAAGAAAAGCGTTTGTCCCGGAAGAGGGACATCTGTTCCTCTCCGCGGATTATTCGCAGATAGAGCTGAGGCTTATGGCACATCTCAGCAGGGATGAGAGCATGATCGCCGATTTTCTTTCCGGCAGCGACATCCATGCTGCCACAGCTGCTAAAATATTTGGGGTTGATTTAGCTGATGTGACAAGGGAGATGCGCTCCAAGGCAAAAACAGCAAATTTCGGGATCATTTACGGGATCTCCGCATACGGCCTTTCAGAACGGCTCACAATAGGGCGGAAAGAAGCAAAGGATCTGATTGACGGTTATTTCAGCTCATACCCCGGGGTCAGAGAATATATGGACAACTGCATCAAAAAAGCGAGGGAACAGGGCTTTGTAACAACGATGTTCGGAAGGCGGAGGTATGTGCGCGATATTCTTTCCCGTAATCAGGTCGTCCGGGGAAATGCCGAGAGGAACGCGATCAATGCACCATTGCAGGGAAGCGCGGCGGACATTATTAAAATTGCCATGAACAGGATCCATGAAAAGTTGATGTCGGAACAATTTTCAGCAAGAATGATCCTTCAGGTGCATGATGAACTTATCTTTGAAGTGTCGGAAGATGAAATAGACAGGCTCAGGGAAATGGTCATCCATGAAATGAGCAATGCGGCACACCTGGATATTCCGCTAAAGGTGGACTGGGGAACAGGGAAAAACTGGCTTGAAGCTCATTAAAGCAGATTATGGAAATAGAAGTTTTTTTCTTCGGGGTGCTGGCCGATGTTACGGGGATCCGCCAGAAACACTATAATGATGTGGGTTCATTTGCAGACCTCAGACACAGGATCGAGGATGAGTTTCCGGAGATTGTTCACTACACTTTCCGCATAGCGGTCAATAATGAAATTGTGAATGATGAACCTCTGCTGTCAGGGGGTGACGAGGTAGCCCTGTTACCTCCCTTCGCAGGAGGTTGAAAAACAGAAAAAATATTAAATTCCGGGATATGGATATTCTTTTAACTGACGGTCCTGTGGGCATTAGCGTTATTTCAGGGCTTATTGCGAAGGCAGGCAGTCTGAAAGATGCCGGGGGGCATTCGCTGTTTCTTGGGCAGGTGAGAAGCGATGTGTCAGATAATAAGACAGTTAAGGCCATTGAGTATTCGGTTTTCGAAAAAATGGCAGAGAGCGCGGCCGGAAAGATCAAAGCCATAATATTCTCTGAGTTTTCGGATGTCAGAGCAGTGGAAATAGTCCATGCTGCCGGTTTGGTTCAGGCCGGCGAGATCTCCCTTTTTGTGATGATCTCCGCAGGTCATCGTCAGCAGGCTGTCGATGCCTGCAGAAAAACCGTTGAACTGGTTAAGCAACGCTTGCCGGTCTGGAAGAAAGAGATCTTTGATGACGGCACTCAAAAATGGCAGCAGAACATATAGTTCTAAACGGGTATGAGACCAGAACGGCTCCGGTCGATAAATGCCGTCATTTCAGGCTGCTCAGTATCCCTTGAAAGAAACCCCGGACCGGATTGTCCACGGAGTATTGAATTATATGCCGGCGGGTCATTAAGTATCTCAAGCGCCTTCAGCACCTGTTTGTCTTTTTTTACCGACCAGGCTATTGCACCCTCCTCATAAAAGTATCGGCTTATAACCTCATCTTCGATCAGCTCTGTTATCTCCTGCCTGAAGATGACAAGATCGTGATCAAGGCTGTGAGAGATCTGGTTTTCAAGTTGTGTAAAGAGATCCTTGTGAATATCGTAGTATTTTTCCTTTTTCGCGGTGGTAATAAGCTCATTCAGGGATGATTCGGTGAGAGTCCGGTAACTGAATCCGCGTTCAGCGAGAAAATTCCTGAAATCGGAATAATCCTGATCGCTGAATGAAAATTGTTCAGGATTCTTAATGTCCGGATGGGCCCAGTAATATTTAGTTGCAAAATCAAATATCAGGTTTCTAAGGTAGAGTTCGGCAGAGACCTGGCTCAGGGGTTCGGGTGCGACCACTATATCGGGAGTTATGCCTCCGCCATCCTTAACGGTCCTTCCGTTTCTTGTCCTGAATTCGGAGATCAGCGAGTCGGGGATTATCCCGACACTTCCATCCTCGTTGGGATGAGAAAAATCAAGGGCCTGAATGCAGCGGCCGCTGGGAATGTAATAGCGGGCAGTCGTGACTTTCAGCTGTGTATTATAGCTTAGCGGGCGGGTTATCTGGACCAGGCCTTTCCCATACGATCTCTGTCCCACAACAACTCCTCTGTCAAGATCCTGGATGGCTCCGGCCACTATCTCGGCGGCAGATGCCGAGCCGCTGTTTATTATCACTGCGAGGGGGATCTTCTCATCAACAGGCGCTTTTGTCGTGCGAAACTCCTCATCAAACTGCTTTACCTTTCCTTTTGTGCTAACCACATCATTTCCCGGGGCAACAAACAGACTGACAATGTCTACCGCCTCTGTCAGCAAGCCTCCGGGATTTCCCCTGAGATCGAGGATTATCTGTTTCGGATTCCGTGTTTTAAGGGATACGAGAGCATTCTTCACATCCTCCACACAGTTCTGCGTAAAGTTGGTGAAACGGATGTAGCCGGTAGCTTCATCTATCATGCCGTAATAGGGTACAGGAGGGATCGCTATTCTCTCCCTTCTGAGAGAATAGTCAATTTCACTTCCATTCCTTCCGATGGTAACGGAAATAGTGGTTCCCGGATTACCTTTCAGCTTTTCGCTCACCTCGCGTGATGTGAGCCCTATAAGCGAAACGCCATCAACCTTCATCAAACGGTCGCCTGCCTTTATGCCTGCCAGATCGGCAGGGAAACCCTTATAAACAACGGTTATGACAGCATAACCGTCGATGTTGCTGATAAGCGAACCAATGCCTCCGTACTTTCCCGTGGTCATGAAGCTGAAATAATCAGCCTCTGATTCGGAATAATAGACCGTATAGGGATCGAGCGTCTTAAGCATATTGTCGATACCGGTCTTGATTATCTTGTCGGGATTGATCTCATCCACATAAAAAGTATTCACCTCCCTGAAGAGGCTGAAAAAAATATCGAGATTCTTCGCTATCCTGAAATCCCGCGTCTCCTGGTTTATTATGAAAGCAGTACAGATGCCTGCAATAGTTAATGCGGCAATCAGCATCATTATCCTGCTCAGCCTGATCTTTTTCATCTGATTTTTATTTTTCTGAACGGCGAAAATAATAAGAATATTCTGTAAAGGTTTTGATAAAGAAATATTTAAATGAACTTTAACATTTCTGATCTCTCCGGCTTATCCTGTCAATAAGTCTGGAGGTCATGTCGATGATGAATTTTTCGGTTGTTTCATAATCCGGGACCTCCTTTAGGCGGTAGATTACCATGAAGGATATCTGAACACCTTCTGAGAGCAGGAAATCGTAAAGAGGCTGCTTGTTTTTGCGGTATGCTTCCCGAAGCCTTCTTCTGATAAAGTTTCTTGTGACGGCAAGCCTTACCGACTTCTTCGGAACACTGAAAGCAACCTGTGCAGGACCGGCTGTCCCTTCCGGATTTTCAGCCCAAATAATTTTCAGGTACGGGGTGTAGATTGTGTTACCATTCTCAATAAGACCGGCAATTTTTTTTTTACTGCAAAGCCTTTCATTTTTATGAAAGGTATGTCGGCCGGTTTCCATACTTGTATAAGGTTTCAGGGAAGAATAACTGCAAGATCCGGCTGGTAATCTGACCGGAACTCCGGAAGATCAGGTTTCATTTGCAGTTCCTGTTGAACTCTTTCAGATACTCATCAAGAGCCATGGTCATTGAGGGCGACCTGGGGTTCGGGGCATTTAT
The DNA here is from genome assembly GCA_019429325.1 of Bacteroidales bacterium. Lineage (GTDB taxonomy): Bacteria > Bacteroidota > Bacteroidia > Bacteroidales > VadinHA17 > LD21. The sequence goes on from JAHYJA010000033.1 coordinate 8,163, forward strand.
GTCGAGCCTGAGACCTTCCTGCTCAACAGCGCAGGCAGTTGTAGGACCGAATGCTGCAATTTTGACTTCGCCCTGTACAAACCCGGGAAAATTCTCCTTAAGGGATTTAATCCCCACCGGGCTGTAAAAGACAAGAATATCATAATCAAAATCCTTTACATCCGAGAAGTTCGTGCTAATGGTCTTGTAAAGGGTTCCGATGGCATATCTGATGCCGTTACTGTCAAGCAGCTCCGGGATCTCCGCGTTGTGCGGTTCTGAAAGAGGTACAAAGAAATAGTCTTCCTTATGCTTGATGATCACATCAATAAGATCCTGAAACCTGGCTTTTCCGTGAAATATTTTCCGTTTCCTGTAGACGATATATTTCTGAAGGTAAAAAGCTACATTTTCAGTGATGCAGAAATATTTCATTGTATCGGGAATCACAATCCTCACCTCGCAGCAAATTCTGAAGAAGTGGTCTATTCCGGTTTTGCTGGTGAAGATTACCGCTGAAAAATCGAGGATATTGATCTTTTGCTGTCTGAAATCCTTCGCGGAAACTCCTTCAACCTGAATGAAGGGCTTGAAATCAATTTTAAGGTTGTATTTCTTAGCCAGCTCAAAATAGGGGGATTTTGGATTCGGAGGCTCTGGTTGCGATACTAAAATCTTCCTTATTTTCAATTCCTTACTGTTTAAGTTTTGCTTAATTAGTAATAGTTGCCACTTCAAACAAGGCCTGCAAAATATTTCAGTGAAATCAAAACAGGCAGAATTTCCAGTCCGCAAAGATACAAAATCAAATAGAAAACAGAAATATTCTGCTTCAAAAATGCAATCAGAAGTCTTGTAACACGGAAAAGATACATAATTGAGAGGAGAATAACTCCTGTTATAAAATATACCGTAGGTGGAAATACAGCGGTGTAAACGATCAGGATAACAAGGATAAACAGTATCAGGGAACTGAACCTGTAGGATTTGTAAACGTTCAGGATATATTCATTAAAAAGGTCCCTTCTTCCGCTGAGGCTGCCTGCCAGGGAACACACTAAATGGCGCGCTGTAACCAGAGCAATGACAAAGACAAAGCAGATGAACCAGAAGAATATATCAGGTATTCCCTTCGGGATAAAGTCATACCATGCTGCAGCGCAGAAAGCGAACAGGCCAAAGATCAGGAAAGAGATAAGGTTCAGAATCGTGGTCTGCCAGTTGAACAAAAGGCTCATGTCGCGCGACTGAGGATCGTTTATTCCACGCAATGAGAAGAACTTTATCAGATCCGGCAGCATATTCTTTGAAGTGGATTTCAGCAGGGAAAAAAGATAGGCAGAAACGAGCACAATACCTATAAGCCAGTCGTAATGAACCGGGTTGCCCGGAACAGCCTCCCCGTCCTTCAGGTTCCTGATCAGCAGGCTGGTTGTCTTTTCGTGCCATTGCCTGTTCTTTTCAACAAGATGAAACGGCACTCTGCTGTTTGTGAAAAGATTGCCCCTGCTGATAAAACCGGTTGTATCATGGAAAGTTACATTGGCAATTTTATTTTTCAGGCTGACAGAAGTAGTATCACTATCGGGAAGCGTTTCAGCAAATGATTGCCTGCCGGATCTGACCGGAGGTGCAGCTTTGAAGGCAGAGGCGTCTTTTCTCTGATCGAGCCTGATAAACACCGAATCGTCGAGAAGTTTCGGTGTTTCAAAACGGATAACAGGTCTTTGTCTGGCACTATCCTGTATACTTATACCTGTTATTATCATTTTCGCGACGAATAGAGTGCAAAAATAATGATTAAGCAGGAATATTATTCAGAGCCTGAATTAAAAGTCCTGTCTTACTGCAAATGGTACAGTCTTAAAAATAATCAATGCATGTACCGGATAGTTCAGCAAGGATATTATTGGCAAGACGGCTGGCACCGATCCTGAAGAGCTTATTGTTCATCCAGTCCTCTCCCAGACAGTATCTGACAATCTGAAGATAGGTCAGGGCATCTGACGGACTGGCAATTCCTCCGGCAGCTTTGAACCCTACCCTGATACCGGTCTCGAAATAGAAATCAGAGATAGCCCTGCACATGACAAAAGCCGTTTCGGGTGTAGCTGACACGGCCGTTTTTCCTGAAGATGTTTTTATAAAGTCAGCTCCCGCATCCATGGCGATCATCGATGCCTTAAAGATGTTTTCGTAATTACCCAGCAGGCCTGACTCGACGATCACTTTAAGTTGTTTTTCACCGGCCGCCTCCCTGATTTCCCTTATCTCATCAGCCACCGCAGCAAAATCATTTCCGAGAAACGAGCCTACGTTAATCACAACATCAATTTCATCGGCTCCGGCTTCTATCGCCATTTTACATTCTGCAAGCTTGATGCTTCTGAATGTCTGGGAGGTGGGAAATCCACCGCCGACAGAGGCGATCCTGACACTCTTTACAGTCAGCTTCTCTTTTACAACAGAAACAAAATTCGGGAAAACACAAATTGCAGCAACATTCGGGATATTCGAAAATCTGCCGGAGAAACTGTTCACCTTGCCGGTGAGGTGTAAGATATGGCTCTTGTTGTCCTGGGTATTCAGACTTGTAAGATCGATCATGTTCAAAAGGCTCATCAGCAGATGCTTGCCAGGAGCTTGAACCGACTGTTCCGATACTTTCCTGAGTTCTTTTTTTATCTCTGTATCAGAAGGGCATAGTTTGATAAGTTTTTGATATAGCTTAGTCATATCGGCCGGTTTGTATTGTTTATTTCTGCAGAATGAAAAAGGGCGGGTTCAATATAATGCTTTTTAGTTTCATAATTATTATTTATGATTTTAAGTTGAATAAAATATCCGGGATGCAATTGTTCTCCTGAATAACACAGGATTTTTTGATTCTAACCGATGGTTGTCCCGAACCTTCTGTGATCCCTTTTGCAGAGGGTCCTGACCAGGCGCCTCCCCGACATGATGCTGGTCTTATATCGCTCTCCTTTATGCTATTGCTCATTTTCCGGCCTGTTAGATTATAATCACAAATTTATACATTTAATGAGATGGGAGCCGTCAGGGATCTTTTTTTTGGGTATATTCTCAGGATCATTTTTGTATTAATTTTGCATGCACGATCCGGATCGGCAATAACGCAGAAAACGAAACCATAATGAAAAGAGCTGGGTGGAGTTTACCAGAAAACTTCCCGATACCAAGGGTGTCACCACCGTTCTGTTTACAACTTATAAATTACTGACAGGCAGTATGTTCCGGAATATGCAGAAACATCTGAAGTATGTATCCGGCACTGCTCCACTGCCTGTAATAAAATCGAGAAACGGCCTTCTGACCGAAGAAGGCAGGACTTTACTGAAACAGATCCTTAATTCATAAGATCAGCAGAAAAGCGGGGCTGTTCCGGCTCAGATATTCCACAAGATGCCGGCCAGTGCGATGATAAAACCTGCCGTTGCCAGCCTGTGGAGCCAGAGAGAAGGTATAAGATATCTCTCGCGGTATAAAAGCAAGCCTGTCAGGCACATCCAGTACAAGATCGTGTACATTTCCCTGCTCCCCGCTCCCCGCTCCCCGCTCTTCGCTGAAGATATTGTAGATTCACCCTAAAATACTTTCTTTGTAATCCATGTTCATAAAATATCCGAATGATGAAAATCAGATTAATTGCACTTGCTTTTATGATGGGAGTTTTGACTCTCCATCAGGATGATATCCAGGCACAGACGAGAGAGGTTAAAACCACATTGCCGGCAAGCCAGGATAAAACGGTGGTTCCTGTCATTGTTGACGGAGAAGCTCAGAAGATTCCCGGATTTGAGAATCCTGATGAATGGATCAGGCACGATTTGTGGGTTGAAACAGAGTTTGATTCAGATGGTGACGGGAAGAAGGACAGGATGCATGTTGCTGTTACACGCCCGAAGCAAACTGATACGGAAGGGATCAGGCTCCCGGTTGTTTACGAGTCGAGTCCCTATTTCGCCGGCACCGGTTCAACAAGAAGGGAATACTTCTGGGATGTGCGTCACGGGCTTAATGCCGTGCCTCCGCCGCGCAATGAGATGCCGGCGATAGAGAGGAGGGGCCAGCGGCCAGTTATTTCCAATTCACAGACGAGGAACTGGATCCCTTACGGATTTATCGTGGTTCACTCCTCAGCACCCGGAACAGGGTTATCGCAGGGCTGCCCGACTGTCGGAGGAGATCCTGAGAGACTGGCCCCCAAAGCTGTTATTGACTGGCTTAACAACAGGGCAAAGGGATATACAACACCCGATGGCTCCGAAGAGGTTACAGCTTACTGGACCACCGGCAGGGTGGGAATGACAGGCACATCTTACAACGGTACCATACCGTTTGCTGCAGCAACAACCGGAGTTGCCGGGCTGGAAGCTATTATACCGGTAGCGCCAAACACATCGTATTACCATTATTACCGGTCCAACGGACTGGTCCGCAGTCCCGGAGGCTACCTCGGGGAAGATGCCGATGTCCTTTACGATTTCATCCATTCAAATCCCGATAGCCGCGAATACTGCAACTGCAACATCAGGGATAAGGAGATGGCTGAAGGCATGGATCGCGTAAGCGGTGATTTCAACGAATTCTGGGCCGTTCGCGACCTGATGAACTACATGAAACCCTTCAGGGCTGCCGTACTTATGGCTCATGCCTTCAATGACTGGAATGTTATGCCGGGCCACAGTTACCGTTTTATCAGGGCACTGAAAGAGAAAAATGTTCCTTTGCAGATCTATTACCACCAGGGCGGTCACGGAGGAGAGCCTCCTTTCAAAATGATGAACAGATGGTTCACCAGATATCTCTTTGGTGTACAGAACGGTGTCGAGAATGATCCCAAAGCCTGGATCGTGCGCGAGAATGACGACCGGCTCAGTCCGACTCCATATGAGAATTACCCCAATCCTGCAGCCAGGCCTGTAACCTTTTATCTTAAAAAGGGTGCGCCCACAACAGGCTCACTGTCGCTCACCCATATCGCGGGACAGGGAACTGAGACGCTCACCGATAATTTTTCTTTCAGCGGTGCAACACTTGCGCAGGCGGAATGGACTGAACACAGGCTGCTTTACCTGACACCTGTGCTTAAGGAGCCGCTCCATATTTCGGGGGTGGCGGAGATCACCATAAGGGCTTCAGCAAACAAGCCCGCGGCAAACCTCTCTGTATGGCTCGTATCCCTGCCATGGTCAAATGCCAGGGATGCCAGGATCACCGACAATGTTATCACACGCGGATGGGCCGACCTGCAGAATCACAGGTCGCTTACGGAAAGCCAGGCCCTCAAACCCGGAGAGTTCTATGAAATGAGCTTTGAGCTTGAACCTGACGATCAGATAATACCGGCAGGCCAGCAAATAGGACTTATGATCTTCTCGAGCGACCGGGAATTTACCCTGTGGCCCGACCCGGGAACAAAGCTGACCATTGACCTGGACGCAACCTCGCTTACAATACCATTGGTAGGAGGAAGATCTGTCTTCTAAGGGTAGATAACGATCCAGGCTTGACGAATCACGTGGGGAAATCCCGCAAATTGCGAGTTGCAGATTTTTCCGATGATATCAGATCCTGATTTATTGTTGCAACTCGTCAATCAACATTACTTGATTAGTTAAACTTTATCATTTCTCATGAAATACCAGCACGGGCAATTGTGCATTTCTGATCAACTTACTGGTAAAACTGCTCTTAAATATAGCTTCGAAGAAATTTCTGTTTTCCTTTAAAACAACAATGAGATTTGCATTTGTTCTTTCAGCTTCTTCATTCAGGATATCTATGAGATCACGGTCTTCCTTATTAATCACCATTTTTGCCCGGATATTGTTAAAGTTTGTTTTTTGCTTCAGAACCTCATCTAAACCGGCTGCTTTTACCTCTTCAACAAAATGATCCTTTTCTGAAATGTGCAATGCGGTTATCTCAGATAAAAAAGGTCGGGTTAAATCGATTACCCTGTTCAATGTAGTAACATCTGCTTCCTTATAGTCGGTTGCGTAGATGATTTTGTTAAATGCCTGGTATTTGGTATCTGGCGCTATTATCCATATCGGGCATTGTACGCTGCGGATAATTTCCATATTTGATATGCTTTGTGTCCAGAAAGCCTTTTCGGGCTGACCCTGAATCATTAACATGTCAATTTCACCATTTGCTACTTTGTCTTCAAGTATTCCGGTGGCTATACCAATTTCGGACTTAAACTCAATAGCTGGTACTGATGAAATTTCGTTTCTGATTTCCAGGATATATTCATCAACTGTTTTTTTTGCGGTTTCGGAATTCTTCTGAAGGTATTCCTGAGCCTGCGCTACCGCAGTTCCCATTGATTCATGTGTACCATAAATCTGAGGGTTTTGTATATGCAGTATCTGAACGGTTGCATTTAAGTCTTTTGCTAAAAGTACTGCATAAACAATAACTTCTTTTGAACCGTTAGGTTCGTTTAATAAAAGTGCTAATTTTTTCATGATTATAAATTTTGTTACCCTACTCTTAAGGATTTTCAGTTACTCCCCTTTGAAATGTCTGGTCATATTATACTGATTCTGTTCCTAATATTATAACACCAACATCTTCAGATTGTTCCCGATATGCAGGAACATTCTTCATTTTTTATCAGATATGCCTGTCAATTACTCTTTTAATCGCCTGCAGCTTCAGTTTCCAACACCTGAGACCGTTGGCGATTAATTGTAGTCCCTATAATATAGGCATTTTTTATAATTTAAAAAATTTTATTGGGAAATCCTACAAACAAACAGCTTATAAAGCATTTGGCGGATTAAGCGTTCAGCTATCATTGCGCTTTAAAGAAAGGTTTCCGTTCCTTGCCAGGGAGGCAAAAATTCCAAGGATGCAAAGCCCCGAGAATATTATGAAACCAGTGCGCATTCCCGTCAGAAACCCGGGGTACGTCACAGGCGTGATTGCCTGCCTGCCAATGAATAAAGAAAGGATCATCATGGCGATCCCCATACTGAGCATCTGACCGATCATGCGCATGGTCCCCACCACTCCGGATGCAATACCATAATGCTTTTTATCAACAGAGCTCATTATTGCATTGGAGTTGGGCGACGAGAACAGGGCAAACCCGATACCCATCATCGCAAGAAGCGGAACGATCATAACTATTGATGTATCCCCGTTTACAAAGCAAAGTAAAATTAGTCCGGCAGATGTAAGCCCCATACCGGATGAGGCAATAATGCCGGGGTTAAATTTGTCGGAGAGCCGTCCGGCAAGCGGTGATAAAAGTGCCATCAGGACAGGCTGGGAGATCATAATGAACCCTGCAGTCTGTGCATCAAAACCTTTAAGGTACTGGAGATAAAGGCTTATGAAGAAACCTGTTGCCGATGTGGCTGAATAATGGATAAGTGCCGCTATCCCTGAAAATGCAAAAACCCTGTTACGGAGCATCAGGCGGATATCAAATACAGGGTTGGCTACGCTCATTTCAAAGAAAACAAAAACAAAACCAAGCAAAGCGCCTGAAATAAGAAAGATCCATCCCGACGTCGAAGGCAGCTTAGAGAAACCATACATGAAGGATGCCAGGGAGACCCCGTAGATAACAGATCCCCGCCAGTCAAACTTCTCGCCTTTGGCATCGGCCCACTCTGTACGTATCTTTTTAAAAATAAGCCATATAGATATAATACCTATTGGGACAAGGAAAGCAAAAATGCTCCTCCATCCGAAATTTTGTGTAAGCAGGCCGCCTATTACAGGACCACCGGAAAGCCCCGCGTAAACGGCTGTTATATTAATACCCATAGCCCTTCCTCTTTCACCGGGACCAAACACCGAGGTAAGAATTGCCAGGCTCGTTCCGAATATCATTGCGCTGGATATTCCCTGCAGCACTCTTAGAAAAAGCAACGATTTTATATCCCACGAGAAGATTATCAGAAAGGTAGAAAAGGTAAAAAGGATTATTCCTGCAGTAAAGATTTTCTTCCTTCCCAAAATATCTGCCACTCGTCCGAAGGGCAGCAGAAAGATTGCAGAGGAGAGAATGAAACTGCTTGGTATCCAGCCAAGTTCAACGGCGCTTGCGTTGAAGTCCCTGCCTATGGCAGGCAGGGCCAGATTGATGGCAGATCCGAGGAACGGAGTCAGGAATGCAGCAAACGCAGAAACAAGCAGTACCGATCGTTTAAGGACCTTTTCATCATCAACCTGCAGTTTATGCGGCATAACTTCTATTCTTTATTCCTGGTGTCTATTATTATTGTCACAGGGCCGTCATTATGTATCTCGACCACCATCATTGCTCCAAACTCGCCGGTGCCGGCTGGTTTCTCAATAAGTTCATTCAGCCTGCTGATAAAATATTCATAAAGAGGAATCGCTTTACCGGGCGCGGCGGCATTTATATAGGAGGGCCTGTTTCCTTTCTTTGTTCTTGCATGGAGGGTGAACTGACTCACAACAATGACCTCCCCTTTTACATCCTGTACGGAAAGGTTCATAACCCCGTTGCTGTCGTTGAAAATCCTGAGCTGTACAATTTTTTTCACCAGCCATTCGGCATCCTCCAGGGTGTCAGCCTCTTCGATGCCAAGCAGTATAACCAGCCCTGCATTTATCTCTGACAGGAGCGCCCCGCCTTTTCTGACGGAGGCCCGGCTCACTCTCTGTATTACTGCTCTCATTACATTAAAAAGATTTCAGTTGGCAAAGATATTCAATCGAACAATTTAATAACAGTCAATAAGAGGTCTGATTTTTAAAATATACAATCATCTTAGCTTTCGTAAAAATTGATTTATGTTATATTTGGGCAATTTTTCCGGCTGATGGACTTCATTACAATCTTTGCAATAGCAATTAGCCTCTCATTCGACACATTTGCCGTTTCCCTTTCATACGGAGTTGTTAAGAACGGTATCCTTTTCAGGCAGGCAGTAAGAATAGCTGTGGTGCTTGCGGTTTTTCAGGCTGGCCTGCTGGTTGTCGGGTTTTTCCTCGGATCGCTGATAAGCGATTTCTTCAGGTCGGCCGATCACTGGATTGCCCTTGGATTGCTCTCCTTTCTGGGTATAAGGATGATAGTTGAGGGGATAAGAAGAAAGGAGGGTGAGGAAATCAGGGATTACGGCAGGATCATTTCCCTGCTGACCGTAGCTGTAGGCACCAGCATTGATGCTTTTGCAGTGGGAATAAGCTTTGCCCTTCTGAATATTATAATCTGGTATTCTGCCATCATTATCGGAGCAGTTACTTTCCTTGCTTCCATGACTGCCATCAGGATAGGGAAATCAGCCGGAGCCCGTCTGGGCAGCAGGGTTGAAATTATTGGCGGACTGATACTGATCGTAATAGGTATAAAGATCTTCCTGGAGCACACTCTCGCCGGATAGTCAGGCACATCCCGCTTTTCCAACTGCTAAAACCCCGATTATCATATTTCATGATTACCATAATAAAGCTGCAGATATAATCAGCTCGCTACTTTTAAACCGACGTTCCTAAGTGTCCTCCAACCATCAGATGTAACGCAATTCTATATTTAAAAACATAACTTATAGTGATTCTATTCACTTAAAGTTATTACTTTTACAATAAAAAACCATGTATAAAAGATCTCTCAGAAAGATAATAGAAACGAGAATCGATTCAGGTAAGGCAATTATTGTTACAGGGCCGAGACAAGTTGGAAAAACCACTCTGATTGAATCAGTACTTGAAGGAATGGATTACCTGCTCCTTGACGGAGATGATCCCAAAACCAGGGCACTGCTGACAAAACCCAATACTGAGCAGATCAGGAGGATTCTCGGGAAAAACAAATATGTGTTCATTGATGAAGCCCAAAGAATTGAAGGGATAGGACTAACTATGAAAATCATAACCGACAGGTTCAGGGATGTCCGGCTGTTTGCAAGCGGCTCCTCTTCTTTTGATCTTTCAAACAGTATCAATGAACCTTTGACAGGGAGAAAATGGGAATACAGACTTTTTCCTGTCTCGTGGGAAGAATTCGAAAACCACCATGGCTACCTGTATGCAGAGAAGCAACTGGAAAACAGGCTGCTATATGGATTCTATCCGGATGTTCTGAATAATCCGGGAGACGAAGTAAGCATTCTGAAAAATCTTGTGAATAGTTACTTATACAGGGATATTCTGTCGTATGCTGATATCCGCAAACCTGAAGTGCTGGACAAACTGGTTCAGGCACTCGCCCTTCAGGTCGGTAATGAAGTTAATTATACTGAACTGGCTCAGACAGTAAATGCGGATAAGAACACGGTAACCAAATATATTGATATTCTTCAGAAAGGATATATCATTTTCAAGCTGGGCAGCTTTAGCCGGAATCTCCGAAATGAAATCAAGGTCAACAGCAAAATCTATTTCTACGATATAGGAGTACGCAATATGGTAATAGGAAATTTCAACCAACCTGATCTGAGAACTGACAAGGGTGCATTATGGGAGAATTTTCTTATTTCTGAAAGGGTAAAGCAAATGGAGTACAGGCAAAGCCTTTCCCGTATCTACTTCTGGCGTACAAAGCAACAGCAGGAGGTTGATTTTGTAGAGGAAAGTGCCGGTAATATTACAGGATATGAATTTAAATGGCATGCTAAACCAGGTTTAAGACTGCCCAGAACATTCACCACGACCTACAACGCAGAAAGCAGGGTGATCGATAAAGAGAATTTCAGAGAATTTGTGATAATAAGCTGATAATGGACCGGGGCTGACCCCGGAACCTTTTATATAATAAATAATCGAACGGGTAATTTTGTTTGCTGACACGTATCAGATTTTTACCTCCGATGAAAAAACGTAGCATAACCAGATATTAACTTTAAAGAGAATAACTCAGGTGGATTCTATTGTATTCATTGATACAGAGGCAGGGAAAGACAGCGAGAAGATTAAAGACATTGGCGCTGTTAAACCTGATGGTTCAACATTCCATTCAGGTTCAATAAAGGATTTTATCAAGTTCATATCAGATCAGGAATGCCTGTGTGGTCATAATATTCTTAATCACGACCTTAAATTCCTCCAGAAGGAGGCCCCTGATTTTAATTTCAACCAATTCAAAGTAATTGATACTCTCTTCCTTTCTCCCCTTTTTTTTCCTGCCAGGCCTTATCATCATCTGGTTAAAGATGATAAACTCCAGGCCGAAGAACTTAATAATCCCCTGAATGATAGCATAAAGGCCAGGGACCTGTTCAATGATGAAAAGAATGCTTTTTCAAAGCTGGATAATGATCTTAAGAAAATTTTTTATGGGATTCTTAAAGATACCAGGGAGTTCAAAGGGTTCTTTGAGTTTGTTGATTACCATCCACACAGCCCGGAAAGCCTTAAGGATTTGATCGCAAAATCGTTCTCGTCCAGGATATGTTCGAATGCACAAATACAAGCCTTAATCAATAAATATCCAATTGAGCTGGCATATTGCCTGGCATTAATTAACTGTAACGACAGATATTCAATTACTCCTGCCTGGGTGCTGATGAACTATCCGGTTGTACAACGGATAATGTCACACCTCAGGAACAAGCCTTGTCTGCCGGGTTGTGAATATTGTTCAGAAGCAATTGACCCCTTAAAGGGTCTTAACAGGATTTTCCAGTTCAACTCTTTCCGTCAGTTTGGTTCCAGACCTTTGCAGGAGGATGCCGTCAGGGCTGCACTGGAGGATAAATCCATTCTTGTTGTTTTCCCAACAGGAGGGGGTAAATCACTTACCTTCCAGCTACCCGCTCTTATGAGCGGAGAAAACACCAAGGGTCTTACTGTGGTTATATCGCCTTTGCAGTCTCTGATGAAGGATCAGGTTGACAATCTGGAAAAGAAAGGCATCACCGATGCGGCCACAATAAACGGACTACTCGATCCGATTGAAAGAAGTAAAGCGATCGAAAGGGTTGAGGATGGGTCTGTCTCAATTCTCTATATCGCACCTGAATCGTTAAGATCACGAACAATAGAGAAGCTTCTCCTGGGAAGGAAAATAGTAAGGTTTGTAATTGATGAGGCTCATTGCTTCTCTTCGTGGGGACAGGATTTCCGTGTCGACTATCTCTATATTGGCGAGTTTATTAAATCGCTGCAGGAGAAGAAAAATCTCAGGTACAGCATTCCGGTTTCATGTTTTACCGCGACAGCCAAACAGAAAGTAATTGAGGATATAACCTCGTATTTCAATGATAAACTATCTCTTGAGCTTGAGGTAATCAGAACAGAAGAATCGAGAACCAATCTTCAATACCAGGTGTTCTCGGTGGCAGACAAGCAACAACGTTATAACAGGTTAAGAGAGCTGCTCGAATCCAGAGACTGTCCCACGATAGTTTATGTTTCAAGAACAAGAACAGCGTTCGACCTCGCAGAACAGCTAAGAAAGGATGATTTCAACGCGAGGCCCTACCATGGCAAAATGGATGTCAGGGAGAAGACAAGGAACCAGAACGATTTCATGGAAGGTGATGTGCAAATAATTGTTGCAACATCTGCTTTTGGTATGGGTGTTGATAAGAAGGATATCGGAATGGTGATACATTACGAGATATCCGACTCACTCGAGAACTATGTACAGGAGGCCGGACGAGCGGGACGCGATGAGAATATCACGGCAGACTGCTATGTTCTGTATAACGATGAAGACCTTAACAAGCACTTCACACTGCTGAATCAGACCAAGCTAACCCTTAAAGAGATAAAGCAGGTGTGGAGGGCGATAAAGGAACTGGCAAAGAACCGCAACCAGTTTTCAAACTCAGCCCTTGAGATTGCACGCAAAGCCGGTTGGGATGATAGCATTGCAGAGCTTGAAATGCGGGTTACAACCTCTATTGCAGCTCTTGAAGAAGCAGGATACCTGAAACGGGGGCAGAATATGCCACGAATCTATGCCAACAGCATCAGGGCGAGAAATGCTCAGGAGGCAATCGACAGGATAAATGGGTCAGACAAGTTCAATGAAAAGCAGAAAGTGCTTGCTGTCAGAATCATTAAAAAACTCATATCAACCAGAAGCAGCAGGCATACAAATGAGGAGGTCCCGGAAGCCAGGGTTGACTACATATCTGATCATCTGGGAATTGTCAGGGAAGAGGTTATAAGAATCATTACCCTTCTCAGGCTGGAGGGTATCCTTGAAGATGCGAAGGATCTGCAGGCGTTCATAAGGCGGACAGACACATTAAACAAATCGGAGAAGATCACAGAGTCATTCAGGAAAATAGAAGAGTCATTATTGAGCAGCCTTGAAGAAGGGACTGCGACATACAATATAAAGGAGATCAATGAACGAGCCATCCACGAAGGCTGTGAGGACTCCACCCCTCAGAAGATAAAAACCATCCTTAACCTATGGTCAATCAAGAACTGGATCAGATATAAAAGCCGTGATTATTCAAAGCATCATATTGACATTCGATGCCAGGAAACCAGGGCGGAGCTTACTGAAAAGCTTAAGAAGAAACACGCACTTGCCAGGTTTGTAATTAATTACCTGTTCAGCAAAAGTGAGGTAGCCGACAGCCAATCAGCGGAGACTCTTGTAGAATTCTCGGTAATAGAGTTGAAAGAGGCGTATGAAACCGGACTGGAACTATTCAAATTCCAGATTACCACAGACGACATTGAGGATGCGTTGTTCTTTCTGTCAAGGATTGAAGCGATAAGAATAGAGGGAGGGTTCCTTGTTGTTTATAACAGATTATCTATTGAGAAGCTCGACGATAACGTCAGGTCGCAATACACAAGAGAAGACTACAAGAAGCTGGAGGTGTTCTACGAGAACAAGGTGCAACAGATTCATATAGTCGGCGAGTATGCAAAGATGTTGATTGAAGATTACAAGAGCGCACTGCAGTTTACTGAAGATTACTTCAAGCTGAACTACAGCTCATTCCTCAGGAAATACTTCAAAGGTGATCGTGTTAAGGATATTTCCAGAACCCTGACTCCTTCGAAATTCAACCAGCTGTTTGGTTCACTGACTGCCAGCCAGTTGAATATCATTAAGGACAATGACAACAAAGTCATAGTGGTGGCTGCCGGTCCCGGTAGCGGTAAAACAAAAGTGCTGGTTCACAAACTCGCCTCCCTCCTGCTGATGGAGGAGATAAAACATGAGCAGTTGCTGATGCTTACTTTCTCACGGGCAGCAGCGACCGAATTCAAGAGAAGGCTGCTTGAACTCTATGGTAATGCTGCAAATTTCGTTGAGATAAAGACATTCCACTCATATTGCTTTGACCTGTTAGGCAAGGTAGGTTCCCTCGAGAAATCCGAAAACATTATTCAAAGGGCTGTTGAAAGAATCAGAAACGGCGAGGTTGAGCCATCGCTAATAGCAAAGATGGTGCTGGTTGTTGATGAGGCACAGGACATAGCCCCTGACGAATATGATCTGATTAAGGCATTGATAGCCGAAAACGAAGATATGAGAGTAGTACTCGTGGGCGATGACGATCAGAATATTTTCACTTTCAGGGGATCTGATTCGGCCTTTATGGAAAAGTTCATTGAAGAACCCGGGGCAAAGAGGTATGAATTAAATTACAACTTCAGGAGCAGACCCAATATTGTTGAGCTGTCAAACAGAATAGCCGAAACAATTAGCCACCGTCTCAAGTCAATGCCCATTGAACCGAAACCCGCTGATCCGGGGATACTGAAGATGGTATGTCATTCCAGCGATAATATTGAGGTTCCCCTGACGAATGAGGTATCAAAAACTGATTTATCAGGAACCACCTGTGTTCTGACACGAAGAAACAAGGAAGCCCAGAATATAACCGGGATTCTGCTCAAGAACGGTATACCAGCCAGGCTTGTGCAAACCAATGATGGTTTCAATCTGTACAACCTACTGGAATTAAGGTTCTTCCATGATACCCTGAAGAAAGAATGCGAATCGCCGCTTATAAGCAATGACGAATGGAACAGAAGCAAGAAGATGCTTTCGGAGAAATTCGCCCGGAGCAATAAGCTGGAGGTATGTACCACCCTTATCAGGGAGTTTGAATCGATCAACCCAAAGGCAAAGTATTTGTCGGATCTGGAGATGTTTATCCGTGAATCAAAGCTTGAGGACTTCATTAAGAGAGAGGGGGAAACGATTCTGGTATCAACCATCCATAAGGCAAAAGGCAGGGAGTACGACAATCTGTTCCTTATGCTCAAGGACTTTAATCTATCAGACGACGACAACAAGAGATTGCTATACGTTGCAATTACAAGAGCGAAAGAGAATCTCTGGATCTACCATAACAATAGCGTTCTGGAAAAATTGAGGGTAAGTGATGCAGACTATCTTACCGACAGGCGAGATTACCTCCCGCCCGAAGAACTGACGGTTCATTTAACCTACGTGGATGTACATCTTGGGTATTTTGAATCAATCCAGTACCGGATTCTCAGGTTAATATCAGGTGAAAGACTGGTTCCAAAGGAAGATGGCTGCGAGAATGAAAAGGGAGAGACGGTACTGAAGTACTCAAAAAAGTTCATTGAGAAGATGGCTCCGCTTAGGGAACAAGGCTATTCGCCCGTTGCCGCCAGTGTCAACTTTTTGGTCTACTGGAGAAATACGGATACCAATGAAGAATCTGTTGTGTTATTACCGGAGATAATATTCAGGAAGAAAGAGACACCATAACCAACTGTCTAACAATTGGTTTATTATTGGATCAAAGCACCCTCATCGCTTCCATAAACAGTTTTTTTTCTGCTACACCAGGGCTAACATTTATCTATATCATCCAGAGGGTAGATGGGGCGAGGGATGTATTGGTAGTGCAGCTCTTCGGGGTTGATGTTGCTTAGTCCGGGTGTGATGATGTTCATGGTTTTGCGGTTGTAGAGAAGGAAGCGGTAGCGCGACCGTTCGTGCCTCCCAGGCCATATCGGCTATAAGAGCGGCTTTCGCGCCGGCAAGCTCAGCGTTGCCATCGGTTATGGCTATGGTTGAATATCCCTTGTGAGGAATCCGGCGAGCTGGTTGCCTTCTGCTTTGGCTGATGCGATTACATCGTTTCCGAAGAAGAGATGATCGGCCTTGAAATCGCGTTCGTAGGTGATGACCGGATTGAAGGTGTTAACCTCATGCATGAATTCGGCGTAGAGGATTGTTTTCTGCTCGTTCAGGGCGACGGGTTGGGATTTCTGTGCGCATCCGGTAGTGATGATTAGTGCTGCGAGTGCCGGGAGAATCTTTACGAGGTGGTTCATAGTGGTATGGGTTGGGTGTGGTTGGTTTTTCACTTATTTGTTAAGCAATAATTTCCTCAGACTTTCTATCCTTACATCAATCTCTTTTACTGGCAACCAGGCATTTATTTCCTTCAACAATTCCAAAGTTCCTATTGCTCTTTCAATGTCCAATAGATTTTTATCAATTAGCTGGTCAATAATCCAAATCGAGCCATGTACTTCTATGTTTTGATGTTCAGCCTCTTTTTTTAATTTGTTATCGCAGGTTAGCAAAATGCAATCCATTTGTCTGGCTTTAAAAATTGCAGTTCTGTCAGCAAGTGAGCTATTGGAGTATTTAAGGTCCATAACAGATATTTGTTCCCTTTCGAGTTCGTCTATAATGATTATCTTAAGTTGATTACTTCTACAAAATGTCTCAAATAATGCCCTTTCTTCCGATCTCAAAATCTCGTTATAGATAAAATCTGTTGTGTAGATCTCCATATCGAGCCCAAAGAATTCCGGAAGGACCGATATCTTGTAGAGGTCGAAGAAAACACTGGCATCTGCAATTGCTACCTTCATACCAGCATTGACATTTGTTCACGCATTTCCCATCCGCTTATTCCAGCAAAATAGGCCGCCTCATTTAAAGACAAAACTTCTTTTGCCAACCCCTGAAATATTAGCTTTTCCATGCGGGTTGGTCTCTCCTTCGACAAAAATCTCCCCGGTTCGGAATCAGGCAAATGGTAGTGCCTTTGCCGGTACCTGATATTAAAGTTTTTATAAGTGGATGATGAAATTATTCCCAAATCAGTGGCCCGAGCAAATAATGCGGGAAAGGAAATCCCCCATTTTTCTTTTATTAAAACCAACTCTTTCTCATAGAAATGGAATCTTTCTCTATCCAATTCTTTCCTGGCCATATCTTCAGGAAATAGAAAAGCAGATGCGAATGAATGGCAAAGCTTTTCTCTCTTTTTCTCATCAAGATCGGGGGAGAACTTCAGATTGTGATGAGCAAGCTCATGCAGGGCGGTAAATCGTTTGCGGACAATATCTGACCCAGATTCGCTTTTCTTAAGTACGATTAGCTTTTTGTCTTTGTAGGAAGCTTTCATACCATCAAAGCCTTCCGGGGCAGTAATCTCTATTACTTTATAACCTTTATCTTCCAGCAGTTCAACAACGTCAGAAATAGGATCATTGCCTAAGTTCCACTGTTTTCTTAAGGAAATGGCTGCTTCCTCAGAGTCGGCTAAAGAATTAATTTCTCTAGAAAATGAGAATGGGGCTACGGTTTCAAAAATGCCCATTAGATTTTCAAGTTCAAAATATCGTTCAAAGACGTCCTGTGCTTTGTATGATATTGAATCGCGCATTGGCTTTGACAACTTTGAAGTGTACCTTCTGAAATCGACATCTTCAAGAACTACCTGTTCCTTCGGAGAACTGAAGAAATAATCTACAGGTACAGAAAGAGCATTAGCCAAAGCTATAAGAGTTTTACTCCCAGGTTTACTTTCACCGAGTTCGTATTTGTGAAGCGCTTGCCGGGATATTTCACCACCTATTCGCTCAGCAAGTTCTCTTAATGAAAGGCCTGCCATCTTGCGAGCTGCAATTAATCTGTCCCTAAAATTGGTTTCCATAGTAATTGAATGTGTTTACAAATATAGGCTTTTTTTCTGTTCTGTCAACCTACAATGCCAAATTATTTCTGCTTCAAATCTGTGGGTAGTAAAATAGGTAAGCGGTAAATAGCCAGGGTAAGAATTATGATGCAAACAGATTATGGGGAAAGGGGGTCTTTCATTTGTTCAGTTAAATAGATTGTTCACGTTACGTGAACATGCAAAAAAAACACCCGGGAAATCAGGAAAGTCTTTTTTGTTCTTCGCTGGCTTGTATTAGTTTGTTTAATCGGGAGAGTCTGGTTTCTTCCTGCTTTGCGCTCATTATCCAACGAAAGACTGCCTTTCTATAGGATGGAGCCTGTTTAGAAAAGAAGTTCCACGCACCCGGGTTTGCCTTAAAAATCTGATCATAGCCATCAGGGAGTATCGTTGGATCATTTTCAAAGCTATATATCCCTGATTTTGTGTCCTTCCGCTTGCTATAGGCTTCTAGACCTGCTTCAGTCATCAGTCCTTTCTCCGTGAGTTCTTCAATTTTTTTAATGTTGATATTACTCCAGACGCTGGTTGGTTTTCGGGGCGTAAAGCGGATGCAGTATGATTCCTCATCAATTGATCTCCGGATACCATCTATCCATCCAAAACATAGAGCCTGGTCTACTGATTGCGACCAGGACATAGTCGGTCGTCCAGTTGAAACTTTATAATACCCGACAACTAACTCAGTCTTAGTCTTGTGGTTTTCTTCCAACCACTTTCTGAATTCATTTTGATTTGGAAAGAAAACAGGTGTCATTCTACTCTATCTGGTGCCAGTATTCTCAGTGAGAATCTCCCCCTGAGAACACCTGCATCGTGGCGTTAAGTGGCTGATGCATGCACCGAAATTAGCAATTAATGCTATAACAGAAATTGAAACTTATTATTCCGCATCAATAAGTGTCCAGTATCTCTGCCAGACGGTTTAAGGTGAGGATGTCGGGCATTGATTCACCGAAAGGACCCTGATACCTAGATAAATACCTGGGACCTTGTCCTAAAGATAACGCGCTTCATAAAATTCCTTAAAATAATTAATCAAGATAGTTCCCAATTTGGGAACTATTCCTTATCTTTGCCTCAGATAACAAATTAAATGGAGCGAATTTTTGCGAAAAGTACTCTTAAACAGTTTTGGGAAAAACATTCTGATACTGAGCAATACTTAAAGACATGGTATGACACGGCCATGAATTCAGACTGGAAGACGCCAAATGATGTAAAGAAGACTTATGCAAATGCAAGTATACTAAAGGACAGTCGGATTGTTTTTAACATCAAAGGCAATTCCTATAGACTGGTGGCAAAATTCAATTTTGAGAAACAATGGATATTCATCAGATTTATTGGGACTCACGCTGATTATGAGAGAATTGATGCAAACAGAGTTTAAAAAGAAGAAACCA
>JAHYJA010000034.1 GCA_019429325.1 Bacteroidales bacterium
TACCCCGAATCCCTTCTGATCCTCATTAACGAAAATGTAAGGAAGATCACCATTTTCCTGCTTATCATAAGCTCTTTCCTCTTCCTGATAGCAGTTACCATTATCAATAACACCATAAGGCTCTCAATCTATTCGAAGAGATTTCTCATACGCACCATGCAGCTTGTGGGAGCAACAAGAGCATTCATAAGGAAACCATTTGTCGTAAGAAGCATCTATCATGGCGTACTGGCAGCATTGATTGCCATGACACTTCTGATGGGACTGATGTACCTGGTTGAGAAGGAGTTCTTCAGGCTGTTTTCATTTGAGAGCACCAGGCTCCTTGTGCTTCTGGGACTCTTCATAATCGTGTCGGGGATACTGATAAACATCATCTCGACCTGGCTGTCGGTCAACCGGTATCTTAGCATATCAGAAGATAAACTATATTACTGATCTATATGAGCGCGAAAAACACAAAAAAAGATAAGGTAAATTTTGCCCTTGGCCCTGAAAATTATAAGTTGCTTGCCATCGGTTTTGCAATAATAGTGCTGGGATTCCTGCTTATGCTCGGAGGCAGGGCTGAAAGCCCGGAGGAGTTCAGCAAAGAGATTTTCAGTTTCAGAAGGATCACCCTGGCCCCGATAGTTGTGCTTGCAGGGTTCATTTTCGAGATATGGGCCATTATGAAGCGGCCTAAAGATCCTCAAAAATAAGTTAACCATCATCCGGAATGGATTGGATTGAAGCGATCATCCTTGGATTGGTCCAGGGACTTACTGAATTCCTGCCTGTCAGCAGTTCGGGGCATCTTGAGATTGGGAAAGCACTGTTTGGAATCGATCCTTCCGGAAATTTCTATTATACGGTAGCAGTGCACGGCGCCACGGTAGCCAGCACTCTGGTTGTCTTTGCCAGGGAGATAATCCATCTGCTGAAAGGTACCCTGGCGTTCAGGATGAATGAGGAGACAACCTATGTTTTAAAACTGTTTTTATCTATGATCCCAATAGCTGTTGTTGGACTTTTCTTCAGGAGTGAGGTCATCGGCCTTTTTAACGGCAACATGATTGTTGTCGGTTCAATGTTGCTGACTACTGCATTTCTTTTATTTGCGGGTCATTTCATAAAAAGAAAGGAAAGAAGTATCGGATACATGGATTCCTTTATCATTGGTATCGCGCAGGTATTGGCGGTTATTCCCGGGATCTCCCGCTCCGGCGCCACCATTTCTATGGGAATGATGCTTGGAAACAGAAAGGACGAACTGGCTAAATTCTCTTTCCTGATGGTCCTGGTACCGGTGATTGGAGCAAACTTACTCGAGATATTATCCGGCGATTTTACGCGGGGCAGCACAGGTGCCGGAGTGATAATGGCAGGAGCGGTTGCGGCATTTGTGTCGGGTTACATTGCCTGCCGATGGATGATTACCCTGGTGAGAAAGAGCAAAATGATCTGGTTCGCCGTCTATTGTTCTGTTGTTGGATTGATAACGATTTTACTTGGATAGAATAAGCGCAGATAGAAAAACGATTTTTGAAGAGGGTCAGATATTGTTGTTTGACAAGCCTCTTTACTGGACATCATTCGATCTGGTAAACAAGGTAAGGATTATGATCAGCAGCGCGACCGGCGTCAGGAATATCAAGGTGGGGCATGCCGGGACTCTTGATCCGCTTGCTTCGGGGCTGATGATCATCTGCACAGGAAAGGCGACAAAAAAAATCGAACAGTTCAGGGATCTTGACAAAGAGTATGTTGCATCGATACATATCGGAAAGACGACACCCTCCTTTGATCTTGAGACGGAGACAGACATGAGTTATCCCACAGATCATATAACGGAGAAGCTTGTTTTGAGCACGCTTGAGAAATTCCGGGGTGAACAGAAACAGGTGCCACCCATGCATTCCGCGAAGATGATTAAAGGCAAACGGGCTTATGAGTATGCCAGAAAGGGTATAGATAAGAATCTGCAGCCTGTAACCGTTTTTTTCAGGGAGATAGAACTTCTCACATGCGCAATCCCCGAAATAAAGGTGAGTCTTATATGCAGTAAGGGGACCTATATCAGGTCATTTGCCAGGGATCTCGGAACAGCTCTCGGCAGCGGAGCCTTTCTTTCAGGGCTCGAGCGGAAAGCCATAGGCCCCTGCAGGCTTGAAAAGGCCATGAATCTGGGAAATTTCGAAAAATTTCTTGATGATTTGAAACAAAACGGAAAATTATACGTATAAAGGAATTCTGAAAATCTAATTATATAATTTAAATATGAAATTATCTCAGTTCAGGTACACACTGCCCCAGGAATTGATTGCACTTTACCCCACTCAGAACAGGGATGAATCAAGGCTCTTTGTTCTGGACAGGAAAACAGGAGAGATGCAGCACAGGATATTCAAGGATATAACTGAATATTTTCTGGAGCATGACGTGCTTGTATTCAATAATACAAAGGTGTTTCCGGCAAGGTTATACGGGAACAAGGAGAAAACCGGAGCTGAGATCGAGGTGTTCCTTCTGCGGGAGCTTAACAGGGAACAACGGTTATGGGACGTGCTTGTTGATCCCGCGAGAAAGATCCGGATTGGCAACAAATTGTATTTCGGAGAAAATGATGTTCTGGTTGCAGAAGTGATTGATAATACAACATCGAGGGGCAGGACCCTGAGATTCCTTTTTGACGGCACCTACGAGGAGTTTAAACAAACCCTTTACAGTCTGGGTGAAACGCCCCTGCCAAAATTCATCAACAGACCCGTGGAACCTGAAGACAATGAGCGTTACCAGACTATCTTTGCCAAACACGAGGGTGCTGTTGCAGCACCTACAGCAGGGCTTCATTTCAGCCGCGAGCTGTTGAAGAAACTTGAAATTTTAGGTGTTGATTTTGCCGAGATAACCCTGCATGTGGGCCTTGGTAACTTCCGCAGTGTCGATGTTGAGGATCTCACCAAGCACAAGGTCGATTCGGAAAGGATTAGAATATCGGAAGAGGCGGCAGATCTGGTGAACAAGGCCAAGGAGAACAAGCACAGAATTTGTGCGGTCGGTACAACGGTAGTAAGGACCCTCGAAAGCTCTGTCTCAACCAGCGGTTATCTTAAACCCTTTGACGGCTGGACGAACAAGTTTATTTTCCCGCCTTACGTGTTTAAGGTACCCGACATGATGATCAGCAACTTTCACCTTCCATACTCCACTCTCCTGATGATGGTTGCAGCCTTCGGAGGGTATGAACTGCTTTTTGAAGCCTACAGGACGGCCGTCAGGGAGAAATACCGCTTCGGCACTTACGGGGATGCGATGCTTATCTTATAAAGCTGGGAGCAAGGGGCAGGGAGCAGGGAGCAGGAAGAGATTAGTAGTGAGTCATTTGCCCTTCGGGCGTCATTCGGCTTCGCCGTCATTCAGCCCTGTGGGCTGTCATTCCCACCACCTGCGTTATTCATTGTTAATAAATTTCCTCTTTAGTTAACTAAATCAGGACTAATGTCAGATTTTATTAAAGACATTTGATATTGTTTTTGAAATAGTGACTGTTGCGCCGGATTAATGCAACCATGAAAGGTTTTATCGAGTCATAGAAACATATTGTAAAAAAGTCCGTTTAATAACATTAGATGCGGACGACGCATTAAGATATAAACACTTGCCGGCTCTGAAAAAATGGGATTAGCCGGAAAGTGAGTGTTTTGCTTTAACCTGACCTGAAAAATTGACCTCTGAAAACGGACATATTAGAGACGGAGCTGCTTCAGGAGGCGCAAGAGTAACCGCGAAAACTTTCCGGAAATTGTTGCTGGTTGCCGGTTGCTGGTTGCTGGTTAACGGGCACTTAACCGGACAGACGCTAAATGATTTCCGGACAACAGGTAATGTAACATTTGCTGCAGCAACAAACTGGCAAAGATATGATGGGACCTCTTGGGTTGCAGCAGGGGCTGCACCGACACAGGCAGCAAATATAATTACAATAAGAAATACTCACACAGCTTTTGTAACGGCTTCTATTCCCCTTAATCAGCTCGTTGTTGAAGCTGGTGGAATTTTAACAATAAACGCAGGCATTACCCTGACTCTCAGAAACGGACCGGGTACAGACTTAAATGTCTCAGGGACAGTAAATAATAGTTGGTCTCTATCAATCAATTCAGGAGCAACAATAGTTTTCAATGCAAATTCAACCTACAACCATGCCCGTAATGGCGGAACAATTCCGGCTGCCACGTGGAGTCTATCGTCAAACTGCAATATAACAGGTGTTACTGCTACTGTTC
This sequence comes from Bacteroidales bacterium, assembly GCA_019429325.1. Taxonomy (GTDB): domain Bacteria; phylum Bacteroidota; class Bacteroidia; order Bacteroidales; family VadinHA17; genus LD21. The sequence goes on from JAHYJA010000034.1 coordinate 4,269, forward strand.
CTAATGGTTTTGGCCAGCAGTTTGGTAATATTACCTGGGCTAGCCCGGGACAGACTGGAATATGTTCATTATATAATCTGGCAAATTCCGGGTCAGTTGCAGGGAATTTCAGTGTAATGAGCACAGGAACCAGTTTTATCAGAATATCCAACACATCTTCACCAACATTATCCATAGCGGGCGACCTGAATATCTCAGGAGGTGAATTTCGTCAGTTAATTGGAAACGGATCCCCGACCATAAATATCGGCGGGAACCTGAATATTTCATCTGGTATTTTTAATATGGTAAGTTCTACCGGTACCGCAACAATCCACCTGAACGGCGATTTTGTCATGACCGGCGGCACATTGACTGAAACAGGTTCCGGAACGGCAAGGATCAATTTTATAAATACATCTGCTGTACAGAATATAAGAAGTTCAGTAGACGCTATATCGAATACAATTAATTTCAATGTCAATTCAAATGTGATCGTTGACTTTGGTGTCAGTGATTATCTTAATGGTACCGGCAGGTTCACGCTCAGCGATGGTGCAACATTACAGACAGCACACCCTTCAGGGGTAAACGGATCAGTTCAGACATCCCTGCGTACCTTATCAGCATCTGCCAACTATACATTTAACGGAACATCAGTGCAAAGCACAGGGTCGTTCCTGCCAGACATGGTCAATAACCTTAGCATAGAGAACCCAGCCGTGGTCAACCTGACAAATGGCGTTACTGTAAATAACCTGCTGACGATGGCATCGGGTAATATTAACACAGGGTCAAACATCCTGGTTCTTGCCCCGATCAGCTTTTCTTCCCTGGATCACTTATCCGGTACTATCATCGGCAGATTCCGGAGGGGAGTGCAGAACACGGGAGAAGAGTACCTGTTTCCGGTTGGTACCTCCACTGACTACCGGCCGGCTATTTTCAACTTTTCTTCGCTCTCTTCAGAAACAACTATTACCGCACAGTTTATCGTCGCAACACCCGGGTCGTTTGCAACTTATGCCGATGACGGGACGAACCAGCTCGATTATGCCTTCACGGACGGGTACTGGAATTTTTCAAGCGCTTCTACTCCCGGCAGTACCTATTCTCTTTCACTCACCGGAGAAGGCTTCGCGAGCAACATCATAGACGACAACTCCAGGATATCGGGGAGGAACGCCGGCATCACAGACTGGAATGATTACGGAACACATGGTACAGTAAACGTTGGGAGCAGTACTATCACACGTACTGATCTCACTACTCTGAACACCTCATCTTTCGATTACTGCTTTGCAGGCAGATGCAGCATTAATGCAACCGCAGGTGAGGATGCTGAGATATGCGAAGGAGGCTCCGTTACACTGAACGGTTCCGGGGGAGGTACATATTTGTGGTCGCCCTCGACAGGACTTAGCAATGTAAATATACCAGATCCGGTTGCCAGCCCCGCTGCTACAACAGAATATACACTGACAGTTACCCAGGGGTCTTGCATAAGTACTGACCAGGTGACAATAACGGTTCACCCGCTGCCTTCACCGGTGGTGACCGGAGATAATGTTGTTTGTCCCGGTGCTTCCGGCGTCAGATATTCGACACCTGAACTGGCCGGACGGGAATATGAATGGACCGTTACCGGTGCCACATCATACTCGGGTGAGAATAGCAGTGAGGTTACTGTGAACTGGGCTTCCGTGTGTAATGGAACAGGTACTGTCAGGGTGACAGAGACCATTACTGCCAGCGGCTGTTCGGCTGTTTCAGCAGATTTTCCGGTTTTTATCATTGATAATGAAGGTCCTGTGTGGGATACCCCGGAAAATGATCTTGACCAGACAGTGGAATGTTCTGATGCGGGGTCACTGACCGCAGCACAGTCGCTCTTTCCCCTCGCAGCTGATAACTGCGATACCGATGTTACCAATATCCTTAAAAATCCCGGAGTCTTTGTACCTGATCCTCTCTGTCCGCAGTCAGGATCATACACCAATATTTGGACAGTCACCGATGAGTGTGGCAACACAAGTGTTGCCTATACCCAGGTAATCACTGTTAAAGACAATACAGCCCCGACCTGGGTCACAGCGGCTGGTTCGCTCAACAGAACCGTTTCATGCAGTGATGCGGGGGCCTTGGCAGCAGCACAGTCGCTGGTGCCGGAGGCAGTGGATAATTGTGACCCTGGTGCTGGAGTGATTACCAAAGTGGCCGGGGAGTTCGTCACGCCTGATAACCCCGACGAAGGCACCTATACAAATATCTTTACCATAACCGACAATTGCGGAAACGTCAGCGAAGAGTTTGTCCAGGTTATTACTGTTACCGACAATGTTCACCCGGTCATATACTGCCCGTCAGATATTACCGTAAGCTGCGATGGTGATACTTCACCCCCGGGAACCGGATTGGCGACAGCAACAGATAATTGCACTCCGGATGGTGATATTGTTATTGCATCGAATGATGTAAATACATACAGTTCAGATCCCTCAGAAATCAACCATTATAATTATGTGATCACCCGAACCTGGATAGCAACCGACCGGCATGGTAATTTCTCCGGCTGTATTCAAAAAATCACAGTTCAGGATGGGACAGGTCCGATAATAATCCCCCCGCCGGATATTACTGTCAATTGTCATGATAACCCGATAACGGCCCTTACCGGAACGGCAACGGCTTCAGACAACTGTTCGCCTGAGACTTTTATCGCGATCGACCACACCGATACGGATGATCAGGATCCCGATCCGGCAGGTGCAGGACATTATAACTACCTTATCACGAGGACATGGAGGGCTACAGATAAGGCAGGCAACGTCAGTCAGTCTGTCCAGTTCATTACGGTGGAGGATGTGACCAGTCCTGTTATTACCTGTCCTGAGGATGTGTCTGTAAGCTGTGAAGAGAGCACGGAGCCCGGAAACACCGGCACTGCAACTGCTACTGATAACTGCACCCCTCAGGACAAGATGACGATCACTCACCTCGACTCAAGTGATCAGGATCCTTCCCCTGCCAGTCCTGACCATTACAATTATACCATTACCAGAACCTGGAGGGCAACTGATCCTTCAGTAAATCATAGCGAGTGCACTCAGACCATCACCGTGAAAGATGTCACAGCCCCTTCATTCACTGTTCCTGCGTCAGCAACTGTCTGCAGGGAGGCTGATTGTTCCTACGACATCGACCCTGCCATTACCGGCGGCATCACCGGGGAATCCGACAACTGCACTGAGGCATCCCTCCTGACAGTTTCGTGGGATGATGATCCCGTGGAGTGGACAGATTGCAATGCTGCAGGGCTTATCACAAGAACATGGTCCCTGACAGATATCAGCGGCAACATTTCAACACAGGTTCAGGCAATCTGGATCGAGCCAACTCCTACTGCCACAATTCAGAACAACAGCCCGGTAATATGCGACAGTTCTGCTGTCAGTATCATTTTTGACAGCCCCACAGTCAGCACAAACCCCGCCGGTCTGAGTTTTGAAATAGTTGTGACCTCTTCCGATCCCTCCAGTCTGGGCGGTACGGCATCAACCGGATTTACCATAGCCAAAGCACAGATGCCTTATACACTTGACGGCACCCTGATAAACACCTCGGATGAGCCCCTGGAGGTCACATACTCCGTTAATGCGGTACTCGCCGGGTGCAGTGACTGGATACCTGTTTCCGAAACTGTAATAATCAACCCCACACCAAAGATTTTCCCTGTTGCGAACACTATACAATGCGACAGTACAACGACCAGCATCGTACTCCAGAGCCCGAGCACCTTCACTGACGGACAAATATCCTTCAAATATACGGTTACAGCGACGGGAGGAGTGACCGGATTTGCCACACCTTTAGCCGATCTGCCGAATAATCATATTATTGCCGACCAGCTTGTTAACCCGACCGATGAGCCACAGACGGTTACTTATGTCATAACTCCCGTCAGCCCGGTCGGGTGCAACGACGGGCCTTCACAGACTGTTGAGGTCGTTGTCAACCCGACACCAAAGATCTTCCCGGTCCTTGAAGACCTGGTGCAATGCGACAGCACAACCACCAGTATCAGGCTTCAGAGCCCGGGCACCTTTACATCCGGTGATGTTAAATTTGAATTTACAGCCACGGCCCCTGCAGGGCTGTCGGGTTACACGCCAGGCGCCACCGGTCTGGACAACGGGTATGTCATAGAGGATAACCTGATCAACACGACCGACGGACCATTGTCAGTGACCTACCGGGTTGTTCCGCTTAGCCCTGGCACCTGTAACAACGGGCCGGCACAGGTATTTACCGTGACTGTCAACCCGACACCGAGGATCTTCCCGGTACCGCTGAGCCCGACGGTCCAGTGCGACAGCACGGCAACAGGGATCCTTCTTCAAAGCCCCAGTACCTTCACCGACGGAGATATTTCATTCAGATATACAGTAACAGCGACGGGAGGTGTGACCGGGTTCTTCACGCCTGTAGCCGATCTGCAGAATAATCATATTATTGCTGACCAGCTTGTTAATCCGACCGATGAACCGCAGACGGTTACTTATGTCATTACCCCCGTCAGCCCTCTGGGGTGCAACGACGGACCATCACAGACTGTTGAGGTCGTTGTCAACCCGACACCCAGGATCTTCCCGGTCCTGGAAGACCTGGTGCAGTGCGACAGCACAACAACCAGTATCACGCTACAGAGCCCGGGCACCTTTACCTCCGGGGATGTGAAATTTGATTTTACGGCCACGGCGCCTGCAGGGCTGTCGGGTTATACGCCCACTGCCACAGGCCTGGATAACGGGTATGTCATAGAGGATTACCTGATAAATACTACCGACGGACCATTGTCGGTGACCTACCGGGTTGTGCCGGTAAGTCCGGGAACATGTAACAATGGTCCTGCTCAGACATTCAAAGTGACCGTCAACCCGACACCGAGGATCTTCCCGGTACCGTTGAGTACCACGGTCCAGTGCGACAGCACGGCAACAGGCATCCTTCTGCAGAGCCCGAGCACCTTCACTGACGGACAAATATCCTTTAAATATACAGTAACAGAGACAGGAGGGGTGACCGGGTTCACCACGCCGGTTAGCGGGGTGCCGAACAATCATATTATTGCCGACCAGCTCGTTAACCCGACAGATGAACCACAGACGGTTACTTATGTCATTACCCCCGTCAGCCCGCCCGGGTGCAATGACGGTCCTTCACAGAGTGTTGAGGTCGTTGTCAACCCGACACCCAGGATCTTCCCGGTACTGGAGGATATGGTTCAGTGCGACAGTATTACGACCAGCATCACCGTTCTCAGCCCGAGCATTTTCTCAACAGGCCAGATCAGGTTCAATTATACAGCCACGGCCCCTGCCGGTCTGACGGGCTATACACCGCTTGCAGAAGGGCTGCATAACGGTGATATCATTGAGGACAAACTGATCAATCTTACGGACGTACCCTTGGCAGTAACGTACAGGGTTGTGCCCATAAGCCCCCTCGGATGTAATGCCGGCCCTGCACAGGTGTTCACTGTAACCGTAAACCCGACGCCAAGGATCTTCCCTGTGCCTCCTGATATAATACAGTGCGACAGCGCCATCACCAGCATCCTTCTGAGAAGTCCGAGCACTTTTACCACAGGACTGATTGCTTTCAGGTATACTGTTACGGCTACAGGAAATGTTACGGGCTTTACCACGCCCGTAAGCGGATTGTCAAATAACCATGTTATTGACGACCGGCTTGTTAACCCGACAGATGAGCCCCAGTCCGTCACTTACACGATATACCCGGTCAGCCCGCTGGGCTGTAATGAGGGTCCCCGCCAGATCATAACTGTCAGGATCAACCCGACACCACGATTCTATGTTACAGCAGTAGCAGACACACTGTGCAACAATGAGACGTCTCTCTTCACCGTCACCACACCGACCACTCTAACTGCCGGTAACGTATATTTCAGCTACACAATTGCCGAAACTTCGGGAGACCTTACTGTAATAAGCGGCTATACCACCGCTTCCGGAGTAATTATACCCGGAGCCGGACCGGTCACGTTTACACAGACCCTTGTTAACCATTCCGATGCAGTACAGTGGGTAAGATACAGGTTGCATCCCTTTGCGCGTAATACGGGAGGAGGCGATTGTGACCATGGGTCAGCAAGAGATACCGTTATCACCCTTCTTGTTGAACCGACTGCAAAAGTGAACGGAACGATCAGCAGTGATACGATATGCAATAACAGCCCCATAACCTATACGCTTGAAACTCCGACAACGGCGATCTACGGGGTGAGGTTCAATGTGAGGGTTCTTAATCCATGGCCGGAGATAACAGGCGCTGACGACAGGGATGATCTTCCGGATTTGGGCATCATCAACGAGACACTTAATAATGACGGAGATACAGCCAGAATGATAATGTATGTGGTCACTCCGGCAACGTTAACGCGAACAGGCATGCAGAAGTGCATCGGAATAAATGATACCATCAGGCTCTGGATCAATCCCACCCCGCGGGTCATACCCGTCAACGCATTTCCGGCTATATGTTACGGTGATCTTACCAGTATAGCTCTTACCTCACCTTCGGTAATGACAAAGGGGGAGATACGATTCGATTTTTCTGTGACCGCGAGCGGAGCTCCGGGAGATATCACCGGTCATTTTGACCCCGGTACGGACATAATGCCGGGAGAGATTCTCGCATACCGTTACAGGAATTATTACGATTCAGTGCTTTCAGTCTTATTTGCAATCACGCCGAAAGCCCCGGGACTCACCTGTGCCACGGGCAATATTGATATCCAGGAGGTTCAGGTCCATCCGAAACCCAACAGGGGTATACAGATCCTCAAGCCTCTGACCTGCGATGTCGGATCAGGTCTCGCTACTATCAGGGCGGTGATATCGAGGGGAGCTGATCCTTACCATCTTGTGTGGGACGGGCCCGTTGGGTATCACAGCGAAGATTCCATTGAGATACATAACCTCTACGGGGGGCAATATACCCTCAGGGTTTCTGATAACCTCGGTTGCACGGGAGACACCGTTATAAACGTCATACCCCTCACTGCCCGGCCACAGCTGTTCGCCTTCCCGATACTTTCCGATATTCATGTATCCTGTACGGGAGGAAGTGACGGCACGATCAGGGTATATGTCTCGTCAGGGATAACGGCGCCTTACCGCTACTGGGTCGTTAGAAACCTGACAGATACTCTCTACACAGGGATCCTTATGAACAACTATAATCCTGTTGACCCGACAACCTACAGGATCTATACCGGCCTGCCGGCAGGAGACTATTTACTCATCATAAGGGATATCCACGACTGTGAGGTAACGAGGCCCGCTGAACTGATGGAGCCGGATCCAATCGAGGTCCGGTTCGGAATGAGTGATTTCAACGGATATAACGTGCCCTGCCGGGGTTACAGCAATGGCTCGGCATGGGTTGAATCGATCACCGGAGGCACCGGAAGTTACATCTATGAATGGTTCCCTGAGATTGGAACACTATCTGTCAGTACCAATGAGCCGCTTCTCGACAGTATACCTGCGGGCAAGTATTATCTGAGGATAACAGATCTACTGGGTTGTGTTTACATGGACAGCGTTACCCTTATTGAGCCTGACGGCATGCAGCTTACAGGCAGTGAACTATCTGTCAGTCCCGACGGCAACTATAATATATCGTGCAACGGAATAAGCGACGGCTATATAAAACTCTCGATTACCGGAGGCTCGGGAAACTTCACATATTCATGGGCAGGTCCGGACGGATATACCTCATCTGCAAGGGATATATCGGGTCTGAGGGCAGGAACTTATACAAGCACGATCACCGACATGAACGGATGCATGCTTCTGATCCCCCCTACCGACTCCCTGCCGTCTTTTGTTCTCACAGAACCTGATGCGATAAATATTGATATCCTGACATCAATTTCTGTCGACGGAGATTATAATATTGACTGCTATGGAGGTATCGGTACCATAGATATTACTGTGACCGGAGGCAGCGAAGGAACTTATTTCTATAACTGGAGTACGTATGATGGTTCAGGTATTGTTGATGGAGCAGATGATCAGTTGAACCTGACTGCAGGCACCTACTACCTGGTTGTTTCGGACCTTAATGGGTGTTTTGAAGAGAGGTATATCACGCTTACGCAGCCCAACATCCTGATCCCCAATCTTCAGCCGACGCATATTACATGCGAATCGACAGGTTTTGACAACGGGTCGATACACCTAACAGTTATCGGGGGTATCGGGCCATATTCAATTTTATGGTCGACCGGTGAGACCACAGAAGATATTTCGGGGCTTACCGAAGGAAATTACACAGTCACGATAACTGACATGAGCGGTTGCCAGATCATCGATTCGGTGAGGATCGAGCTGCCCCCGCCGCTGACTTATCACAAGATTATGTCGGATTATAACGGTTTCAACATAAGCTGTTACGGGAGGTCTGACGGATCAATACAGGTAATGGCTACGAGCGGCCTTGCCCCCTATAGTTACACATGGCAGGGACCTGAGGGTTTTGTGGCTTACACCCCTGAAATATTCGGGCTCAAAGCCGGCAGCTACATATTATACATACGTGACGATAATATCTGTGAAGCTGCCGACACCATTGTGCTGACAGAACCAGGGCGCCTGGACTTGATATTGAACCGTTCAGTAAGCACTGCCGGCGGTTATAATATCAACTGTGCCGGTTCCCCGACAGGATCAGTAGCTGTAACCGCAGTCAACAACGCCGGCCCTGTCCAGTATATCTGGTCCGACGGCACTATTGGCAGTGTCAGGGATAACCTGACGGCCGGTAACTACAAGGTTATAATAACTGATGCGAATAACTGCCATGCAGATTCTGCTTTTGTAATGACGCAACCTGATTCGGTTAAACTCTCGTTTGAAGTCACACCTGCATTCTGCCCCGATATGCCTGACGGAGCGATAGCGCTCACCGTTACGGGAGGCGTTGCCTTATCGGATTACAGGTACTTATGGTCAGACAATTCCACGGGAAATGGTCTTGACGGTCTTACAAAAGGGTTGTACGGTGTTACCGTGACCGATGACAACGGTTGTTCGGCGGAAGCCTCGGTAAGAGTCGAATCGCTGAACCCGATCTGTCTTGTGATCCCGAACGGCATCTCCCCCAACAACGACGGGATAAATGATGTCTGGAACATCGGACTGACAGATCTCTACCCGCAGATAGAGGTATCGATCTTCAACAGATGGGGTGAACTGATATGGAAATCGGAAAAAGGATACCCGAAACCCTGGGATGGCAGGAGCCGGGGCTCGGTTCTTCCCATTGACTCATATCATTACATTATTGATCTGAACGATGGTTCAAGACAGATAATAGGAAATATAACAATAGTGAAGTAGTTGCAGAGATAAATTAAAGATCCGTGAAAAAGCTGGCTGTAATAGTATTCTTTTCTTTGCTGGGCGCAGGTTCCTCAGGTCAGCAGCTTCCGTTGTACAGTCAGTACCTGTATAACAGGTTCCTCATCAACCCTGCAGTTGCAGGCAGTGACGGTTTTACGAGCTATAATATCACTGCAAGGGAGCAATGGGTGGGCTATTCGGGTGCCCCCCGCACATTTTCGTTCAGCGGGCAGACACGGCTCATGAAGAGAAGCTATGTTCTGAAGGAATCGAGGAGTAACCGGCAGATTTTCAGGCCGAAATATGACGGAAGGGTGGGGCTCGGAGGGTATGTCTTCAGCGACAGGAACGGCCTTATACAGAGAAACGGATTCTCGGCCTCCTACTCATATCACATGTGGTTGCAGAGCAGCACCCAGCTTTCAATGGGGCTGGCTTTTACAGGCTATCATTTCAAGGTCAATGAAAAGGAACTGATCTTCGAGGATCCTGACGAACCCTGGCTCACCAATGAGCTGATAAGGGGAATATTTGTTCCCGATGCCGCTTTCGGAGTGTATGTCCTTAATCCGCGTTACAGTATCGGATTCTCAACCGATCAGCTCTTCGGGGCCGCATTAAAGATAGGGGATGCAGCCTACAGGAATTTCCGGATGGACAGGCATTATTATCTCTTCGGTACGTACAGCATTGAGGCAGGGGCATATACCGAAATACAACCCTCTCTCCTTTTGATGATGTCGGAACAGATGAGGCCTCAGGTTGACCTCGGGCTGACGTATATCCTTAATCAAAGCTTCTGGGCCGGACTGACATACAGGACCAGCGGTGCCATGATCGTTAACTTCGGGCTGAAATACGATAATCTGTTCTTCGGGTATGCCTTCGATTATACCCTTCAGGAGATACAGAGAGTGACATACGGAACACATGAGATCACACTGGCGCTGAAGTTTGGCGACAGTGCAAGAAAATACCGCTGGCTCGACCGTTACTGATCAATCAGCCTTGCTCTTCAATATATACATCAGGGAACTTGCACCCTTACGCCTGAAAAGTGCGGCGAGATAAAACCTTAACCCATTGATCACACCTGTAATGAGGGGCAGGTTTGTGCCCCTGTATTTCTCGCTCAGGAAGGAAATATAGAAAACGTCAAAAGGAAGATCCTCTGTTGCCATCAGGCTGAAACCTGCCCTTTCCGCGAAAAATGAAAACGTGCCGGGCGTGAAGTGCCACAGGTGCCTCGGGACATCATATGCCGCCCAATGTTCCCTGTAGTATCCGGCATCATATGACAAGGAGTCGGGGAGGGCGATTATGCATTTGCCGCCGGGCCGCAGAACCCTTAAGATCTCAGAAGCGTAAGTGAACGGATCGTGGAGATGTTCGAGGACATGCCAGAGAGTGACGCAGTCGAAACTCCTGTCAGGGAGATGCCCTATCTGCGCGGGATCAAGCATACGGATCCCGAATTGTGAAGAAGCATAATCCGCAGCTTTTTTCACCGGCTCTATTCCGGTTACGTTCCACCCTGCCTCCTTCATGGCGCCTGCAAAATGGCCCGATCCGGCGCCAATATCAAGAAGGTCGCCGGTTGTTCGTCCGGTAAGCCTGATGATCAGCCTCCTCTTTCGCGCCAGCATGATCCGCCTGGCCAGCCTGTAGAGCGCGGTCGTAAATCCCTTTGCCGAAGCATCGTGTGAAATATAATCTGAAGAATCGTAATACAGCACCGCCTCCTTTTCTCCGGGATGATCCTGAGTGAAAACGAAATTGCATGAACCGCATTTGTAAAGGTCAAATGGCTCGCCGGTCAGGAAATGATCCCTGCAGGTCAGATGAAAATTCAGATCGCCGGATGAGCAAAGGGGACAATTGGTGTGGTGTACCATATCAGCCCTTCCTTGATTTCCTCATAAAAGTTACTGCCAGGTAACCTGCAAGAAGCAGGATGAAGAGGATGGAGCTCGCCAGTGATACTTTATTACCCGTATAGAATGATTCAGGCTCAAAGGAAAATCTTATCTCATGATCGCCCGCGGGCACAACCATTCCTCTCAGAACATAGTTTGTCCTGAAATGGGGAACCTCTTCACCGTCAACAAAGCTTTTCCATCCTGCCGGGTAATAAATCTCGGAAAAAGTGACAAGCCTTTCGCCCTCAGCAGAATATCTGTAAACAAGCTCATTGGGTTTATAGGAGACCAGGTAAATGGTATCGTTTACAGAGACCGGATATTCCGACCGGGTGATCTGGTCCCGGAACTTAACATCAACGATTGCCTCCCCGGCGGAAGCAAAAGATTTGAGAGCCACCAACTCCTCATTGGCATTGCCGGCCATCACAACCTTTTCAGCGAACCACGCATTGCCGCGGGCATTGGGATTAACCAGCGGAGGGTAGGAGGGGCTTACGATAACATATTTTGCATTCAGCATGCTGAGAACAGGAGTCTTGTCAAGCACAGCCTGCAATTCTTCAAGTGTCTGGCCATCGCGGAAGAGGACAAGCTCATCAATGATTACCGAATCGATAAGCTCCTGATAGCGCTGAAGCTTTGCCCCATGGTATCCGCCAATGGACTTATGGAACCATGAGGTTGTGGAGTTGTCGTTGAAGGTGGAAACGGTAAGGTTCAGCACCCTGTGGTACGAGGGATCCTCCAGTATATAGCTGTCAGCTTTTGTCGGTTCAAACGTTCTCTGTATTGCTGAGGGCCTTTCAAACCTGTCGGCATTGAGGTATCTTTTTCCGGCTGTCCACAGGTCGGCGGTTATCAGAAGTGCAATAATAATAATCGCGTACCCTTTCCTGAGTTTCTCAAAAAGGAAACCAGCGATCGCACCGGCAGACAGGACTATAAAGATAAGTGATCTGAATGCATCTCGCTGGAGCAATCCTTTCCTGTCTGAAACCAGGGCGTTTTTAAGCCATTCGGGATATTGCTGTTCATAGGGAGCGAGGAATGATCCAGCCATTCCGGGAAATATAAGCATCAGAACCAGAAGCCCGCCCGTTACACCCGCGGCGATTTTAAGGCTCCGGAGGGCAATTCTTTTTGTAACATTTCCTGCAAACAGATCACGCAGGGCGAGGAAGCCCAGGAGAGGTATGCAGAACTGTGCTATAACCAGCGCCATGGTCACTGCCCTGAACTTGTTGTATCCCGGGAAATATTCAATGAAGAGGTCGGTCAGAAACATGAAGTTTTTCCCCCATGCCAGCATTATTGATAATATCGTTGCCGAGAGGAGCCACCACTTCTCAGGACCCTTGACGAGTGCAAGACCCAGTACGAACAGAAATATCACTATTGCACCCACATAATGCGGGCCGTCAGTTCCCGGCTGTGTGCCCCAGTACTTTGGCAGCTGACCGGCATATTCCGCCGCGTCGTTCTGGCGAAGTACCCTTACGGTTTCAGAGTTCCGGTCAAAGGGCTTCGCCGACCCGCCCTTGTAGTCGGGCACCAGGAGGTTGAATGTCTCATCAACACCGTAACTCCAGTGAGTAATATAGTCCCTGTTCAGACCCGAGGTCATGGTCCTGTTGTCTGTCACAAGTTCAGACTTTCCTCTTATTGAGTACCTGCCATATTCATATATGGTGTAAAGGTTAGCGAAGTTTATCCCGACAGCAATTATGAAGGGTATCACAAGAATGCCGGTTGTCCGGAGGAACTTAGCCAGGGTTTTGTTTTTTACAGCATAGATCAGCTCGACAATACCGAAGATCAGAACGCATATCAGTCCGTAATACGTGATTTGCGGGTGATTGGCCACAATTTCGAGCGCAAGAATAAATGCCGTGAACAGGGCGCCTTTCATCACATCATGCCGGTAGGTATAATAGATACCTCCTATCATAGGAGCCATGTAAGCCAGGGCAATTGCCTGGGTATTGTGGCCCGCGGCAATGATCTGGAAGAGGAAGGACGAGAGCCCGTAGGCAAGGGCTCCCGCAATGGAGACCCACGGACCGGCGCCGAAGATGAGGAGTACAAGGTAAAAGCCCGCCATCGACAGGAATATCATGGATACAGGCGTCTTAAAGATCCTGAGCAGTCTGTCGGCGTGCTTGATAAGGTTACCCGGATACTGTGTGGTAATCAGATAGGCAGGCATTCCGCTGAAGATCGAATTGGTCCACAGCGGTTCTTTGCCATACTGCTCACGGTAATCCCTTATTTCTTTTGAGTTAATTGTCGATACCATCGAGTCGTTTGCCCTTATAACTTTTCCTTCAAGAACCGGATAGAAATAAGCATAGGAAACAACTATGAACAGGGCAACTGCAATAATATGAGGAAGGGCAGGCTTTATTCCGGGATTTATTTTCATTTTGCTGATGTTTGTCCGTAAGAAGATCAAAAATATATTTAAAGCTTAAAATTACAATGATAATGCTTCGGTCACTCTTCGTTATAACCTTTCTTTAATGATCTCAGGTTGTCTCTGAACTTTTTCAGGTTCGACCACTTGACAACAAAGCCCCTAATGTGCTGTAATTCAGCCTCCTCGTAAAATCTGAAAAAATACAGGATGAAGGGGAAGGAGATCATTATTCCTGTTTTCAGAAGAAGCCGGGGAAGAAGCTGAAGATCTGTAAGAAGCAGTCCTGAGAATGAAAGGATGATCCCGACCAGAAACAGGACAAGGACCTTTTGTTTTTCGTAGGGGACGAAAAAAACCTTCTGTGAGAAATAATAGCAGGCGAGCCAGTATAGCAAATTTGTGATTATTGTTGCCGAAGCAGCTCCCATGACGTTGAATTTCGGGATCAGGAGAATGTTAAGCAAAATATTCAGGACGCTGGATATAAAAACAATTATACCTATTGTGGCAGTTTTCTTCCTGATTATCAATCCATAGGATGTTGTTTCTCTCATATTTACAAAGAAGACCGATACAGACAGCAAGGGTACCAGGACATAAGCTTCCCAGAAAGCTTCTGAGCGTGCGATAAGCCGGATAATCTCGTATGAAAAAAGCGAGATCCCGATTATCCCGGTCATCAGTACGAATGATGAATAGAGCATTGTTTTTGAATAGAACCTCTTGTCGCCGGGTGTGTCGATCTTTCGTATGACAAGTGGCAGCACCGCCAGTTTGATTGAGTCAACGATCACAAGCTTAAGTACGCTTGCAATTTTAAAGGCCAGGGAATAGATGGCCACAAACTTGAGGAGAGCAAGCGAGTTCAATGAGTATCTGTCGATTGCTGCAAGTATTGCAGCTGAGAAATTGGCCAGCATCAGCGGGAAACCATAGCTTGCCATTGACCCGAAAATCTTCAGGTTGAAGGAGAAGGAACAGTTCCTCAGGGTATATCCTGAAAGCAGGATGATAAAGAGCATGTTGCCTGCTACCTGGGCGATATAAATCCCTTTCAGTCCCGTGTTTTTATGAATGATCAGGAAAATGGTGAGAAGAAGGACAACTATCAGCTTTGAAAGATTGGCAGCTGTGTAGAGTGCCGGTTTCGATTGCACTCTCATCAGTGTGTTAATGATATTGTTCAGCGCCTGCAGAGCCGTGGCAATTATCATGAACCTGATTGTTACGCTCCAGTCAGGCGTACTGAACAATAATACGGAGATCTGTCCGGTGAGGGGCAAAAGAACAACCAGGAACAGAAGGCTTACAATAATCTGTGCAGAAAGGGACATGAAAAAGATCTGCTTCTGGTCCTGCAGATGCTCTTTGTCCCAGTACCATCTGAGAAGGCTTTGTGGAAGAGCCGAGGCCATAAGGGAGATAAGAACCAGCGAAGAGAGGTCCAGCAGGGTCATGATCCCGAAATCCTCGACCGAAAAATAGCCGGGATTGGTGTAGAGGGGTATCAGAATGAAACCGATAACCTTTACGGCCATGTTACCGAGCCCGTAAACGATACTGTCTTTCGATGTCTGTTTTATCGCATTTAACATTGCCATAATACCTGATTCAGGTTTTCATCAGGACTGCATAATATCTGTCTTTTCCCTCATCCCATATTCCAGTTCATCATACATTCTGATCAGGCTCTCTTTTTTCTTTGTGGTGTTCAGTTCACTTACAACGGCATTAAATCCGTTCTTTCCCATTTCTCTCCTCAGGTCCTCGTCGGCCAGGAGCCTGATCATTGACGCGGTAAATTCCTTCTGATCCCTGAAAATTATTCCGCAGTTATATTTCTCAATCAGATTTTTCTGAGGCCCGCAATCCGAAGCGATTATTGGCCGGCCACCCAGCATGTAATCAAAGATTTTATTTGCCACACCTGATTCATGCTGGGGATTCTTTATGAACGGAGCAAGACAAATGTCAGACATTTCCAGGAATGCCGGCAGCTCATGCAACCCTTTCCATGGGATATAAGTTACCGAGGGCTTAAGTTCAGGCAGGCTGAGAAAGCTGAAAAACCTTTTCCGGTCTCTTTTATCCACAGGACCAATTATCAGCAAAGTGGCGTCTGTTCCCTTCCTGAGGACCTCCCTGAAAGCTTCCAGCGCATTGAATATACCGCGTCGTTCAGCAACCACGCCAAAATACAAAATCACGGGAGCTTTCTTCTCCAGGGGAGCTTTGCCGGCTGCAGCCTTATATTCATCCATCTGCTTTATATCCGGCACATTCGGAAAAACACAGAAATTCTCTGCTGACAGGAAATCGTATCTGCCGAGGAGCTCTTCCCTGAATTCATCGCTCAGAACAACTATTTTCCGGGCATTCTTAAGGAGTGCACTCTCTTTTCGCTTCCATGCCAGGGGTCTGGCCAGCAGATTCCTGAGAAATCCCTTTGTCCAGTTATAGGTTGTTACGGCAAAGGGGTAATTTTCATGCAGGTCTAGGACAATTGGTATCTTCCTTCCGGATCTCTGTATGCCCGAGCAGGCCGGCTGCGACATATACAGATCGTGAACATGCAGAACATCGGGATTATTGTTCAGGATGAACCTGTGTATCCTGATTGTCCATAACCACCCGTAAGCCGGTACCGTATTAAGGAAGAAGAAGAGAATATCCTTGATTCTCCTGCTGATCTTTATCCTGGTTACCCGGATACCGTTAACAGGATCATACTGCCGGTTATTGAAACCAAAACATATAACAAAGATCTCATGCCCCTTTTCCTTCAGGATGGACAATTCCCTGAGAACACGGTTATCGTTATTCAGATCATTATCAACTACGACTCCTATCTTCATCTCCGGAGATTTGCTTCAGGACATTACACTTAATTTTAAAATTTCAGCCAGTTCCCGCGCAAGCATCCTTCGGGAGTATTCGGGATTTTCTGTAAAGGTCATCTGTTTGCCGCGATCCATTGCATTTATGATATACTCAGCCATCTCTGCATGGTCATTTCCCGCGAAGAAGCCTTTCTGTCCGCACTTCCTTAAATGATATGCGGCATCTCCGTCATCAGGGCCGATGTGGATAACAGGTTTTCCTGCAGCAATATACTCAAAGACCTTGCCCGGAGTTATGCAGTTATTAAGCGGAGTGTCTGGGATGATCAGAATGAGCATGGATGAGGAGCGCATCAGCTTTATGGCACTCGCATGGCTAACGTACGGAATGAATTCTGTCTTGCCGGCGCTTATCCGGCTCAGTATCTGCGATCTGATCGCATCAGGGACCGATCCTGCGAAGCGCAGAAGAAAATCGATCCCTTTCTTCTCAAGCGAAACAAGCGCTTCCAGTAGTCCGGCTATCGGGTAGGCTTCTGAAAGGGTTCCGGCATAGGTCAGTGTAAACCTGCCGGGAACCTCATCCGGTATACCGGCGAAATCCTCTTCGTCATAGCCGTTTGGCACAACATGCATCTTTTCCCCTGCGCCATCAATACCAGCGGATAATGATTTTGCCAGGTTATGGCCCACGGTAATGATACGGTCAGCTTTCCGGATCACTCTTCTCTCCCATGACCTGTCGACTGCTCTCGAAATAAAAGTGGGATAGAAAAGCTCGTAATAATAAATATTTGTCCACAGGTCCCTCAGGTCAGCGATCCAGGTAATACCGGGTAACCTTTTCTTAAGCGAAAGCCCGATAAGCTGGGAAGAGTGGGGAGGACTGGTTGTGATCAGATGTTTAATATTCTCCTGCTGTATGATCTCAACAGCTTTCCTGACAGCATACCTGTTCCAGCCCCTTCGCGGATCGGGGATAAAAAAATTCCCTCTGATAAAACGTGTTATTTTTCCCCACAGGGTATCGTCCCTGTTATTCGCGAAGCCTGCCGACGGGACCCTGGATCTGTCCCTCCCGTAGAGCCTGAACCAGTCCGTGGCTTTTGTCCGGAAGATTTTTACACCTGCAGGTATCTCTTTTTCGAGGGAGGCATCCGTTGCAGGATAGGCGGCATACTTCGGATCAACAGTCAGGATGACAGGTTCCCACCCGAAAACGGGAAGATATTTTGCGAACTTAAGCCATCTCTGCACGCCTGCGCCTCCGCTGGGCGGCCAGTAATAAGTCACAATGAGGACTCTATTCATCCTGCAGTTTTTTGAGCAGAGTGCTGATGTTTACCTTTCCGGAAATTATCTCTTTAAGCTGTGGTATACCAACCCGTTCCTGAAGCATCGAATCGCGATACCTTATTGTAACGCTCTGATCTGTAAGAGTCTGGTGATCGATGGTTATGCAATACGGTGTGCCGATCGCATCCTGTCGCCTGTAGCGTCTTCCAATCGAGTCCTTGTCGTCGTACTGGCAATTGAAATCAAACCTCAGTTCCCTGACGATCTTTTCGGCGATCTCCGGAAGGCCGTCCTTCCTCACCAGCGGCATTACTGCCAGTTTCACGGGTGCAAGGAACGATGGTAATCGCAGCACTACACGCATGTCGGAAGATCCATCCTCTTTCTTCAATTCCTCTTCGAGAAAGGCGGCTGAAACGACCTGGAGGAACATCCTGTCGAGCCCGATCGATGTCTCCACAACATAGGGGATGTATGATTCCCCTTTCTCAGGATCAAAATATTGCATTTTTCTGCCGCTGTATTCCTGATGCTGTTTCAGATCATAATCGGTACGGGAGTGTATTCCTTCCACCTCCTTGTAACCGAATGGAAATTTATATTCAATATCTGTTGCGGCATTTGCATAATGGGCAAGCTTGGTATGGTCGTGGAACCTGTAGTTCTCATCTCCGAACCCAAGCGCTCTGTGCCAATTCATCCTGATATCCTTCCAGCGGCTGAACCATTCAAGTTCTGAGCCCGGCTGAACAAAGAACTGCATCTCCATCTGTTCAAACTCCCTCATCCTGAAAATGAACTGCCGCGCCACTATCTCGTTGCGGAACGCCTTGCCCGTCTGGGCAATACCGAAAGGGATCTTCATCCTGCCGGTCTTCTGGACATTGAGGAAGTTTACAAAGATCCCCTGGGCTGTTTCAGGACGGAGATAGATCCTGTTCGCTCCCTCGAGGGTCGATCCCATCTCGGTCGAGAACATCAGGTTGAACTGCCTGACATCGGTCCAGTTACGGCTTCCGGAGACAGGACACACTATCTCATTATCGATGATGATCTGCTTAAGCTCAGGCAGATCATTATCATTCATTGCCCTTGAAAAACGATTAAACAGCTCATCATACCTTGCCTGGTTAGCCACTACCCGCTGGTTTGTCTCCCTGAATTTCTTCTCGTCGAAAGCCTCCCCGAATCTTTCCCTGGCTTTTTCCACCTCTTTCGTGATCTTCTCCTCAGTTTTTGCGAGCAGTTCTTCGATAAGCACATCCGCCCTGTATCTCTTTTTCGAGTCCCTGTTATCGATAAGGGGATCGTTAAAGGCATCTACATGACCGGAGGCCTTCCAGATGGTGGGGTGCATGAATATGGCTGAATCGATCCCGACTATATTATTGTGCAGAAGGACCATGCTGTCCCACCAGTATTTCCTTATATTGTTCTTCAGCTCAACGCCATACTGCCCGTAATCATATACTGCACTTAACCCGTCGTAAATCTCGCTTGATGGGAAAACATAACCGTACTCCTTGCAGTGTGCCACCAGTTTCCTGAAGAGATCCTCCTGAGCCATGATATTATTTTAGTTTACGTTTGCGGAAAGCAAAAGTAAAGTAAAAACTTCGTTTTCACAACGATTCGGGTATGAGGGACTTTTATACCGCTCAAACCCCCTCTCCCGCTAAAGCGGGATCTCCCCCGGGGGGGGAGAAAATCCTCAAAACCTATTACAAATTCGTATAAAATCCAGAGAATTTTCCCCCCTCCGGGGGGAACCAAAGGGGGGTTTGTAATCGAAACAAGGCCCCCTCCGGGGGGAACACAAGGGGGGTCTGGAGTCAAAACAACCCCCCCCGGGACAGACCGGGGATACTTTACCCGAATACATTAATTTGTATCTTTACCTCCTATTTAAGCGGAATTATGAAGAAAAGAGCAGATTTTCTGGTAATAGGATCGGGGATTGCCGGCCTTATGTTTGCTTTAAAAGCATCCAGGTTTGGCAGGGTGGCGGTCATCACCAAAGCGGCACTTGAAGATTCGAATACCCGATACGCGCAGGGAGGGATTGCCGCAGTGTTCGCTGAGCCCGATAGTTTTGAAAAGCATGTAAGCGACACTCTTATTGCCGGAGACGGATTATGCGATGAGGAAGTTGTAAGGATGGTTGTCGGTGAGGGTCCCGACAGGATAAGCGACCTTATTGAGCTTGGTGTGCCGTTCGACAGGAAGGAAGATGGCTCCTGGGACCTGGCCAGGGAGGGTGGCCATTCGGAACACCGCATACTTCATGCCAGGGACAAGACCGGTGAGGTCATACAGAAGACCCTTGTTGAACGGGTGAGAAGCACTCCGGGTATCGAGATATATGAAAATTACTTTGCCATCGAACTGCTGACCCAGCACCACTTGGGTGAGAAAGTGAAAAAAGATTCGAAAAACATAAGGTGTTTCGGAGCCTATATCGCTGATCTGGTCAACCAGAAGGTTATCACCTTCCTTTCAAGGGTCACGGTTGTGGCGACGGGAGGAATGGGCAACGTCTATCTCACCACGACAAATCCCGAGATTGCGACCGGAGACGGTGTGGCAATGGTTTACAGGGCAAAGGGGAGAGTGGAAAACATGGAGTTTGTTCAGTTTCACCCCACATCCTTCTATGATCCTGACAGGCGCCCCTCCTTCCTTATCACCGAAGCCCTGAGAGGATTCGGTGCAGTACTGAAGAACATGGCCGGCGAGAGATTCATGAACAGGTACGACAGCCGTGGATCGCTTGCCCCGCGCGACATTGTAGCACGGGCGATTGATAATGAGATGAAGATCTGGGGAGATGATCATGTGTGGCTCGACTGCACCCATCTCGATCCGGAAGAGCTTAAGGATCATTTCCCAAACGTCTATGAGCATTGCCTGTCGAGAGGCGTGGACATCACAAAAGATATGATACCTGTAATTCCTGCAGCTCACTACTCCTGTGGCGGCATAAAGGTTGATATGAACGGACAGGGCAATATAGAGAGGCTCTATGCAATCGGTGAGGTCGCTTCAACAGGACTGCACGGGGCCAACAGGCTTGCATCCAACTCTCTCATCGAAGCCACAGTATATGCTCACAGGGCCGCAGTTCATTCGGCGGAAAGACTCAGCCATCTTGATTTTGAAGAGAATATACCAAACTGGGATTATAAGGGCACAACACACCTCGAGGAGATGGTGCTTATAACACAAAGCACCAAGGAGGTGCAGATGATCATGAGCAATTATGTCGGGATAGTCAGGTCCGACCTGCGTCTCGGGAGAGCCCTTGTAAGGCTTGAGATCCTCTACAACGAAACGGAGAGCCTTTTCAAGGGATCGCTTATATCAAAAAAGATCTGTGAACTCAGGAACCTGATTAACGTGGGATACCTGATAATTAAAATGGCTCAGAAGAGGAGTGTAAGCGTAGGTCTTCATTACTCAATCGATCATCCCAAAGGAAGTATAACTGAATTCTGAAACATTATGGCAATGACCCATCTCGAATCGGCATTTTCCGGAAAGAACAGCTTCTGGAGATATATTATTATGTTCGTTGCGGTTCTCGCCGTTTCAAATACCATCGGTGCAATACCCCTGCTGATAGCCATGGCCGCCAGGGCTGTCTCGGACCCCTCGGTTATCGCGGAACTTGGTGCAAATCCCTCAGACTTCGGTCTTCTCGGCCTTGATCCCAACCTGACATTTATGGTGATGCTCTTCCCATTCGTTGCCGGGCTGGCGACATTCTTCCTCCTGATAAAGCCGCTAAACCGCAGATCCGCGATGGCCACCATAAACGGCAATAAAAAAATGAGGTGGGACCGTTTCTTTATTTCAGGGTTTGTATGGTTGATACTCTCGACAGTATACCTGCTGGTGTATCTGAAAGCGGATCCTTCAAACTTCTCGCTTAATATCCCTGCTTTCCGAACACTGTTGATACTGGTTCTTGTTTCCCTGATTTTTATCCCATTCCAGGCTGCTTTTGAAGAGGTGCTGTTCAGGGGTTACCTTATGCAGGGTTTCGCGGTCCTGTTCAGAAACAGGTTTATGCCTCTCATTCTTACATCAGTATTCTTTGGGCTTATGCATGCATTTAATCCTGAAGTAAAGGAATTCGGCTTCTTTACAATGATCCCGCAGTACATTCTTTTCGGACTTATATTCGGAGTCATAACGGTTCTTGACGATGGAATTGAGGCGGCTATGGGAGCTCATACCGCCAACAACATATTCCTCTGCATAATGGTCACCCACAAATCGTCTGCCCTTCAGACATCTGCGATCTACGAACAGCAGAACATCTACCCGTGGGGTGAATTTGCAGCCTTGCTGGTTTCAGGGGTCCTGCTCCTTGTAATCCTGAGGATCATTTTCAGATGGGAGAGAATTTCGTTACTGGCAGAAAGGGTCAGGAAGCCGGAGGCAGCATCGCCGCGGGAGGAAGGTTACACCGGTTTCTCAAACCTGTAAACAGACGATCTGTCGTCCGCTCTGTAATCACCCCACCTCTGTTTTATCAGATTGATCATGCTTATTATTTCCCCGGTGTCAGTTGCGGTCAGGAGCTTAAGCCGTGTTTCCCTGAAATCAGGGATCCCCTTGAAGTAGTTTGAGAGGTGGCGCCGCATCTCGAGGATTGCCCTTTTTCCTTCCTTGAACTCCAGCGATTTTGAAAAATGAAAGAGTGCAATATCGGCTTTCTCCGCGACATTAGGTTCCGGAAGCAGTTCTCCCGTGCTCAGGAAATGTCTGATATCCCTGAAGATCCAGGGCCTTCCGACAGCGGCGCGTCCGATCATAATTCCATCCACGCCATATCTGCTGAACATCTCCTTTGCCCTTGCCGGCCCGTCTATATCGCCATTGCCGATTACAGGTATCTTCATCCGGGGATTGTTTTTTACCTCACCTATCAGCGTCCAGTCAGCCTCTCCCTTATATAACTGAGCCCTCGTGCGACCATGAATGGTAATGGCTTTTATTCCTGCATCCTGCATCCTTTCGGCCACTTCAACGATATTTTTGCTATTGTCGTCCCACCCCAGCCTGGTTTTTATTGTAACTGGCAGTTTAACAGCACTCACAACAGCTTCGGTCATTTCAGCCATGAGGGGTATGTCCCTTAGCATGCCCGCACCCGCACCACGGTTGGCAATTTTTTTTACCGGACAACCGAAATTGATGTCAATGAGATCAGGCTGAGCCGCTTCAGCAATAAGCGCTGCCTCTATCATGGCCCCGGTGATGTGCCCGTAAAGCTGAATGCCCATGGGCCTTTCATAGATCGGAAGAGCAC
>JAHYJA010000035.1 GCA_019429325.1 Bacteroidales bacterium
ACCAGACAAACCTTATTTTGTTCCACCGGTGAAGCCTGCCGTTGAAATGCTTTATTTTCTGATTGAGGTCAGGCAACAGCAGGAAGAAGGCGATTGGTCTATCATTATGATAGGCGAACCAGATCAGGTCCTCATCAATGACTGCTTTCATTTTATTGAACGTTTCATTCAGAAAAGCAGGATCGAGTGGTGTAAAATCCTTCTTGTAAGCTACCCATGCTGCATTGTATATCTGCACCAGATCGTTGACAAACTTATCCTTTTCTCTTGGTAAAAAATGGCGGAACGAGTATCCCGGCCGCCTTGAGAGCCACCCTGCGATCTTCATTATCCGTTCCGGGAATTGTTCCAGCTTGCCATCAGGTCCCCTGACGGTCCGGTGGTAGGAGTATTGCTCGAAATAGTTCCTGAATCCGTATTCCTCAAAAAAAATTTTGTAGTATTGTTTATTATAGGGCATTCCGTAACCCTGCTGCATAAATCCCTCCACCAGCAGTCCCCAGTTGTTGTCGTTCTCCCCGAAATTCACGGGGCCGTCCATCGCCTCCATTCCTCTCCCGGCGAGCCAATCCCTGCCTGCATCAAAAAGGGTAAAGGCTGCTTCCCTGTTGTCGGCAACTTCAAAAAATCCAATGCCGCCTGTCGGCTGCCGGTTTGCCGATAACCTTGTACTGTCAATAAATGCCGCCATCCTGCCAGTTGTCCTTCCCTCTCCGTCTTTTAATATCCACCGGACCGCATCTCCCTTGCGCAGCAGATAGTTCTTTTCCCGGTCAAAGATATTTTCGGTCTGTGCATCAAGCGGGCAAACCCAGAAGGGATCCCCCCTGTACAGTTTCCTCGGAAAGTCCAGGAAATCTCTTTTATCATCCGGAGTTTTAACTACACATAACTGCATATGGACATTTTATCGGGTTAACAGTTGAAAAAACATGAGTTGCTGGTTGCTGGTTACTGGTTGCTGGTTGCTGGTTACTGGTTGCTGGTTACTTGCCTGTAACTCAAAGCAACTCAACGTTCCTGAAAATCGTCCCAAATATATACAGAATTTACCGGATATGGAAGATGGAAACTCCGCCTGCAGGGGGAAAAACTCTGTGAGAGGTCCTCACCTCCGCACCGGCAATTCGTTCTAACTTATATTGATTATCCTGTGATCTATCAGTACGAATAGCAGGCCCAGCAGGGCTGAATAGATGAGGAACAGTTTGACGGGGGTATATTCATTTGGTTTAATATGCATTTTGATCCACAGATATCCTCCGAGGAAAATCTTGCCAAGGGTGAATACAATAAATGTTGCCAGAGCCACCCCGACCAGTCCGTATCCCCATTTTATCATGAGGAGGCTCAATGGTATGTTCAGTCCAAGCTCCATAAGCGCCGCGAAAAGGGTAATGTGCGTCTTTTTCCTGCCGATAATCACTGTCTGCGGAAACAGGAGCCTTGGAATAACAAGCAGGGTATAAATAAGGAAAATATCAGCGCTTTTCTGAAACTCGGGAGTAAACATCCTGGGGAAGAGCCATCTGGCAAAAAGCATCAGCACCATGGTCGCCGGAAAGCAGATATGCATCAGACGCCGCGATTTGACTTTTATCTTTGCCAGCGATTCCTTCATGCGTGTTCTCGTTGAGAACTCGGGAAGCATGGCGCTGCTTAGCCCCCCTGCCAGCATGAGGACCAGAGGGAATTCCTTGGCACCGTAGCGGAACCAGGCAAACATTGCCGGGTCGCGGTAGACTGACGAAATAATGACACCGTCGGTATACTGGGCTGAACCACTGATTAGTGATGTAAGTATCAGAGGGACACCAAGATACAGGTGTTCCTTCATGAATTTCAGCGAGATCGTCATATCGGTATACGTGCGGAGAAGAATGACCAGCCATATCCACCTCACAGCTGTGATTGCCAGGAGTCCGTAAACGGACCACATTATATCCTTCTCCAGTAGTATTGGTGCAATCACCAGTACCAGCTGTGCAAGGAAGGTATATAGTCCGTACTGGAAAATCCGGTATGACCTGTTGTTCAGCAGATAAATATATTCTATAAGGCATACAGGATTGCTGAGAAGAATATACAGAAGCAACAGGTTCAGAAAAGGGTCGTTGCCGGTATAGTTGAAAACCGAAAAATTATATTTTATAACGTGTCCCAGGAAAAAAATGAGCAGGCTGAAAAAACATAGAAGAAGAAAGGCATTGAAGATCTCTGGTGACTTTGCGCTACCGTTATCCCCTATTTTCCGGTAGGTCCTGTTCCGGTGGTACAGAGGAAGAAGTGACTGGATGATGCCTGTGACCCAGAAAAAACTCATCAGTCCGGCTAAAAAGAGGAACATCTCCCATGATCCTATTTCGGCGCGTGTGAGATGACTTTTGGTAAAAACGATACTGATGATAAGGAAGGTCACGAACCGCATCAGCTGGAAAAGCTGAAGTCCTGAAATATTATCAATCAGTTTATTTTTTTTCAAGAGGCACTGTTTAAAAAGTCTTTTTGATAACATCCGGAGGAGTAAAAAATTGTGCCATGTGAATCATTTTTTGACGGACCTTTAAATATTGTGATTGAGATGGAGTGCCACAAAAAAATCGAAAATTTTGAGAAATGGATTTTTTGGTCTTATTTTGCACCTCATAAACGGTGGATGTAGTTCAGTCGGTTAGAACGTCGGATTGTGGTTCCGAAGGTCGTGGGTTCGAATCCCATCTTCCACCCAAACAGAAAAAGCCTTCCCCGCCGAAAGGCGGGAGGGCTTTGCTTTTTCAAAGCGTTGAAAGCTTGCTTTCAATAGCGCATGAAAAAGCAAAGACCGTAATGAGCGAAGCGAATGGAAGGCTTTTTCTGTTTGGTGTCCCCCACCCGGGATCGCCATCGAAGCAAAGCGGAGATGGCAATCCCTGTTTTGTGATCAGCCTTTTCTGTTTGGTGTCCCCCACCCGGGATCGCCATCGAAGCCCCTCCTCACGCGATAAACTCTGAGGAGCTTTATGATAAAACCCCATGTTTAACAAATCTTAAAATTATTAAACCTTCGAATTATATGTAAAATTTTTCGAAATGCAGTTTATTATGTCTATCTTGCACACCAAAATCTAAAACTAAATCGTATGAAGAAAATCATTCTGTTAGTCGTATTGTTTGTGTTTACCAGTGCTTCTGCACTCCTTGCACAGACAAGAGTCATTACAGGGACCGTTACCTCTGCGATAGAGGGGGAAGGTCCGATTCCCGGAGTATCGGTTGTCGTACCAGGCACCACCCTTGGTGCCTATACGGATATCGACGGTAAATACTCCCTGAATGTGCCGTCGAATGCAAGCACTCTTATTTTCACCTTTGTGGGAATGAAGACCGAGGAGGTTGCTATTGCCGGCCGGAGTGTAATTGACGTGGTAATGTCGCTTGACCTGCTGAACCTCGACGAGGTAATTGTTACCGGTGTCGCAGCAGGAACGCCTAAGAAAAAGATGGCCGTCTCGGTAGACCGTATTGATTCTGAGAAGCTTAAGGAGGTTTATGCAGGATCCGCTTCATCTGCCCTTCAGGGTAAGGTGTCGGGTCTGACCGTAGTGAGCTCCACCGGTGAACCAGGAAGCGCTGCAACAATACTTGTCCGTGGCGCAACACAGATCTCCGGTTCCCAGACTCCCCTGATCATCCTCGACGGAGCAATAATGGAAGGGACTCTCGGGGATATTAACGTGGACGACATCGAGTCGATCGAAGTTGTCAAGGGAGCCTCTGCTTCAGCTCTTTATGGATCAAGGGCAGGCAACGGCGTAATTGCAGTGACGACCAGGCGAGGTAATATGCTGACTGAAGGTCAGACCGAGGTGATCGTCAGGAACGAGTATGGCATCAACAACCTTGCAAAAAAGTATGACCTGGCAACCCACCATGCATTCGTTCTGGCACCCGATCAGGCAAGCTTCCCATACACCAGGTATGCCGGAGTAACTTACCCGGCAGGCTATCGCGGCACCGAAGCCGGATTCACCGGATCGCGTGTCGATGAGCCTGACCTTTACATGGATAATCCTTACGCTGTTCTCTACGACCATGAGGATCTTATATTCAGCGGTAATGATTTCTACACGAACTATGTGTCCGTAGGATCAAACCTGGGAAAAACCAATTTCCTGGTCTCGTTTGAAAACAACGTCCAGTCGGGCCTCCTGGTGGAAACAGACGGATATAAGAGAAACAGTTTCAGGCTGAATGTCGATCATAAAATCTCTCCGAAACTCTCTGTATCTGCCAGCAATCTTTATGTTAAATCAAGCACCCAGGATCCCGGTGGCGACAGCAAGTATAACGGAGGCATCTTCTTTAATGTTCTCCTCTCTGCACCGGATACAGATTTCAAAATGGATAATCCCGACGGACAGCCTTATCTTTTTATTCCCAATGCGTGGGAAACAACAACGGAGAACCCTCTTTACAACCTCTGGAAACTTCAGGATCTCACAACCCGTAACAGGGTGCTTGGCACGTATTCTGCAAAGTATAACCTTACCAATTTTCTGAATCTTGAAGGTAAATATGCTTTTGAATACTCTACAAACACTTCTGAATCTTATTCCCCGTATGATACATACACCCGCGCAGGAGCAAATGCCGTTTACTCCGAGGGTTACCTACAAATTTATGATGGAAAGAGTATATCGCAAACGGCTCAGATCACAGCCAACTTCAACAAAAAGTTCGGTAATTTCAATACCAGGGCCAGGCTGAGCTACCTTTTTGAAAAGGGAACCTTTAACAGCAATCAGGCAACCGGTTATGATTTCTCGCTCGGAGGAGTACCATCATTCGATGCTATAAAAGGCAATAAATCGATAACGAGCTATAAGAACGAGATCAAAGCCAAGAACTATTTCGGGATACTTTATCTCGATTACAGGGATAAATATATTTTCGATGGCATGCTCCGCTATGACGGTTCGTCGCTCTTTGGGGAGGATGCCAGATGGAATCCCTATTACAGGGTCTCCGCGGCATACAGGATAACAGAGGATCTGAAAATACCCGGAGTACAGGAATTTAAGATCCGCGGCGCTTACGGAACTGCCGGTCAGAGACCCGGATTTGCCGACCAGTATGAGGTTATGGCTATTTCCGGGGGACAAACATCCAAAAGCCAGCTCGGGAACAAGCTTCTCAAGCCCTCCTTATCCAAGGAGTTCGAAGTTGGGTTGAATATTGATTTTCTTAACAGGTTCAGTCTTGAAGTAGTTCATTCTGAAACAAATACTACCGATCAGATACTGTCCATTCCCCTTGCTGTTCAATATGGCGGATGGCCAAGCCAGATACAGAACGCCGGAACACTGAATGCAAAAGTCTGGGAGGGATCACTCAACGCCGTGATAGTCAGAAAAAGTGACCTGAATTATGATATCGGGTTCATTTTCGACAGGGTTCGCGCCATGATAACCGAGCTTAATGCACCACCATATCAGACGGGACCACAGGGTCAGGAAGCCAATAAATGCTTTTATGTGCGCGAAGGCGAGACATTCGGTGTAATGTACGGCTACTCATGGGTCACATCACTTGATCAGATGGCCCAACAGCTTGCCGAAGCAGACATCGCATCCACATGGTGGGACGACACCTCCATCGACTCCTATACAATTAACAGCGATGGCTATGTGATCGTAAAAGGGACCGAAGGAACAACATCCGAATTGCCGGTTAGAACTCTTGGCGAGGATGGGAAAGCATTATTCAGCAAGATCGGGGACACTAATCCAAAGTTCAAGCTCTCAATGAGAAACAGTTTCTCTTACAGGGGATTCGGTGTATACGGACTTCTTGAATGGAAAAATGGTGGTGATCTGTATAACAAATCAGCCCAGTGGCTCACCCGCGATAACAGGCACGGTATGATGGACCAGTTCGGGAAACCCGATCATCTCAAAAAAGCGATCCCGTACTATAAAGGATTTTATGATGTAAACACTTTCAACTCATTCTGGGTTGAGGATGCATCTTATCTTAAGCTAAGGGAAGTCTCCGTGTCCTACACCGTACCTTCAAGCGCCCTCAGGGGATTCATGAACGGCTATGTGAAGGGGATTAAGCTCGCGCTGATGGGGAGGAACCTTCTTACCTTCACCAATTATACAGGCTACGATCCTGAGGTTCAGACTACCGATGGCACCCAGTACTTTGCGTACGATTTCATGGGTTACCCCAACTACAGGTCATTCTCTGCCTCACTCGAATTCAAATTCTAACGTATAAACAAAAGTGATTTACACATGAAAACATTTAAATATTTACTGTTATTTTCAGCAATCCTTGCACTCCTGAACACAGGCTGTGAAAGTCTTGATGTGAAAAATGAAAATGACCCCGATTTTGAGACCGCCTTTGCCAATCCATCCGATGTAAAGGGTGTCGCGGGGTCTCTTATGAGAGCCTGGTTCCAGCGCACCCAGGATTACTATGGTCCCGCACTGGCTCTCTGGGTCGCTGCCGATGCAGGAACCTGCTCGTGGGGTAACGCGGGAATGCGTGCCTTCAGCTGGGAACCCAGGATAGTGTTTGACAATACGCCTGCCTACACTGATGCTGTCATTTCGGAAGGTTACTACAAAACCATGTATTCAATACTCTCATCAGCAAATGAGGTGCTGGGGAAAGTCAAACTTGGCGATATGGTCATTACTGCAGACAACGGTACAGACGAAACTCCTATGGTCAGGGCAATGGCACATCTCATGCAGGGCCTCTCCCTGGGTTATATCGGTCTTTTGTACGACAAGGCCTTTATTGTTACCGAGTATACCGATCTGACAACCACTATCGAAGTCTCTCCGTTCAGGGATGTCATCGATACCGCACTCGTGTGCCTCGACCAGTGTATTGCTATCTGCGAAACAGGCAACTTTACCCTGCCATCCACATGGATACCCGGTATGACCTATACCCAGAAGGAGATAGGTGAACTGGCAAACTCGATGGCGGCCCGCCTCCTGTCTTATTCTCCGAGGAATAAAACCCAGAATACGGCAGTCAACTGGACAAGGGTCGAATCCTATGCCAACAAAGGACTGACATACGATTTCGCACCACTGATGGATGACATCACCTGGTACGATCTGTATCACACCTATGCCAATTTCAGCGGATGGGGCCAGGCGGACATGAGGGTGGTTAACATGATGGATCCCGCTATGCCTGCCCGCTGGACCGGAGGCGCCGAGGGATTCAACCTTCTGCCAGACCCTGTGACATCGCACACCGAAGGAGTTGACGATCGGATTTTTACCGACTTCCAGGCCCTTACATCATGTCCCTTTGCTGCTGAACGCGGGTACTACCATTTCTCGAATTACAGGTTCAAAAGGCATGATACTTACCTTTCGACATGGACAGAACCCTCACCGGTGTTCATGAAAGCTGAGAATGATCTCCTTCTGGCTGAAGCCCTTCTCAATAAGCCGGATCTTAACGCAGCTGCCGCTATAATTAACGCCGGTACCAGGGTTACACGCGGAGGACTGGCACCAGTTGGCGCTACTGCCGGCGAGATTGAAGCAGCTATCTTCCACGAAAGAAATATCGAACTCTTCTGCAGCGGCATGGGAATTGAATTCTTCACTATGCGGAAGGCCGATAAACTACAGCCCGGAACTCCCCTGCACCTGCCGATACCCGGTCAGCAGCTTGAAGTGAATATAATGGATTATTATACCTTCGGAGGCACCGAAGGTGTTGCCGGCCAGGACTTTTCAAACGGCGGCTGGTTTAAATAGCAATTTGTCAGATAAATTTTAAATAGTCTTAAAATGAAGAAAAATATTTTTATAAGGATCTCCTTTCTGATGGTGGCCATGCTGATTTTTGCAACCTGCGAGAAGACTCCCATGGAAAAAGCACAGGAAGGATACGATGCCTCAATGGTGATCCCGATAGTATTCAATGCCACCGGACCCGCACTTGCCCTTCAGACCAAGGTCTATGACTACAAGGTAAATTATCACCGCGAAGGCTCGGTATGGAACTGGAGCGCCGACGGAGCTACCATCCAGTCGGTTAGTGACGATAAGAAAACAGCCACTGTTCTGTTCGATCAGGCACCGGTAAGCGGTTTTGCCCAGGTAAAAGTCACCGAAACAACCGTCGGAGGAGTTACATCCCCCGAAAAAGTTTTCCAGGTAAAAGTCAATCCCTTCTGTCCACTCGCGATCGAAGGATTCGAAGGCACCTGGTCAGGTACCGACGGGTTTGACTATGGCACCCACATGCTTGAAAGCCAGGTAGTCACTTCAGAAGGAAGCGATACGACCATTATCGTCACCGGCCTGAACTTCGGCTGGATAGCGGATAAATGGGGCGAAGAGATCCTGGATGGAGGAACACTTACCATGTCAATTATTGACAATGGCACTGTTTCAATCCCATATCAGTATTACTTCACGACAGATTACGAGGGTGATGAATATGAATACTGGATAAGCGGCTCCGGTACCTGGGACAATTGCGGGGAATACCCCACAATGATCATCGATTATGTTCTCGATAACGTAACCGATGGTTATGAACTTCCTTATGAATACTACGATTTTGAAACATTCACTGCTACGCTTGTACTGGACGACGGCAAGGGACTGGCAACGGCTCCGGCTCTCAAGACATCCGGCTCAGAAAAGGAAACCCGTGAATTCAAGAAAAGCAGACGATAAGAGGAGTAAATACGATTCTCCGGATCTTCAGGCCAGGAGTCTTCATGCCTGGTACGATTAGATAGGTAAAGAGGCTGTCTCTCAATTACAGGGACAGCTTCTTTTTTTATCCTTTTTCCGGTGCTGCATCAAACTTTCTGTACCGCAGGTTGGCTGTCGCTGAAACGGCGATCAGTGCAAGCACGGCAATATAGACAAACACGGGAACACGCACCGGATCACCTCCTGCATAGGAATGGAGCCCCGACAGATAGTAGTTCACTCCAAAATATGTCATTAATACGGAGAAGAAGGCAAAGACTGAAAGGAGATTAAAGGTAAAAATATCCTTCATAGAAGGGATGAGCCTTGAATGTATTACCAGCGTATAAACGACTATCGTTATCAAGGACCATGTCTCCTTCGGGTCCCAGCCCCAGTAGCGCCCCCACGATTCATTGGCCCAAACGGCCCCAAGGAAGGTGCCGATTGTCAGCAAATAGAGGCCAATAGTGAGGGACTTGTAGCTGATTACAGTAAGATCGTCAATATTGCCGGATAAACGGTAGCGGTTCCTTTCATTTATCAGGATCATGAGTATCAAATTGATTATCCCGAGAACGGCACCCAGCCCCAGAAAACCATAACTGCCCGTGATAACCGAAACATGGAGGGTCAGCCAGTACGACTGAAGTACAGGTACGAGATTCGTAATCTCCGGATCCATGAAGCTCAGATGCGCCACCAGAAGGGCAAAAGCAGCCAGAAGTCCGGTGGCCGGAAGAGCAAAGGCTGACCTGCGGCTGAAAATAAAACCAGCCAGAAGTGTGACCCACGAGATGAAGATCATCGACTCATACCCGTTGCTCATGGGTGAATGTCCCGAAATGTACCACCTGAGCGCAAGGCCCGAGGTATGGAAGAGAAACCCGGCAAAAAGAAGTATCCCGGGTATCCTTATTATCCATGGTGATTGCCTCCTCCCAATAATTACCATTATGACGAGCAGCACCAGCATGATCAGTCCGATGGTAATATAGAACGGGAACAGGCGTTCAAAGATCTTCAGCCTGTAATAGACCACTTCAGCACTGATCTTTGCCTGCGAAGGAAGGTCATATCCGGTAAAGCTTCTCTGATATGTTGTCAGCGATGCTGATATCTTCCTTACTGCCCCCAGGTTGCGGGTTTGCAGGGCTTCAGCCAGCGACGGGATAATATTTCCGACATACACGGAATCTTCCCTGCTCACTGCTGTCTTAAGGGCTTCCATCGGAGGTCCCCAGCTGTGTGACTCATCCCTGAGCGGAAAGATCCTCAGAAATGCGCCGGTATAGATCAGATAGACAATATTAACCCTTTCATCGACCTTCATCACCTCCTTGTCAAATCTTGTTCTCTCTGCCGGAGCACGGGAATAAGCGCTGTTTACCTCGTGTATCAGCTTATATGTCCCACCGCTGCCCGGATCAACAAGGTCGGAGAACGAAGCCATGTTGCCCCTTATCCCTATAGTGCGCTGCAGATCCTTATTCGTAACCCTGATCATCGGAACGCTCTGCCAGTTGTAGAAATCAATATAGACCCCCAGGAAAAACTGCATCGGTGTCAATCCTTCAAACCTGTTCTCCCTTGTCACTTTTCTCATGATGTCACTGCTCAGCGTGTTAAGCGGCTTCGTCCTTCCCCTCTGATCCTGCACAAGGACTTTGCCGAACTCTTCCGCGCAGGCTTTGTCGGGAATAAGCTTTTGAGCACTGACAGTATTAAACCCGGTGATGATTATCAGAAAAATAACGGCAGCAGCAGTTTTTCTCAGCGGAGAATTCCAGTGCCCGGCATCTATCCTCTGAAAAACCGATTTCCTGTTAAAAAGCGACAGAAAGATGAAAATGATCATAAGTGCATAGCCTGCATAAGTCACGACCATGCCGGCCATATCCTTGTTTACCGACAGAATGGTGCCCTTTTCATCGGTATCATATGATGCCTGGTAGAAGCGGTATCCCTTGTATTTCAGTACATTATTCATGAAGATTGAATATGGTTTCACAAGGTGGTTCTCAGAATCTGTCAGAGTGAGATCACTCCTGTAGCCGGACGGGCTCTCCGACCCCGGGTACTTCTCAAGAATAAATTCGTTAAGCTTAAGGCTGAAGGGAAGTATCCTTATCTCAGGTCCGTACGTGATCTCCAGGGTCTTGTTGTTGATAACGGCAGAGGCAGAAGCCCGATCAGGCGGATCGCTTTCCCACATATGGAGGCTGGCTGTCTCATCATTTGAGAAAACATGAAAAACAAACACATTCTTTCCCATGCCTTCATTGCCTGTTCCAAGGGATATTAACCGGGTGGTCGCAGAAACTGACATCTCCTGCGGAACAATCCTGACATTCCGTATATCTGTCACTTTCATCTTCTGCAACGGCACCAACTCTCCTGCCTCAACATCCCTTTTCTCCCCCGTCATCATGTTCATCTCTTCAGCCGGATACACAGAGGATATGCGGAAAGCTCCTGAATCCAGAGTGATGGCAATATCGGGATTGCTGTCCGAAACAAACCCCACACTGAGACCATATACCGTTTTTGTTTCACCTTTTCTGAGGATAATCTCTTCTCTTCCCCTCATCTCGTCGGAGACAAGGAGCGACACCATCGGTTCACCACCCGGATCTTCCACGATCACCTCTGAGGCGTTCTGCATTATCCGCGCAAGAACGATCTCATAATCATCCCCCGCGGCGGTGAATTTCTTTCTGTAGTTATCAGCCGAAACAGTCGTCATTGAATATTTGCCCGAATGGCCCGAGATAACAGCTCCGTCAATGTCATACAGACTGTAACCCAGAAACCTTTCAGCCGAGCGGTACCTGTTCTCAGTCACACCTTCGCGGATATGCATGGTGCCTTCCAATCCGGTATACCTGGTTATTCCTGCTCCGGCAATGATTATTATAAATGAGGCGTGAAAAAGAAAGACCGTAAGCTTTTCCCTCCTGTAGAGTTTTATCGTAATGACCTGACCGGCCAGATTAATGACAAGAAGAAGTAATATAAGCTCAAACCATCTTGTGTTATAAACAAAATTAAAGGCAGCTGAAAGCCCGTAATCATTTCCGATAAAAGTGGCGACGGCCATCGACACTGCAAATACTAACAGCATCACCCCCATGAAAACGGGAGAGAACAGAAATTTCATGATCTTCATAGCAATATAATATTAGGGCACTTCTCAGGCCTGCCTGCAAGATAGTTATATCAGGCGTTATTTTTGCAGCTTACTGCACTCCGTGTCAGAATTTATACAGGTTATCCTCGATAAGCTTGTCCGCAATCCTTCGTCTGGCATCTTTTACATTTACCCCCGCGACCCTTGTCAGGGCTTCAATGCCGCCTGTCAGTTTTGAAACATTATCGGTGGCAGCAAATGAATTTACTGCATCGCTTGCTGACTTTCGTATCTTTGCCGCTGTATCATAAGCGTTTACATCAAGAATATCCCTGTAGACGGAAAGACTGCCTTTCATCGATTCAAGTTTCTCGACTCTGAGCTTCAGTGACTCGAGGATATATATATCCATTATCATTTCGGCTATATTGTTAAGCACCTCCTGCTCGTTGACCAGGCTCTTTCCGAATTGTCCGGAAGCTCCGTGGATAGTCATGAGCGCAGCCTTTTTGAAGTTCCTTATATATCTTCCTTTTTCCTGGAAATAATCCTCTCCTTCTCTTCTGCCCTCATCAATGACTTCAATATTGTCGTAAATTTTTGCAGCTTCACCGAAAAGATCGAAATCACCCTTCATCGCGCGCTTCATTGCGGTGTCGGCTACCAGGAGGCGGTTTATCTCATTTGTTCCTTCAAAGATCCTGTTGATCCTCGAATCGCGGTACCCTCGCTCCACATCCATCTCTGCAGAGTAACCCATGCCCCCGTAGATCTGCACAGCCTCGTCTGCAATGAAATCAAGCATCTCCGATCCGACAACCTTAAGTATTGCAGCCTCAACAGCATAATGACTTATTGCTTCAATCGAGGCGCGGTTCTTGTCGACGCAGTCTGATTTCAATTTTACCATCAGATCATCTATGTCTTTGCTTACCCTGTAAACGGCGGATTCTGAAGCAAAAAGCTGAATAACCTGCTCGGCCAGCTTATGTTTTATAGCTCCGAAGGTAGAAATGAGTACTCCGAACTGCTTTCTCTCATTCGCGTACCGTACCGAGTCGGTGATTGTTTTTTTTGCTGCTCCGATAACATTTGCTCCAAGTTTTATCCTGCCCATGTGCAGGATGCTGAGCGCTATCCTGAAGCCTTCACCTCTTTTGCCCAGCAGGTTCTCGACTGGAACCTTAACGTCAGTAAAGTATATCTGGGCGGTTGACGAACCTTTGATCCCCATTTTATGTTCATCCGGACCGATCACGACTCCGGGGCTGTTGCTGTCGACAATAAAGGCGCTCAGGACCCTGTCGCTGTCGATCTTTGCAAACACAACAAGTGTATCGGCAAAACCGGCGTTGGTTATCCACATCTTCTGTCCGTTGAGGATGTAATATTTACCATCCTCTGAAAGAGTTGCGTTCGTTTTGCCCGAGTTCGCGTCACTTCCCGCTCCTGGTTCGGTAAGGCAGTATGCTCCAAGTAATTCGCCTGTCGCCAGTTTCGTCACATATCTTTGCCTTTGATCCTCATTACCGTAATAGAGTATGGGGAGGGTCCCTATACCACAGTGGGCCATAAAAGCGACTGAAAATGAGAAGCCTGCTCCGGTTGTTTCGGCTACCAGCATCTGTGTAACGAACGACTGGCCGAACCCGCCGTATTCTTCAGGGATGGATATACCCATCAATCCAAGTTCCCCCGACTTCTTGAGAATATCTTTCATGAGCTCCCTGTCACCCTTCTCTAGTGCAACCAGGTTCGGATAGACCTCGGCTTCAAGGAAATCCTTGCAGGTCTGTGAGATCATTTTCTGTTCCTCATCAAATTCCTCGGAGATAAAAATATCTTTTGCTTCAATTTCATCAACAAGAAATTCGCCGCTTTTCAGGATTTTTCTGTTTTCCATTAGTGTCAGATTATTTGGATTGATTTATAATTTCATTGAAAGTGCAACAAGTTCCGCGATATCGAGATTCCTTATCTCTTCTTCCCTGTTCTTGTACTTCAGCCCGTCGGTAAGCATCGTCATGCAGAAAGGGCAGGCCGATGCGATCACTGTGCACCCCGTTTCCAGCGCCTCTTCGGTCCTCTCGATAAATACCTCCTTTTCGCCT
Organism: Bacteroidales bacterium; assembly: GCA_019429325.1. GTDB lineage: Bacteria > Bacteroidota > Bacteroidia > Bacteroidales > VadinHA17 > LD21. The sequence continues at coordinate 13,971 of JAHYJA010000035.1, forward strand.
TTCTCCGCTTCCTTGAACATCTGAGCCCCTCCGGCGCCGCAGCAGAGGGCATAGCTCCGGTTTCTCCGCATCTCTGTCAGACTGCCCGCGATGTTCTTCAGTATTGACCGGGGTTCGTCATAAACGGAGTTTGCACGCCCCATGTAACAGGGATCGTGATATGTGACTGAAGTAACCCCTGAGCTGGCATTAAGCTTCAGTTTCCCCTCCGCAATCTTTTTGTCAAGGAACTGAAGATAGCTGATCACTTCATAATTGCCGCCAAGGTCGGGATATTCGTTCCTGAATATATTGTAGCAATGTGGGCAGGTTGTAATGATTTTTTTCACATCATAACCCCTGAACAACTCAATCAGCTGCAGTGCCTGCATCTGATAAAGCATTTCGTTGCCGGCCCGTCTTGCAGGATCACCGTTGCAGGTCTCTTCACTGCCCAGCACAGCATAACTTATCTTAAGATGTTCCAGTATTTTTGCAAATGCCCTTACCACTTTTTTGTATCTGTCGTCGAAAGCTCCTGCACAGCCAACCCAGAAAAGATATTCGGGTTTTTCATCTCTCGAATGAAGATCTGCCATCACCGGGACTTTAAATTCCAGTTCCCCTGCCCATAAAAGCCTGTCTTCAGATGAGTACTGCCATGGTGCCCCGTTATTCTCGATATTGCTGAACATGGCTTTAAGCTCACCCGGAGCCGAAGCCTCTTCGAGAACCAGGTACCTGCGCATCTCTACGATAAGCTCAGGCTGGCTGATGTTCACAGGACACTCGCGTGCACAGGCATTGCAGGTTGTACAGGCCCATAGCTCCTCTTCGGAGATATAATCGCGCAACAGCGATCTGTTGTCGTTGTGATCCCTGCCATTGGCAAGCATCAGAGGACCCTTTTCCTTCATCCTTGCCCTCAGGTCCATCATTATCTTCCTGGGCGAAAGCTTTTTGCCGGTTATGTTGGCCGGGCACACTGAGGTGCATCTTCCACATTCCGTACATGACAATGAATCAAAGTAATTCTTCCAGGTAACATCCTCTGCATCCTTCACCCCGAACCGCTCAGGCGGAGTATCTGAAGCAGGTGCGGCAAATGCAGTTGCCGGATCGAGCATCAGCTTAACTTCCCTGGTAATAGTGTCCATGTTGACCAGCCTGGCAGTGGGCCAGAGGCGCGAGAGGAAGACATTGGGAACCGACATGAATACGTGAAAATGCTTGGAATAGGGAAGGTAGTTGGCAAAGAAGAAGATAAGCAGAATATGTGTCCACCACGAAATTTCGTACAAAGTATGAAAGTCTCCGGAGGTAAAACGCGGGAACAACTGCACCAGCAGGTTACTGACCGGATATACTCCCTCAATAACACCGCCTGTAACTCTCTGATATCCAACATACCCCGTATTTACATCGAGGAGAGAGAGCATCAGCAGCAGTATCAGTGTAAGAGAAACGTTGGCATCAATGTGCGATCTCTTCTTCATCTCGGTCCCCTCAAACCTGGCAATATGCATGAAAAGACGGCGGATGAGGAAAATGATTATCGAGACGGCTACAAGAAGCGCGAAAATATCGCTTCCTGCCATGAGTATATCATAAACCGGTCCAAGGAACTTCAGGACCCTTTCGCTTCCTGTAACACCATCTATTACCATTTCTATGCTTCCGAAGATTATAATACAGAAGCCCCAGAAAACGATAGCATGGAAAAAACCGGTCACCGGGCGCCTGAATATCGTGGTCTGGCCAAATGCGACCTTCATCATGATCCCGAGCCGCTTCCCGAAATTCTTAACCGGGAATGCAGGTTTGGTGAATCTGAAATACCTGATTAACCTGCTGATTGTATAAAAGAAGACTACGAAAGTAATCAGAAGTACTGCGCTGAAAATAATCTGTTTCATTGCTGCTATTAACGTGGTACGGACGTTGCATGCAACGTCCCGTCTATTTTTTCATATTTTTAACTGCCTCCACGAGCTTCGGCAGTACTTTCATTGCATCGCCGACGATCCCGTACTGTGCCGCTTCAAAGATCGGAGCATCCTTGTCGGAATTGATCGCCACGATATATTTTGATGAGCTGACTCCTGCCAGGTGCTGTGTCGCGCCTGATATCCCGACAGCAATGTACAGGTTGGGAGCAATTATTTTTCCTGTCTGACCCGTATGTTCCTCATGAGGCCTCCAGCCTTCATCCGAAACCGGCCTGGAACATGCGGTTGCAGCTCCTAAAAGCCCGGCCAGCTCAACAAGCGGCGGCCAGTTTTCCGGTGATTTCATCCCCCTGCCCCCTGACACAACTATTTCGGCATCCGTCAGAATTACCTGTCCCGATTGCTTCTGTGTCTCACTGACTACTGTACTGACAAGCGATCCGTCTATGCCTGACTGTACTTTTTCCAGGACAATATTCTCAGGTTTCTCAGCCACCTCAAATGAGTTCTGGGCGAGGGTAAGGATCCTGATCTCCGACTTTATTACAAGATGTGCAAACGCGTTCCCTGAATATGTTCTTTTATAGACTGTGAACGGATCGAGGTTAAGCGGCAGTTTACTTACTCCGGATCCTATGCCGGCTTTCAGCCTGACTGATATTCTTGGTGCCAGGGCTTTACCTGAGTTATTGTTAGCCAGGATTATGACTTTTGAACCCTCTTTAAGGGCGATGTCAGAAATAACTTTTGCATAAGCCTGGTTATCGAGAGTTTTCAGACTATCGCCTGTGACATTTATTGCCTTCTCAGCACCATATCTACCCAGTTCTTTTAAAACGTTGTCATCTGTTTCCCCGATCGTTACGGAAGTAACCGTTGTACCTAGCATTTCAGCTAATGCCGAAGCATAGGAGACGAGCTCATAGGAGAGCTTTTTGAATTTACCGTCCCAGTTCTCTGTATAAACTAAAACTGACATATTGCAAATGGTTAATTTTGAGACAATTAAATAATTAAATGACCTTGGCTTCGTTTTGAAGCAGATCGATCAGCTGAGCCGGATTGTCGGGTTCGATAAACCTGCATGCAGCTCTTGGTGCCGGTTTTTCAAAGACCTGAACCTCTGTAAGGGGTTCAGCGGGTACCGGTTCATACACCCTGATCTGTTTTGTCCTGGCCATCATGATACCACGCATTGCGGCTATCCGCGGCTCTTTGGCTATTCCCTTCTGAACGATTGCAACCATGGGAGCAGTCATGGCAACAACTTCCCTTCCCCCGTCTATTTCACGCGTCATCACCGGCTGATTGTTGCTGATGCTTAATCCCGATACAGCCGAAACTGATCCAATTCCCAGAGACTCTGCTATCATCCCGCCAACCGCTGATCCGTTGAAATCGCTCGATTCTATCCCGCACATTATGATGTCGAACTGCTCTTTCCTGATTACCTCTGCCAGCTGTAATGCAACAAAATAAGCATCTGACGAACCGGCATTGACCCTTACAGCGTCGTCAGCGCCGATGGCCAGGGCCTTTCTTATGGTGGGCTCTGAATCAGCATTGCCTACATGCGCAACAGTAACCGATTTAATGCCGTTTGAAGGATCATCCCTCAGTTCAAGGGCCCGTGTAAGCGATAATTCATCCCATGGATTTATCACCCACTGGATTCCTGTTGTATCGATGGCCCTGTTGCCCTCAGCGAACCTGATCTTTGTGGTGGTGTCAGGAACATTGCTGATACAGACTAATATTTTCATCAGTATAGAATTTAATGTTTAACTGCCTGATATATATTGATCAAATCTCTCATCGAGGCGGCAAATATAATAATTAATGGTTCATTATCAAATCCGGAAATTTTCTTCAGCTGTGGGAAAAATACAAATATTAAACATAAATTCGCAACCCTGAATCATTAACAAATCACAATTTGTCATACAGCCTCAACATAAGGACCTATCTTGCTGTTTCGCTGGCTATGATCTTCTGGGCCTTTTCATTCATCTGGTTCAAGGTCGCCAACCAGACCTTCAAGCCGATTACCATCGTATTCCTGCGCCTGGTGATCTCAATCGTCGTTCTTTGCATTTACCTGTTTCTTTCGAAGAATTTTTCAAAAATCCGGAAAGAGGACCGTAGGCTGTTTCTTCTGCTCGCCCTGTTCGAACCATTTTTCTATTTCCTGGGAGAGAGTTTCGGCCTTACCTATGTCTCCGCAACCGTAGGCTCGGTAGTCATATCGACAATCCCGGTTTTTGTGGCACTCGGTGCCTGGATGCTTTTCAGGGAGAGGCTCAGGGCCGTTAATTATGCAGGGATAATCCTGTCGTTCATCGGTGTTCTCGCTTTCATACTCAACACAGACGGTTCTTTTTCATTCAGCACCAAGGGCCTGGCCCTTCTCTTCCTCGCTGTCTTTTCTGCGGTCGGCTATAATCTTACACTGAGCCGGCTCCTGGGCTCATACACCCCGGTATTTATAGTGGCAGTTCAGAGCGTGATAGGAGCATTTCTTTTCCTGCCGATATTCCTGATAACGGACCTTGGCCAACTGATGCAAACCACTCTGACCCTGAGGAATCTCCTGCCCGTTGTCGAGCTGGCTATCTTCGCATCGTGCGGAGCCTTCATCCTTTTCGCATACTCCGTAAAAAGAATGGGGATTTCGAAGGTTAACGTCTTTACAAACTCCATACCGGTACTGACAGCAATCTTCTCCTTCTTCATCCTTGGTGAAAAACTGACCTTGCAGAATGTTATTGGAATGATGATCGTAATCACCGGCCTCTTCCTTTCCCAGCTAAACGGCAGAAAGAAGAAGACCGACGATGCCCTTGTTCTGACCGGCAAAACGGCCTGACCAGTTATCTTTGCCGGCAGACGGTTTTTGGCACTTCCTCCTGTAACCAGCCCGTTAAATATTAGTATCTTTAAACATGGAATTATTGCCATGGCAAAAAAAGCTTTGATAATACTCCTTGCAGTGATTGCTTTAACTCCCCTCTCCTCACAGACGGGCGGAGATAATGTCTATGAATTCCTTAACCTGACTCATTCGGGCCTGGTCGCATCTCTCGGAGGATCGAATGTTTCCCTGCCGTCAGGCAATCTGAACCTCACCTGGCACAATCCTGCACTTCTCAGTGCAGGCATGGATAAGAATCTGGCACTTAATTATGTCAATTACCTGGCGGGGATAAATTACGGCCTTGTCCTCTGGTCACAGTCATTTGCCGGGAAAGGGAATTTTGCCGGCGGACTTGCATACCTGAATTACGGATCCTTTACCGAGGCTGACGAAACGGGTGCAATAACCGGAAGTTTCAGAGCCTCGGAGTATGCTTTTTCCTTTATTTACTCCCGTGAGATCGACTCTTCATTTACTGCCGGCATCAATTTCAAGCCTGTGCTGTCGCATCTCGAGAAGTACAGCTCCTTCGGATTTGCCTTCGATGCAGGTGTGGCGTGGCATAGTCGCAGCAGACTCCTGTCTGCAGGACTGGTTCTCCGGAATATCGGGTATCAGATCACTTCGTATGCCGGAGAACCACGGCAAAAACTCCCTTTTGAGATTGAAGCAGGCTTTTCAGGCAAACCAGAAAATGCTCCCTTCCGGGTTTCACTCACTTTGCGACATCTGGAAAAATTTGACCTGACTCACGATTACAGACCATCATCCGACAGAGAAAGTTCCGGAGGATCCTTTTCCGACGGATTCCTGGAAAACCTCATGAGGCATATCATTCTCGGCGCTGAAGTGATACCTCACAAAAACCTCTATCTGAGTGCAGGCTATAACTATCAGAGAAAGAGAGAATTGCAAATTGAATCGAAAGTTTCGGCAGTTGGGTTCTCCTGGGGATTCGGAATCAATACAACTGTTCTGGCTCTTGAATTCGGCAGGGCAAATTATCATCTTGCCGGATCGTCAAGCCATGTATCGCTTATTGCGAGGCCTGATCTTTTATACAAAAAGTTTCGCGACTGATATTGCTTGGGTATTCCATTCATTATTCCAATCTTTGTGAATTGAAAATTATGAAAAGGCTTATCATTGCAATTGACGGTTATTCCTCGTGCGGCAAGAGTACTTTTGCCAAAGCTATCGCAAAGGAACTGAACTATATCTATATCGACAGCGGAGCTATGTACAGGGCGGTGACCCTCTTTTGTATGCGCAGGGAATTTGTCGGAAAGGGATTTATCGACCTCACCGCGATCCTTTCGGAACTTAAGGATATTCACATAGAATTTGTTTATAATCCTGATATAGCTGAGTATGAAACATATCTGAACTCCGAAAATGTTGAGAGAGAGATCCGGAGCATTGAAGTAACGGAACATGTCAGCAGGATAAGCCAGATCAACGAAGTAAGGTTTATGATGGTGGAACTGCAGAGACAGATAGGCGTGCTCAAGGGGATAGTGATGGATGGCCGGGACATAGGAACGGTTGTTTTTCCCGGTGCTGATATAAAGATCTTCATGACAGCCTCGGTGGATATAAGAGCAGAGAGAAGGTTCAAAGAGCTTAGGGGCAGGAATATCCGGGCAGATTTAGACGATATCAGACAAAAGATCATTTTGCGTGATTTAACAGACGAGAACCGGGATATAAGCCCATTAAGAAGAGCCGACGATGCCATAATACTCGACAACAGCCGGATGACAGTCGAACAACAGATGGACTGGGTCAGGAAAATAATCCAGGAAAAGTTAAATGCAGGTTGACGCAGACAAGGAATCAGGGTTCTGTTTCGGTGTTCAAAATGCAGTCCGAATAGCCGAAGAGGCTCTTTTAAGAGGAGAAAAGGTCTATTCGCTCGGCGATATTGTCCATAACGAAAGGGAGATCGGACGTCTCGCATCTCTCGGACTGGTAACAATTACACACGAACAGTTCTCAGGTCTGAAAAACTGCAGGGTACTTATAAGAGCCCACGGAGAACCCCCCGAAACATATCTGACGGCCGAACGGAACAATATCGGGATAATCGAGGCTACCTGCCCCATAGTCAGAAAACTCCAGGCAAGAATCAGAAAGACATGGATCAGGGCAAGGGAAGAGAACGGCCAGGTGCTCATTTACGGAAAACCCGGCCACGCTGAAGTGAAAGGACTGATCGGGCAGACCAGCGGTGAAGGGATTCTTGTAACAGGACCTGACGATATCAGCAGGGTTGACCTTTCAAAACCTGTTTATCTCTTTTCACAGACAACGATGGGCAGAAATGATTATATGAATATTGCCAGGCTTATCCGTGAGGGAATGAGGGAAAAAGGAGTGACGGATCCTGACAGCCTCCTGACGGTAAATAATACTATCTGCGGCCAGGTTTCGAACAGGGAACCCCATCTGAGGAAGTTTGCCGCCAACCACGACGTTATTATATTCGTGAGCGGGAAGGAGAGTTCAAACGGTCGCCACCTGTTCGGGGTGTGCAGTAGTGTTAATCCCGACTCTCATTTTATATCCACTCCTGAAGAAATTGATGCCTCGTGGTTCAAAGGAAAAAGCTCCGCTGGCGTTTGCGGAGCCACTTCAACACCAAAATGGCTTATAGGGGAAGTATATGAATATATACTGGATCTTGGCCTATAGTTCAGACAGAGTATTTCAGGCGAAGGCTGTTGGTCACAACGCTGATACTGCTAAGGGCCATTGCTGCTCCTGCAATCATCGGATTGAGCAGGAATCCGTTCAGGGGATAGAGGACCCCTGCAGCCAGCGGAATTCCAATTATGTTATATATGAATGCCCAGAAAAGGTTCTGCCTGATAGTCCTTACCGTATTGCGGCTCAGCCTGATAGCTGACGGGATAATCGACAGGTCGTTGCTTAAGAGTGTCATCTTTGCGGCATCGATGGCTATATCCGATCCTTTGCCCATGGCAATGCTTACATCTGCTGTTGCCAGAGCCTGACTGTCATTTATCCCGTCCCCGACCATCCCCACAACCTTTCCTTCTTTACGGAGTTCTGCAATGAAATCAGCCTTATCGGAGGGAAGCATCTGAGCCTTAAAGTTCCTGATTCCAGTCTTTCCAGCTACTGCTTCCGCGGTTTTTATGTTGTCGCCTGTTATCATAAATACTTCTATACCGCTCTTTATTAGCTGATTCACCGCATCTGCCGACCCTTCTTTTACCTTATCAGTAACCGCCAGTACTGCAAGCACATTACTGCTGTCAGAAAAGAAAATCACGCTCTTTGCTTCTTCCTCCCACTGGTTTGCAAGGAGTGAAAGCTTCTGACCGGTTGTTATACTTTTTTCGTTCATCAGCCTTACGCCTCCGGCATAATAACGCGTACCGCCATAATTTCCGGATATGCCTTTGCCTGTTATGCTTTCAATCTCATCCAGCGGAACCCTTTCTGCCCTCTCACTGAGGAAACTAACGACCGATTCAGCCAGCGGATGTTCCGACCGGCTCTCGAGGGTGAATAGAATATTTGTATTCAAATAATTTTCTTCAGCATTCTCATCGAGCCACCCGATCTTTTCCACAGATGGTTTTCCCTCGGTAATGGTGCCGGTCTTGTCGAGCACCAGCGCATTCATCCTGTGAGCCTGCTCCAGGGCCTCAGCATCCCGTATCAGGATGTTCTTCTCCGCGCCTTTTCCTATACCCACCATTATCGCGGTGGGAGTGGCGAGCCCAAGGGCGCAGGGACAGGCAATCACCAGTACCGTGATCATTGAGAGAATTCCCTGGATCAATCCCTCCCTCCCCCCGAAGAGAAACCAGGCAAAGAATGTTATTATCGAGATTATAACTACAACTGGCACAAAGATCCCGGCTATCCTGTCGACAAGCTTCTGTACCGGGGCCTTGCTCCCCTGGGCTTCCTGAACCATCCTGATGATGCTGCTTAGCAGAGTGCCGGCACCCACCTTCTCAGCCTTGTACTGGAGGCTTCCCTTCTGGTTAACCGTTCCTGCAAAGACAGCTTTGCCTTTTTCCTTCAGCACGGGCACAGGTTCACCCGTGATCATGCTTTCGTCAACGTAACTGCTTCCTTCGGTCACTGTCCCGTCAACAGCCATTTTCTCCCCGGGACGGGCGAGAATGGTATCTCCTGCCTTGATAGCTGTAATGAGAAACTCTTTCGTTGTACCGTCCTTAAGAACCTTGAAAACTGTTTTAGGCTGAAGGCCAATAAGCTTTTTGATAGATGCTGAGGTATTCGCCTTTGCCCCCTCTTCAAGCAGTCTGCCAAGCAGGATCAGTGCAATGATCACTCCGGCGGCTTCAAACCAGACGTGCGCATGCAGTCCCCTGCTGTGCCAGAAACCCGGGAAAAAAGTATTGAAAGTGCTGAAGAGGTAAGCTATCCCCGTGCTCAGCGAGACCAGCGTATCCATGCTGACCTGCCTGTGCCTTGCCTGCTTCCATGCATTTATGAAAAATCCCCTCCCGAGCCATATCACAATCGGCGACGCCAGTGCCCACATGATCAGGGTGGCGTAGGGTATATTCATAAAAACCATGCTGATCAGCACAAGAGGTACAGCCAGGATAATTGCCCAACTTGTCCTGCTTTTCAATGAGCGGTATCTTGCAAGTTCAATATTCTCAACCTCCTTCCTTGCATTCTCCGATTCATCCGTAATAAGATCATAACCAATGGAGGTGACCGACTCCCTTAGAGCCTGAGGATTGATAACGGCAGGCTCGAATTCGATGGTTGCTGTCTGTGAAGCAAGATTGACACTTGCTTTCAGTACACCGGACTGTCTGTTAAGGGTCGACTCGACATTTGCAGCGCAAGAGGCACACGACATGCCCGTGACAGGGTACTGCTTCTTCAGTATGTCTGTACCGGCTTTATCATCCCGACGTCCATCAGTTTCTTCAGCTTCCACGGGGGCTGATCCGCTCTCCTCCTTTTTCCTTACAGCCATATATTTAATGATTTTACAATTATTGAACAATTGCTGATGAATAAAGTTTAGATGAGGTCAGATCCCCGTTTGCCTGGTCACTGATCTGAAATCATTGTGACAGTGATAAACCTTACAGCCCCGGTAGTGTAATAGCTGCTGATACCGAATGGCACCGTGGGTTCCATCTCAAACCTCAGCGACAGATCGTGATTGCCAATCGTAAAATCAACGATCCTGGAATCATCGGCCCAGGCTTCAATCTTCCTGTCTGTTACCCGGAGCCTGATTCTGTACCATTGGCCGACGTTGAATCCGTATGAATCGTATGTTTCATTATTGGCAGCATCGTATCCGTCAATACTGCTTAGTCCGTTGACATATCCCTGCCATCCTCCCAGGACCAGCGTCAGGAATGAATCCTTCACAGGGAACGTCATACCGCAAAAAAAATCAGATCCCCTTACACGTTTAACCTGCAGGTTTACCTCATAATTTATCTTCGGGAAATCTTTTGTCCACCTTATCCCGGAAAGCGGCTCACCCGCTTCAATAACAATGGCATCATCCCTGACAGATATATTTCCCTGTCCGCCGAAATCGATTATCTGCCATCCGTTAAGGGATACTCCGTCAAAAAGAGTCATTGTCTCCTGGCCATGTCCCGTACCGGAAAAAAGGAACATAATAATTAATATATTCAACACTCTCATAATCTATTTATTAAGATTATTCTGCTAAAATGGTCTTTTTACCTGAAAGATAGTGTAAAAAACAGAATGATTGGCTCTTTTCGGGTTCCGGACTTAAAAAGCAGGCAACCATTTTTAATTTTGTATATTGCAGAAGAAAATTGCAGAATTGAACTGTAAGCTTTCATATAATAAGGCCGGGAGGAAGTTAGCTCGCTTTAAGCCGGGATGGGTGATGCTACTGACAGCCATTCTGGTATCATTTACCGTGAATTCCCAGGAGAAAAGACCGGATCTCATTACCGATCGTCCCGACCAGACTGAATCGGCTGTTGTGGTACCGGTGAGGTCATTGCAGATCGAAACTGGCTTTCTTCTGCAGAAGAATGAAACGGATCTTACCGTTGAACGGCTGGTTACCTGTAATACAACCCTTCTCCGCTACGGTCTTCTGGAGAGGCTGGAGTTGAGGATTGGTCTGGACCTCCTTTCTGAAAGGCTGGAGATCAAACATACTGGTATCAGAGAGCATATAACGGGTACAGGACCCCTTCTTCTTCAGTTCAAGTACAGGATTGTTGAAGAGAGGGGATGGATACCCGATATCGCGTTCATTGGCGGAGCGGCGTTACCATATACGGCTAAAGAATTCTTCAGAACGCCGGGTGTCGCACCGGCCTTCCGCTTCGCCCTTTCTCATACGCTGTCTGACAGGCTGGCCCTGGGAAGCAACCTGGGTGCAGAATGGGACGGGGAATCGCGTACCCCGGGCTTCTGGTATTCATTTGCCCTGGGCATTACGGCAACAGAAAAACTGGGATTGTTCACTGAATTCTATGGATTTATGCGGGAACCCGGTAAAAGAATGCACCTGTTTGATGCGGGCTTCACTTACCTTGTGCTCCATAACTTGCAGCTCGATTTATCGGGAGGTGTGGGCCTCAACAAAATTGCTTTCGACAGTTTTATAAGCTTCGGCTTCAGCTGGCGGCTGCCTCGGTAATTTTATAAATTAGTGCTTCCGGTTCATTGAAGGGTATACCGTTTTTGGTCAGATAAGTAATGAATTGCTTAAGTCATTCCAGGTCAGGTGAATTTATCAGGTAAGGGTTGTAGACGGGAACAAAATAGCCTGCCAGAACGTTAAAGTAAAAAACACATAAAGTAACCCTGATATTGAAGTTGTGAAATCTTATTTTAAAACTGAAATTCGAAGTAAAACCGGTTGGATAGATGCGCACAGACTTACGGGATTCTTTATTCTGATCTCTCTTTTTTTATTGACTCCGATCTGTGGATCAGGGCAAACACCCGAATGTGTGAATGAACCGGTAGTTACTCTCAGCAGCAGTACCGGCAGTACATGCGGCACAACACCTGTAACAATAAGCGGCAATACCTTCGGTGGAAGTGCGACACAGGTCAGGATCACGGAAAACGGTGATGGTTATGTGAGCCCGAATATGGTAACTGAATCACCTTTTATGTTTACTTACACGCCCGGCAAGAAAGATATCGGGAAAATAATTGTAATAACCGTAACTACCAATAATCCGTCAGGATTTCCCTGCAGAGAAGCAAGAGCCACCTTTACATTAAATGTATATGCCATTCCCACACCGCCCAAAGTTGGAACCATCACTCAGCCGACCTGTATTTCCCAGACCGGAAGCGTGGTGCTGAGCGGTTTGCCTTCAAGCGGAACCTGGACAATAAACCCGGGTGCAATACAGGATACAGGAACAAGTACCACTGTTTCGGGGCTTACTGAAGGCACATATTCCTTTTCGGTCACAAATTCAGTGGGATGTACTTCACAATTATCAGCAAATGTTGTTATCAATACACCACCGGCATCACCGGAAAGTCCGGTACAGACGGTAGATTGTTCACCGGGTTCCGACAAGGCAGTTGTAACGGTAACGAGTCCGGCAGGCCAGGGATTTAGCTACAGGCTTGATGACGGGCCGTACCAGAATACCGCTTCATTTAGTGATGTTCCCAACGGGAGCCATACCATTACGGTAAGAAATTCAGAAGGATGCACAACAACAGGTGATAGTTTTTCAGTAGCCTGCGGGTGCGATGATCCTCCAGTCGCTAACGCAGGGTCGGGAGGGTATGAATGTGATAATGATTTCATCTTCAATGCCAGCCCGACAACCGGAACCGGTACATGGACCAAAGTCAGTGGCCCCGGAAACACTTTATTTACACCGGATGCCCATCAACCTGATGCTAAAGTCACTGTCGACCAGCCCGGCTCTTATGATTTTGCATGGACTGAGGCATACAACAACTGCTCTTCAACAGATATTGTCAGAGTGATTTTCAGAGAATTGCCTTCACTGGATCCAGGAACTTATCCTGCGATATGCAGCGGGGATAATATTCAATTCGATGCAAAGGGAACAGGCATTTTCTCCTGGTCACCTGTTACACTGGTAAGCAATCCATATGTGTCAAATCCTTATGCAACACCAGCCACGACAACCACCTTTACTGTTATCCTTACCGATCAGTTCGGTTGTCAGAATTCCGCTGATGTCGTAGTTGAGGTCAGGGAAAAACCTGTCGCCAACCCGGGGGCAGACCAGGTCCTTGAAGGCCAGTTTAGCACGACTATGAATGCTGAGCTTACCCATGACTATGAAACCGGCAGCTGGTCGTTAATTTCGGGTACTGGTGAGATTTCTGACACAACCTATTCCAGAACTTCAATAAGCGGACTTTCACCCGGCATTAACAAATTCCTGTGGAGTGTCTCAAACGGTGTTTGCCCGCCATCTTTTAACGCAGTCACCATAACTGTTCATGATTTTATTATACCTTCGCTGATAACTCCTAATATGGACGGAAGAAACGATTATTTTGTGATAAAAGGATTAAGTGAACAAGATCGTGCGGAATTAGTGGTTTTCGACAGGAGGGGATTTCTTGTATATAAAAACCCTGATTATGATAATACCT
>JAHYJA010000226.1 GCA_019429325.1 Bacteroidales bacterium
CCAGGTGCCAGTCAAAATAGTAGTGCTCAATAACAATTTTCTCGGTATGGTAAGACAATGGCAGGATATGTTCTTTAATAAGAGGTATGCATCCACCGAACTCGTTAATCCCGATTTCATTAAGATAAGTGAAGCGTACGGCATACCTGGAAGGCTGGTTGATACAAGAGCAGACCTCAGGGAGCGTGTTGCTGAAATGCTGTCTGCCAGCGGGCCATTTGTTCTTGAAGTAGCGATAAGCAGGGAAGCAAATGTCCTGCCGATGGTCGAGCCGGGTTCATCAGTCTCTGAAGTAAGATTAACTTATTAATATAAAATCAATGGAACAGGAATATACAATTTCGCTTTTTTCCGAGAACCATATAGGCATACTCAATCAGATAACCATAATTCTGACACGACGGCAGATCAACATTGAAAGCATAACAGCTTCGGAATCTGCCGTAAAAGGTGTGCAGATGCTTACCCTCGTCGTGAACACCTCGCCGGAGATGGTAAGCAAGGTTGCCCGCCAGATGGAAAAGCTGGTAGATGTCCTCAAGGTATTCGTTCATACCTCCGATGAGATCATCTATCAGGAAATCGCTTTGGTTAAAATCACCACAAAAGGACTGATGTCGGGGAATATCATCGACCATATGGTAAGGAGTCATCATGTCAGAATACTTGAAGTGTCACCGGAGTATATTGTGATCGAGAAGACCGGTCATAAGTCTGAGATTAACGAGTTGCTCTCGGAGCTTGAGCCTTACGGCGTGTTGCAGTTTGCCAGGTCAGGCAGGGTAGCCATCACCCGTCAGGTCAAGGAACTTAACTCATACCTGAAGGAGATGGATGAGGCAAACCGCTTCAGACCGGAAAATGCAGAAGTATACAATTATTAATAAAACAGAATATCATGGCAAAAATCGATTTTGGCGGAGTTATTGAGAATGTAGTTACAAGGGAGGAGTTCCCTCTATCAAAAGCACGTGACATCCTTAAGAATGAAGTAGTAGCCGTTATTGGTTACGGAGTACAGGGTCCGGCACAGGCCTTTAACATGAAAGATAATGGCATTAATGTCATTGTGGGTCAGGCACCGGAGTTCAAAGCTGACTGGGAAAAAGCCATTGCGGATGGTTTTGTTCCGGGTGTAACATTGTTCCCCGTTGCGGATGCAGCAAAAAAAGGCACAGTTATTCAGTATCTCGTTTCTGACGCTGCGCAACGCATCCTGTGGCCTGAGCTGAAGCCCTGCCTTAACAAGGGTGACGCACTCTATTTCTCTCACGGCTTCTCCATCACATATAAGGAGCACACAGGAGTAATACCTCCTGCAGATATTGATGTAATACTCTGTGCACCAAAAGGTTCTGGTACAAGCGTGCGCCGGAATTTTCTTGCCGGCACCGGTATTAATTCAAGCTTCTCGGTGTTTCAGGACTATTCCGGAAGGGCCGAAGAACGGGTGCTGGCTCTGGGTATAGCCATCGGTTCGGGATATCTCTTCCCAACTACCTTTGAAAAAGAGGTATTCAGTGACCTTACCGGCGAAAGGGGAGTCTTAATGGGAGCGCTTGCCGGTATCATGGATGCCCAGTACCAGGTATTGAGAGAAAACGGCCACTCCCCTTCCGAAGCCTTTAACGAAACAGTGGAAGAACTCACCCAAAGCCTGATAAGGCTCGTCGATGAGAAAGGGATGGACTGGATGTATGCCAATTGCAGTGCCACAGCCCAGAGGGGGGCACTCGACTGGCGGCCCAGATTCAAAGCTGCCACCCTGCCGGTGTTCGAGGATCTCTACAAAAAAGTAAAATCGGGTGAAGAGTGTGTAAGAGTACTTAAATCAACAGGCGGTTCCGATTACAAACAGCAGCTTGATGCCGAACTGAATGAGCTCGGAAGCTCAGAGATGTGGAGAGCCGGAGCTGCAGTCAGAAAGCTTCGTCCCAGGGATAAATAACAATAAAATCAGAAAACATGAGCAATAAAGTATTAATATTCGACACCACTCTGAGAGACGGGGAACAGGTCCCCGGGTGCCAGCTGAATACCATCGAAAAGATCCAGGTTGCACAGGCTCTTGAGGCTCTGGGTGTTGATGTTATCGAAGCCGGCTTCCCGATCTCGAGTCCCGGTGACTTCAGGTCGGTGGTTGAAATCTCAAAAGCGATCACAAATCCCGTTATCTGCGCCCTTACAAGAGCTGTAAAAAAAGATATCGAGGTGGCGGCAGATGCCCTGCAGTTCGCAAAGAGGAAAAGGATACATACGGGTATCGGGACATCACCCTACCACATACAGTATAAGATCAGGACCACTCCCGAAGAGATTGTCCGCAGAGCTGTTGATGCTGTAAAATACGCCAGGAAATTCGTCGATGATGTGGAGTTCTACGCAGAAGATGCCGGCCGCAGCGACAACGAGTACCTGGCAAAAGTAATTGAAGCGGTCATTAAAGCCGGGGCAACTGTGGTAAACATCCCGGATACCACCGGATACTGCCTGCCTGAAGAGTATGGGGCAAAAATCAGGTATCTAATGGAGAATGTCCCGAATATTGATAAGGCCGTGATATCAACCCATTGCCATAACGACCTTGGAATGGCAACGGCAAACACCATTATGGGAGTGATCAACGGGGCAAGGCAGGTTGAGGTTACGATTAACGGCATCGGTGAAAGGGCCGGAAATACCTCACTCGAGGAAGTGGCGATGATCATCAAAAGTCATCATGATCTCGGTTTGGAGACCAACATCAATTCAAAGCTCATCTACAGCACCAGCAGACTGGTCTCCACCCTGATGAGCATGCCGGTTCAGGCAAACAAGGCCATTGTCGGAAGGAATGCCTTCGCGCACTCATCCGGCATTCACCAGGATGGTGTACTGAAACACCGCGAGAACTATGAGATCATCGATCCTCATGAGGTGGGTATCAGGGAATCCTCTATCATCCTTACTGCGCGGAGCGGACGAGCTGCACTGAACCACCGCCTTGAACTCCTGGGACTTAAGTTCGGTAAAGAAGAACTCGACGACATCTATCACCGTTTCCTCCTGCTGGCTGACAAGAAGAAGGAGATAAATGATGAGGATATAAGGATACTCTCCGGAGAAGTCTTCAAGGGAGAAAAATCACTCAAACTGGAGCTTTTACAGGTGACATGCGGCAGGTCAGCCATTCCTGTGGCAACTGTCGGTATAAGGATCAATGGTGAAGTACACACCTCCACAGCCTCGGGGAACGGTCCTATCGACGCCTCTTTCACGGCCGTCAGGCACCTTATAAGCAAGACCGTTCACCTGGAAGAGTTCCTGATCCAGGCAATCACAAAGGGAAGTGATGACCTCGGGAAGGTACACATTCAGGTTGAACACGAGGGCAGGACATATTATGGGTTTTCAGCCAACACCGATATCATCACTGCCTCGGTTGAGGCTTTCATCGACGCGATAGCAAAAATCAAGTAACAGAAAAACCTTTTATGGCACCGAAAACAATATTTGACAAGATATGGGATGAGCATGTGGTGCGGACAATAGAGGGCGGACCGGATGTACTGTATATCGATCAACACTAT
>JAHYJA010000227.1 GCA_019429325.1 Bacteroidales bacterium
GCTGAAATATTGGTGAGCATGTCACGGTAATAAGGAAAAAGATGGTCAGTCTCCCTGTCAAAGACCTGACCAATAGCAAGTTGAATGCCGTCATGACCAGCATAGGGCGCATGGTATGACCATCCCAATGATCCACATGCCGGTAGCTGCCACCCCAAAAAAATAGAAGCTTATCCATGTTCCCTGTTCGGCCATGAAATTCGGATGACGCATATATTTCCAGAGCCCTTCCGAAAGGAATCCTTCCTTAAGGGATGTTAAGTATTCATCGCCTTCACCTGCAATTCCCCTTTTTGCCTTCTGAAACCTGATTTGCTGGTTATCGGCAACTGTTTCGAGAATAATGAAGAACAACATAAAACAGGCTGCAATAAAGTCAGTTATTGAAAGGCTGCCTGAGTTCCCCCCTGCTGCCAAAAGAAAGGCAGATGAAAAGAGAAGTATAAGAAGATGCTGATAAAATGAAATAAAGAGAAAATTAAACAATCCAAACCGTAACCGGCCAATTAACAGTGGATGTCCCCTCATGATCTTCCATCGGTAATCCTCCTCACCTTTCCATGGGATCAGGTTGTAACCTCCCTTCCTGTAAAAATTATAGCTCAGTCTCAGCCCCCAGAGAGAAACCAGCAGAACCATCAGCCATAACCTTATTGAAAAGGGATTGCTTGCCAGAGCCATCCAACCGTAAATAACCGGCATCAGGCTCCATAGCTTGTCCGTCTGGCTGTAATTCCGGGTAATTTCGCCGACAAAAAAACATAGAAGAACTGCAGCTGTAAAGACATAAAACCACGAATGCAGAAGCCCTGCAAACTGTGTATCGCCTCCGGCATAATTGTTAATCACCCCGGCGAATGAAATTTGATGAATCATAAATAATCGTCTGGTATAATCACCCCAAATCTATAAGATTATTTTAATATAAAACAGGAAATATCTAACCACTGATTGACACGGGATTTGGCACCAGGCTACACAGAGATTTGTTGGGAGAGGTCAGGGTTTGATCTTTTCGAATAAGCCCATAAGCTTTGTCCTGTATATTTCAGAGATCTGCTGTTCATGCTCGCCGATTGGTTTAACCGGGATCAGATCAATTACTTCTGAAGCGCTTAGTCCGGATTTATACATGAGGTCGAGAGAAGCCTTTATTGTTTCATGAACTGCATCACGACTCTCGTTCTGACTGAGCCCGGTTTTTCCCCCGATCTCCTCAAGCTCTTTCCACTGGAACCAGAAGTAGGTCGGAAGCATGGCTGATATAATTGCATAACTCTCGAGCTTCTCTTCAGCAACCTCAAAGGTGGTGCCCAGGCTCTTCAGCAGATCGAGCACAGCACTCTTCTGCGATGGATCGAAACCTGACGAAAATGTTACAGGATTATACCCTTCATTAATATAGGATGTTGCGTTGGGGATCAGCCTTGCAATATTATTTACCAGGGGAAGTTTCATTGCCAGCTTTGACAGGCTGATCTTCGGAGCCAGTGAAATAACAATTGCATCAGCTCTTATGTTCTCTTTAACCAGCTCGATTGTATCCATCAGCACCGGTGGATGAAGTGCAATAAAGACAATATCCTGTCCGGCAGCGGCTCCTGCATCAGATATCTCAACCTCAGAGAAATTATTTCTGAGGTTGGTGAGAACATCGGGATTTGTATCGGCAACCACTATTTTGCCGAATTGTACATTCTTATTCTTAAAACCCTGAAGAAGGATCCTTGTAACCCTTCCTCCTCCGATAAAACCAGCTGATTTTGTCATAATATGTCGTTTTAAATTATAGCTATCCTTTGTGTAACCTTTGTGTAGTCCATAGTGTCCTTTTTGTTATTCGGTCGAAAGCATCAGACTGTTGAATTGGTCTTTTATCAGGTAAACAATTGATACAAGAACACTAAGGACAACAGAAAGATCAAACAGCGTATATGAAAACCTGATAAGCGGGTAAATGAAATCAAATTTGATCATCATAAGGAAGCCGGAAAACAAAGCCAGTAAGATAAAAATACTCTGAAGCCTGTACATTATTGATCCGCTGTTCCCACTCTGGCTCATTTTCACCATGGTAAATAAACCTGATGCCAGAGCCAGTATTGTCAGGAAGAAATGGTTTGTGTCGAACCATAATCTTTCAGGCAGAACAAAGGAATTAACATCAGGCTTAAGATAGACAATTATAAACAGAGCCATCAGGATTACATATCCTGCAATCAGATGCAGAGGTTTTACTTTCAGATAGTTTTCCTTCCTGTTAAAGTAGCCTGCTATTGAAATGAGGATTGTAAGCATAAGAAAAACTATTGCAGGGTATTGAAAGCTTTTGATTATCTGCTCCCTGAATGCTGACAGCCATATCATGAGTGAACTGATGCCCAATTGTTTGTGTTGCGATTCATAAACGGGACTGCCATCCTCTCCGAAGGGATATTTTACAATGCTGGCATAGAAAAATTCAGAAGATAGTGAATGGCAATCAGTACAGCCATTGATCCCCAATCCTGCTCTCGCCGGGAATACATCATGATTATAGGTATGCATATTTGCATAAGGAGATGATTCCCATTGTTCTTTATCAATGGAGTAATAATCGGTGCCGGAGGTATAGACTCTTTCATTCATAGCCCATACAACCCGCTTTCCTTCCATGGGATATTTTGTTTTATTGAGCATTGAGGTTACTGCTGAGATAAGTGCCTCTATCTCTTCCGGGCGATTGATCTCAAGGACCCCGTCGTTGTTGTCGTCAGTAATAAGTGAAAGTTCGGGGTAAACTGAGGGATCATTCATATGCTCCTCCCACATGTTGCGAATATCGCCCATTTTTGGCTGCATCAGTCCCGGTTTCCCCTCAACCTCTATGCCCGGCCAGGCGCTGTGCACACGGTTGACTGGTCTTATCTTTCCGTTGTATTTTGCGAGAATGGGCTTGTACATATCTGTGGGTTTGTCATCGAAGCCCATCATATCAAGATTGCCGTAATGATTGTAATACTTCATATCGGGGCCATAAAAGACCCAGAGCTGTTTTCCCCTGCTTGGAATCTTGGTTCCGGGATTTATCACATCACTGGCCTGGACCTGTGCGGCCTTGACAAATCTTTCAGGAATATGGCAGGTCTGGCAGCTGATATGATCGAGGTGCAGGTCAGGAAGCCACCTGTGCAGGGCAACTGGTGCACCCATGTAACCGTTGGTGTGGCAGTAGTTGCAGTCAATCACCGTATTGTCAAGGTCATCCCTGACTTTCCCCCCCGGATCATCACCTTTGGCAAACTGATGCATCTCGCGCTCATTGATACGGTCATCCAGTGCTTTTGAACCTGCCGGATGGCAGTCGACACATTTCATCCCGGCCCTCAGATGCACATCAGTCCGGGGATCATAGTTGGCGCCGCGTTTTTTCCATCCGGGTTGTGCATGGCAGAAGAGACATGCCTCTGTACGTGGTTCCCTTACAATATGGGGTGAGAGTTTCCCTGAAGCATCAAACATGGAAACATTATAACTTACTGTTACCGGGGTTTTACTATCCACAGATCCCGTTACTTTTGCCAAT
>JAHYJA010000228.1 GCA_019429325.1 Bacteroidales bacterium
GGGATAATACAAATGCTTCGGCCGGAACTCTTAAACTTGAAATGTCATAATCATAATAACTGTTGGTGATTGCCATATTGCTGAAAAACCGGTTGCTGAAAAAATGGCGCCAGCGTAGTGAAGCGATCATGTTCTCATAATTATATATGGTATCTGAATTGAACCTGAATGAATCGTAACTGTAATATGCTGAAAAGTCAATTCTGTTATATCTGTCCGGTTCCCAGGTTATTCTTGTATTAAGATCCGTGAAGAACGCGTTACTGTTTTTCAGTGCTGTATTATTAATCATTTTGAGCAGCCAGTCGGAATAGGTCACCCTGCCGGCAATAAGATAGAAAAGAGTATCCTTCTTTACCGGGCCTTCGGCAACAAAGTGTGCGGTTACGGGACTTATTCCGGCATTGCCCTTGAATTCCCGCCTGTTACCGTCCCTGGGGGTTATATCAAGAACTGATGCCAGTCTTCCTCCATACCTGGCGGGGATTGCGCCTTTATAGAGAGTCACATCCTTTATTATATCGGGATTGACAGCGGAAAAGAAGCCGAAGAAGTGGGAAGAATTAAATACCGGAGCCCCGTAAAGCAGGATCAGGTTCTGATCTGCCGATCCGCCTCTGACGTTGAACCCGGCGGAACCCTCTCCCACCGACTGCACGCCGGTTAGCTGAAGCATGCTCTTCATTATATCCGCTTCACCCAGCGATGTGGGTGAGAGGCGGAAGGTTGTAATGTTGACCTTCTCCATTCCGGCTTCGTGCCTCTGAAACGTTACACTTTTATCAGCGGTAATGACAGCCTCGCGCAGGGGGATCAGCATACCCCTCATCTCAACATCAAGTTCACCCGGGCCATACAGATTGAGATCAATAATTTTTTCCTTCATCCCTATAAATGTGAACATAACGGAATAAGTTCCGCGCGGAATGCTTAAAGAATAAAAACCGTAAGCATTTGAAATTGTTCCGGCAGAGAGCTTTGGTATATAGACAGTAACGCCCGGAACGACCTCCCTTGTATCCTGATTTCTAATATAGCCTGAGATGGTGACTCTTCCCGGCAGATCCTTTTCAGAAGCTCTGCCTACATCTGTTACAATATTTCCTGCAGGAGCTCCGGATTCCGTAAATTCTGCATAATCAAGCCCCGGAATATATTTCACTTCCTGAACAGGGGTATAGTCGTCCAGCTTTATGGCATAGAATCCGGTGAGTATGATCCTGTCCGGTTTCTCGTGATAATAATGTATCTGCCTGCCACTGAAGAGCGTATCGAGTATTTCAAAAAGAAATTGTTTTTCCCTGTAGTTACCGAGTGTCAGGTTGCTGATCCACTCATCCATGTAGTAAAACCTGACAGGGTAGGCCGCCTCAACCTGCAAGACAAATTCCTCAAAAGAGTTTCCGCTATATTCCCAATCGATCCGGTAATTCTCCTGGGAGAAGGCCGGAGTGGCTATCAGCAATATTAAGCAGGCAATGAAACTCTTTATTTTCATCACTCTGTGACATTATTTTTAGCGTCAAGGAATTCAAGGAGAGGCACAAATGTGGAAGGTTCTTTCCAGATGATCCTTTGATGGCTTTTCCGAAGATGATCCTTTGCTTCGTTCTTCCATGGCCCGGTAAGATTCATCAGACCTCTTTTTCTTCTGACGGGGATTATTTCCGTACCGGATCTGACAAATGCACGGTGAGTCTGACTGAAAAGGTCATACCTGCCCTCGGCCCCAAGCGGGTAAATAATCACTGAATACTTCACAAACAGGGAAGTGGGTCCGTTATAAAGCAGATCCGCATACCCGCTCAGAACCGATGAAGTATCGTTGCCGGTGTTAATGAAATGATGTATCCTGTCTCCGGAAAAAAGATTAAAGTCATCGACCATCTCCTTATTCAGTATTATTACCGGTCTGTTTTCAATCCGGAGGATAAGTTCGTCGTTGTAAATATCATATTTCAGGTCAAGGTCATTGTATCTTATTCCATTGAATGAAACAGACCCTTTCAGGAATTCATCAGACAGGAAATACGGAGTGCCTTGCACCTTTGAATACCGGTTATGCCAAATCCTGCCGTTCAGCAGGGGAAGGTAGGCGGCTGCCTCGCCAGGATTTCCACTGGTTTTTGTAATGGCACCCTGAGGGTATAAGGTCAGAGTGCCGAAACATGCGGTTAAGAAAAATAAATATTTCAGGTAATATAAAGCATTGTTCGTCATTCCTTTATTTAACGATCGGAGTGAGCACGATATTCCTGTAGGCTACCTTACCATGGTCTCCCTGCAGATAAATTGGGCCGGGAGCAAATACATCCGATTTCATTGCACCTCCGGTCGGACCATAAACAGGCTGGTTGTCAATTATTTTTATACCGTTCAGTATTACAGTTATATGCCTGTTACAAAGGGTCATATCCATTGTCTGCCATTCTCCTGCAGGTTTTTCGGCAGCAACTATTGGCGTTATACGGCTGTACACTGCACCCATGTTATGAGGATCGAGATTCCTTTTGTAAGAGTCAACCACCTGTATCTCGTACATCCCGCGGAGATAGACGCCGCTGTTACTGCCAGCAGGAACATTAACCTCGAGCTTCAGATTGAAGTCCTCAAATTCCTGCTCGGTTCGGAGGTTCCCGAAACTTACCCGTGGTCCGCCTTCAGGCTGAACAGGATCATTAACAAGTGTTCCGTCAATCACTTTGAATCCGTTGGTCTGCTTCTCGTTGATAAGCCTCCATCCTGTAAGGTCCTTTCCGTTAAAAAGGGTGACTGGCGTACCGAACTTAAGACTGGCCATGTCAGGAGCCGGCGGCACAGGCGGCAGTTTTACTCCCGCAAACTCAGTCGTGTCCACTCCGAGACCGTTACGCCGGGGTGAAAGAAGGATGCCGTCTATCGTCTCTCCGCTTTTGACGATCTCAAGCCAGCTGGTAACCATCTGCGTCCTGACCGGATTATTGTTTTCGTCCCTTTTCCTGACGACATTCGGATTTGTTCGATGAATGGTCAGCACATGGTCCTTTGCAAGGAAGATGTTTGATACGGGAAGAACGCTTCCCCCGCCCCAGAGGATGTCAGCATCGAGGTAATTATCTTCCTGTCTCACATCAATCCATCCCACCTGTCCACCTGCGATATCGATGGTCCAGTGGCCGAGGAATTCGGTTATGTCGGTCTTTGGCAACGGGACCTCTTCCGTTTTTACCTGGCAGGAATTAAACAAAAAAGTTCCGAGTAAAAGTGCGAAGCATAAGAAAGTTGTTTTCATGATCTTTTTATTTGGGTTAATATTACTTTAGGCTGGTTATCTTAAAAACATAAGCATGCTGGTAGTCATCGGGGCCAAGCGCCGGAGGGGTAATGACCAGGTTGCCTCCCGACACTCTGGCACTGACCGGTCTGTCGGACCCCAGAAGTTCTACCTTTGGGGCTCCTGTTGTTTTCAGGCCTTTGAGCGCTATGTTGCCCTTTGGCCAGTTTGTACAGATGACATAAAGATCCTTGTCCTTCTGAGTGAAAAAGAGGTTCTTATTTGCCTCCGGATGAATAGCC
>JAHYJA010000036.1 GCA_019429325.1 Bacteroidales bacterium
CAATAATCTTATGGTTGAAAGAACGCGGACCAACCAGAATGGTGAGACGGTTACGACCACGGAAAAATTCACCCTCGACAGAAAAGAGAGCGTCAATACTCCTGCCGGAGGCAGAGGGGGCCCAGGCAAAGCGGTAGTCAAATGGTCGGCTGACGGGAAAGCGCTTAACTTTGCGATAACAAGGACCTTTGGCCGGGACGGGGAGACAATGGAGATGAAATCAACAGAGACTTGGACACTGACAAGTGCCAGTACACTCTCGGTTGCTTCGACTGCCAGTACACCCAATGGTGAGATGAAGACAACCCGGGTCTACGACAAAAAGTAAGGAGATCATAAAAGCAGCGAGGATTATCTTATCCTGCCGTTTGCCATTGGATTGCTTCCTTGAAGGTCATCATCACCGGCCTCAGGGTTTCTCAGAAGAGGTATTAGCTCTGCTCCGGCAAGCTTGAACTTCTCCGGCCGCTCCGGCATTGTAGTATGAAGCATGGGTCCGGGTTCAAGCCCCTTTTCTATTATAACAAACTTGTCATTCGATTCGCCGGGAATAACTACCTGCTTATAACCACTTTTCGTATATACCACGGGAATTGAATCAGGACCTGTCCTTACACAGTCGAGAGGTACATAAACCACATTATCAAATGTTTTGATATAGATCTTGTTGTCGGTGGTCATGGAAGGCCTGAATTCAGGGTCTGTCCCGTCGATCACTATATGTGCCTCGAACATTTTGAAATCGCTGTTAGGCAGTGTCTCTCCGATATTGGCTATGCTGGTAAGAGTTCCTTTAAAGAGCTTGTCAGGGAGGGCATCAATCCGGATATCCACCTGCTGGCCGGGAGCAACCCTGCTCATCTCTATTTCGTTGATATAGACTCTCGATACCATTGTGGAGAGATCAGGCAATGAGGCTACAGCACGGTCAAAAGGGCTTATAGTGGATCCGATCCTCCTTTTGGTGCCGCGCCTGTCCCGTTTGTATACAATCATTCCTGCCGAAGGAGCCGTGATCGTAAAGCCTTCGAGCAGTTCCTGTGTGTCACCTACCCTTCTTTCGAGGCGACCGATAAAGGTCCTTCTGTTATTGATATCTCTTTCAAGCTGAGCTACGCGAAGAGTATAGTATCTTTGTTTCTGTTCCAGTGTGCGCTGAGCCTGATCAAGATTTATTTCTGCCTGCCTTACTATTGCCGGCGATTCGTACTGCGAATTGCGCAGGGTTATTCTGGCTTCTTCAACTGTGAACTTCTGATTCCTGATGTCATCCCGCAAACCGTTAAGTACGACGGTCGAATCAAGAAGTCTCATCGCGAGCTCCGTGTTCATGGTTGCAAGCCTCTCCTGAAGGTCCTTTAAATCATTGGCGTACTGCGTCCGGTCGAGAGTGGCAACATAATCCCCCGCTTCCACTTCAGTGCCTTCAGGTACAAGGTCCTGTATCCTGATATTTGAGGACCGTACATCCCTTCTCTGGGCAAAATCAGGTCCCATTATGTCGACAGATTTTTCAGCCATCAGTTCGCCAGTGGCGTTTATGGTTATCTCAAAACTGCCCTGGAAGACTTCCGCGAAAACGGTTGATTTGTCACCCCTGTCAGTTAAAAAGGTGAATGCTATAAGAAAAATGACTGCCGCTCCTGCAATGATTCCTGTATATATAAATGTTCGCTTCATATCGTAAAAATTCTCTTCGGAAAAACTTCTCCGGTTAAAAATCGTCATAAAAATAGAAAAAACAGACCTCTTTAAATGTTCATTAATAATTATTTAACTATATTTAACATAGCAAAAGGAACTGCAAAACCCGTAACGAGCTTATACAATTTAAACACAGAAAAGGACAAATTGTTTGAAAATTAGGTATATTAATACCGTGCTTTTAAGATATTTTATAATTGCAAGCGATGAATAAATCATTTTTAATGCTGCTGATAGTTCTGCTTATCCCGGTCAGGCTGGGATCACAGACAGTGCACACAGAGCCGGAAACGCTTCAGCCCGGTGCCAGGGCACCTGATTTCAGTCTTCAGGGAGTCGACGGAAAAATGTACACTCTGAAAAATTTTGAAAAGGCACCGGTTCTGGTTGTTATCTTCAGCTGCAACCATTGCCCTACTGCACAGGCATATGAAGATCGGATTATCACAATTGAAAAGGAATATGAATCAAAGGGGGTTGCCCTGGTTATGATCTCTCCCAATGCCGACAAGGCCTTGAATTACTCCGAACTGGGTTATTCCGATATGGGCGACAGCTATGATGAGATGAAACTGCGGGCAGCCGACAAAGGGTTTACCTTTCCATATCTCTATGACGGCGATGAGCAGAAAGCCGCCCTGGCATATGGACCTGTCGCAACCCCTCACTGCTTTGTTTTCGACAGTAACCGCCTGCTCAGGTATGTCGGCCGTATTGACGGATCAGAAAAACCCGGTACAGGAAAGGGAGAAGATCTCAGAAATGCAATAGATGACATTCTCGCAGGAAGACAGGTAAATAATCCGGTGACCAAGGTATTCGGCTGTTCAATTAAATGGTCATGGAAAGATGAATCTACACAAAGGCTCTATAAACAATGGGCGGAACTGCCTGTTACGCTCGAAGAAATAGATACAAAAGGGATCAGGGAGCTTATTGCCAATACCACATCGGACAAGCTCAGATTAATAAATATCTGGGCAACCTGGTGCGGTCCATGCATAACTGAATTTCCTGATCTGGTTATCATTGACCGGATGTACCGCGGACGCCGGTTTGAGTTCATTTCCATTAGCGCCGACAAGCAGGCAAGAAAGTCTGACGCTCTCAGGTTCCTTCAGAAACAACAGGCGTCCAATAAGAACTTTATCTTCAACCATGATGATGTGTATAAACTGATTGAGGCTGTCGATCCTGACTGGCAGGGCGCTTTGCCTTTCACAATGTTAATTGAACCGGGAGGAAATATCATATATAAAAAACAAAACATGATTGATCCATATGCTCTCAAAAAGCTGATAGTAGATAATAAATATATTGGAAGATATTATTAATCAGCCCATAAAACATCAGGAATGTACATTAGCAGACGTAAATTCATCAGGAAGGGTTCTGTTTTGACTGCCGGAATTGCAGTAATCCCGTCGCCCCTGAGATATGGTAGTAACCAGCACCCATCAAATCCAATAAGGCTCGGTGCTCCTGTCCCGGGTAAATTCTCAGATCCTGCTGACTGGATTAAAACCATCAGGTCATTGGGATACAGCGCCGCATATTGTCCTGTTCAACCCGGGGCCCCGTCGGAGCTAATTAAGGCTTTCAGGTCAGCAGCCGGGAAAAACAATATTCTGATTGCTGAAGTTGGAGCCTGGAGCAATATGATGGATACGGATGAAACTGTCAGGAAAGAAGCTGTCGGAAAGAATATCGATGCGCTTCAACTGGCTGATGAAATTGGCGCCATATGTTGTGTCAACATATCCGGCGGGAGGGGAGAGATATGGGACGGACCCTATCCCGGCAACTATGCTGCAGATACTTTCGATATGATCGTTGAAACGGCCCGGTACATTATTGACCAGGTAAAACCTGCTGCTGCGTATTATACGCTTGAGCCTATGCCATATATGCTTCCCGACTCGCCGGATACCTATCTGGAGTTGATCCGGGCTGTCGGACGAAAACAATTTGCAGCTCATCTCGATCCTGTGAATATGATCTCGAGTCCGCAGAAATTTTTCAATAATGCGGCTTTCCTCAGGGAGTGTTTTGATAAGCTGGGCCCTTACATAAAGTCCATTCATGCCAAAGACATAACCATTTTACCCCGGCTGACAGTTCATCTCGAGGAACGCAGGCCCGGACTGGGCTCGCTTGATTATACAGTTTTCCTTAGGGAAGCAGGCAAGCTCAAAGATGTTCCATTTATGCTGGAACATCTCGACTCACAGGAAGAATACAGACTTGCGGCTGATTATGTACGCGAAACAGGACTGAAAGCCGGAATAACTTTTGTTTAAGGCATAATTAAGAAGTTTCTTCGACTTGCAGGACCTGCATGACTTGCACGACTAGCAAGACCTGCTCCCTGCTCCCCGCTCCCCGCTCCCTGCTCCCCGCTTCCTACTTAACCTGCACCCTTGTTCCGGTCTGAACAGCTATACCCTTTCTCCACTCATATTTCGACCCGCTCCCGAGACTCAGCAGGATATCGTAGGTTCCTGGCGGACATGAACTTGTGAGCCCCTGGGTTTCGCACCTCAATATCTCGAGGTTCCTTTCCGGAACTGCTTTTCCCTGCTGTCTGTCAGCCGTGCCGGCCGGATAGATGTGAAATGCTTTTACATCCTTGTTTACCCCGGCATAAGTGACGATCCCGGCGTTAAGATTTGTAGTGATAATGTAACTGACATTCGGCTTCATTGCGAAGTTTTCCAGCCATACTTTCTGCAGTCTGTCCGGTGTCCCCAGCGTTATCATTACATCAAAGGTCCCGGGCTTGATCCTTCCTGTCTTCTTCCCCGTGCTCTCGGCCGGTGCAACAGGTTTCTCACGGTTCCCTTTTACATAGAAAGCTATGGCGCCGCACTCAGGATTCGATTCGGGACTGCCCTTGTACCTTTCAACTTTCGATTCATAATGGGAGAGGCCATTCTGGATGCCCTGCTTCTCATCTATCATGATCTGGTAATCATACAGGGTAACCGAAACAGTCGTTTTCGTCTGGGGTTTGATAACGATATCGTCAATATCAAAACTCAGAGTGCCGGGCTTGCCCGATAATTTGTAAGTCATTTTCATGGTATAATTACCCGGTTTTGCCCCTTTCAGACTGACCTCCTTCCCGGAACTGTAAAGTTTAAAGGCTGAACCTGAAGTGAGTGTCCCAAGGGTTCTTACACTGACAGCGACCGGATTCCCCTGGTCAGCTGCTGTCATAGCTGCGAAGCGCTGATCAACCCATACCTGGCTCCAGGTCTGTTCCGTTTTAATAACTATCCCGTTATCAAGCCGGCATGTATGGTTTGTGACTTTCTGTGCCTGTAACGCTATTGTCATTACAGCCAGCAAATTGAATAAAATAAAGAACTTCTTCATGATCACACAATTTTATTAATTATGATGATGAGCTAACCAAAGTTACGTTTATAATCTGAATGAATGAAATAAAAAGAGGAATATAATTTGTTAAATTCGCTTACCCGGAGAATGAATCAGGGATTTCAGTTGTCTATATGGTAAAGCAAATGTAAAGACGCCCTGTCAGGGCGTCTCGTAAAGTGTGAATTATATAAATGATAAACAAGATGAAAAGGACAGGACAAATTATGACAATAACACTGATGCTCCTTCTGACCGGAGCCGGTGGAATCTATGCACAGCGTGGCGTCAGGGGCCTGCTCGATACAACAAGGCTTGGGCGGGCCGGAACACGGATGGATTTGAACCAGCCTCGGGGTGAAAGTGCCGGGACAGATTCCCTGCGGATGAGAGGGATCAGCAGAGGAATGGACCCAAGGTATTTCTATCCGCACAGGGGTATACGGCAGATGCCAATGTATGGCATGAGAAGAGGGTTCTATCCCGGAATACAGGGACCATACGGCAGAGGTCCGTTATGGATGGACCGTATGCACCCGGGGCAGGACAGAATTGACAGACCTGATATCGGGAGACTATATTTCGGGAGACCATATTTCGGGAGACCATATTATGATGGACCATCTGCAGAGAGGTGGCGGAGCGAAACGCCTTATTACGGCAGGATACCCGGACTAACGGAACAGCAGCGGAAAGAGATCGGTGAACTCCGGCAGAAACAACAGGAAGAAATGAGAAAATTCAGGGAAGAGAATTTTAAGAATATAGAGAAGATCCGGGAAGAACACCGGCAAAAAGTAATGGAACTCCTGACTCCGGAACAGAAAAAAGTTTTTGAATAGAACGACCTTGTTTCGAGTGTGGATTTTTCAATAATAATTTTGAAAGACCGTGTTTACTGACCAGATCCGTAAACCACAAGTTACACCGGGAGGGTTTTGAACTCCTTGCAGTTAAATTTCTTTTGATATAGCCTCTTTATTTTGTATTTTTATATTCGTTTGAAATTCATATATACAAAATAAGATTATCAGGTGGCAAAGGTTCTGAGTGAGAGGCTGAGACTATTTTTAAGCATAGGATTTGGAATTTTCCTTTTTATTCTTTTTTTCCAACCGTTTCCTGTCGACAGGTTTGACTTTAATAATAATCTTCTGTTTGTAGCCGGTTTCGGAGTCATAACATTGTTGCAGTTAATCCTTGTTTTTCTGGTTTTTCGCTGGCTGACAGGTGAAAATATTTCCAATAGCAGTGAACCCATTCGCTATTTTTATCTTCACGAATTGACTTTCATCGCTTTAAGTTCAGTTGCCTTTGCTTTCTATCTCAGGTATGTAGGGAGCATCAGAATCTCATTCTATATAATGTTTAAAATAATTTTCATATGCTTCATTCCGCCGGTAATTATCAGATTATACGACATGTACAGCAATCTGAGGGAACAAATCGGCTTGCTGGCTTCTGAGAGAAAAATTATCGAGGGTAAGATTGGTAAATTCGAAGAAGATATTCTGAATCGTACAGTCCAGTTTATATCAGAGAACAATACTGAAATCCTCACCCTTCTGATCTCAGAGATCGCATTTATTAAATCTGCTGATAATTATGTTGAAATAGTATATAAGCAGGGCGATACTTATAAGAAGAGCCTCATCCGGAATACTCTGAAAAATATTGAGCTCCAGTTGAGTGAGTATCCAAATTTTGTCCGCTGCCACAGAATGTGTGTACTGAATAAGTATTTTGTTGAAAAACTCAGCAGAAGTTATAATAATCACTGGGTTACCATAAAGGGATATACCGGTAAAATCCCCGTTTCGCGTCAATATCTGCTGAAGCTGAGAGAGGCAATTCAGCTTTCCGGGGGCGAATGACATTCACCCCTGCCCGGTGGCAATAATCCCCGGTTTATCTGATTGGCAATTGAATGGCCGGGAATAATCCCATTTTTTTGTTGGAGGTTTCACCGGGCAATATTTTTGCAGAAAATATCTGATCCATGAACATTCTGTTGGTTTACCCTGAATTCCCCGATACTTACTGGAGTTTTAAACATGCCCTTAAGTTCATTTCAAAAAAATCTGCAAACGTTCCCCTGGGAATACTTACAGTGGCCTCAATGCTGCCTGAGGGATGGAACAAGAAATTAGCGGACCTTAATGTTTCCAGGCTGAAGGATAAGGATATTATCCGGGCGGATTTTGTTTTCATCAGTGCCATATCTGTTCAGTCCGCTTCAGTCAGACAGGTCATTGACCGGTGCAGGGAACTTCAAACCCGGATAGTCGGAGGGGGACCTTTGTTTACGGAGGAGCACGAACATTACAGTGAAATTGATCACATGGTCCTTAACGAAGCAGAGATTACACTTCCTCTTTTTATCGAAGACCTGAAAAACGGCAACCCTCAAAAAATCTATAGATCAGATAAATTTGCCGACCTGTCAAAATCCCCTATGCCTGACTATTCCCTTATAAGGCCGGCCGACTATGCGACAGCAGCAATACAGTATACAAGAGGCTGCCCTTACGACTGTGATTTTTGCGATATCACAGCACTTTTTGGAAGGCAGGTAAGGACCAAAACTTCAGGACAGATCATTTCCGAGCTTGAACAACTATTCAGGATTGGATGGCGGGGATCTGTTTTTTTTGTTGATGACAATTTTATCGGACACAGAAAGAGGCTGAAGACTGAGTTGCTGCCGGCAATTATCAGTTGGATGAAATCAAACGGTCATCCTTTCAACTTTATAACGGAAGCGTCAATCAACATGTCCGACGATAACGAACTGATGGCTTTGATGGCACAAGCCGGTTTTGCAAAAGTATTTGTGGGTATCGAAACTCCTGATGAGAATTGCCTGAAGGAATGCAATAAATTGCAGAACAAAAACAGGGAACTGATCGGCAGCGTAAACAAGATTCAGCAATATGGAATCGAAGTCATGGCAGGATTTATTGTCGGCTTTGATAACGACCCGCCAAACATTTTCCAGCGACAAATAGATTTCATTCAGAAGAGCGGGATTATAACCGCTATGGTAGGTCTTCTAAATGCACCAAGGTTATCAAAGCTTTACAAGCGGTTGAAAGAAGAAGGCAGGCTGACCACAAAATTCACCGGAGACAATACTGACTACTCCATGAATTTCATACCTGTCATGGATAAGGATGAGTTGTTAAAAGGCTATGAAAAGATAGTTCACGAAATATATTCAGGCAAATCTTACTATGAAAGGGTGATAAGATTCCTGAGACATTATAATCCAACGTTCAGAGACAGGATCTCCTTCAATAAGATTATGGCTTTACTGAAATCAATCTTATATCTGGGAATCCTGACCAAGTACAGGCGATACTACTGGAAACTCTTTTTCTGGAGCATCTTCACAAAACCAAAAGTCTTTCCCCTGGCAGTTACATACAGTATTTACGGCTATCATTTCAGAAAAGTGTTCCGGGGTCTAAGCTGACAGGTCTTACCGATACACTGCATAACAACTATATTCCTGAAAGACGATGTATTAACCGGACTCATGACGGATCAGATTACTGATTTTCTTATACTTTTACGTCAGGATTAATTATGTATGACCTGGTTAAATGATTTGCTCTGGCAGGAAAGTGTATCTCAGACTATTCTTATCTATTGTATTGTAATTGCACTCGGAGTCTCTCTGGGAAAGATCAGAATAGCCGGGATTTCCCTCGGGATAGCTTTTGTGCTTTTTACCGGTATTGCCATGGGGCATCTGGGATTTTCGATCAACCGTCAGGTGATCGACTTTATCAGGGATTTCGGACTCATTTTGTTCGTTTTTTCGATTGGCCTTCAGGTCGGTCCGGGTTTTTTCTCATCCTTCAGAAAAGGAGGGCTTACTCTTAATCTGCTGGCAATGGCAGTAGTGGTTATAGGAGGGGTGACAGCTCTATCAATACATTTTATAACAGGGACATCACTCCCAATGATGGCAGGCATTATGTCGGGTGCGGTGACCAATACTCCCGGACTTGGGGCGGCTCAGCAGGCTCTTGCCCAGGTATGGCCGGAAGCATCTGCCGGGGAGATACCCGATTTAGGCCTGGGATATGCCGTGGCTTATCCTTTCGGGGTTCTGGGGATAATCCTTACAATGGTGATGGTAAGAAGAGTTCTTGGATTAAACATCACGAAAATGATATTATTCTTGTCGTAACACAGAAAGGCCTGAGAGATGAGATTATAAGCAAATTGGGCGAGGTTAGCGGAACAGACCTTACAGCAAAAGGAGGCAGACTCATTTCAAGGCGGCTTATGGTCACCAACCGCCAGATTTCCGGTAAAAAGCTTATGCCACAGTATATCCTCTGGTTATGTTCCTGAGGATCTTTCTGGCCCGGATGATGATACTCCTTTTTCTATGATTTTTGACATAAATTTACAGTAATCATCCGGATTTTCATATATTGACAAAATCAGATCCGGGATGATCCCGGCGTAGCTGAAATTTAAAACTTTTATCAATTTATAAATCAGGCTTATGAGCAGAAAAGTATTTGTTCTTTTAATAGTATCGGTGTTCTGCGTCTTAGGAGAAAATACAAGTGCACAGGATGGTAACTGGACACACTTCAGGGGAAGTGACCTGAGCGCCATTGCGGCCGTCGAAAAGGCTCCCCTTAAATGGTCGGACGATTCCGGCTTCAGATGGAAAACCGAAATTCAGGGCAAAGGATGGTCCTCTCCGGTTGTTTACGGTAATCAGATATGGGTCACCACTGCAACTGATGACGGCATGGAACTCTTCGCCGTTTGCCTCGATTTCCGGACTGGTAAGATTATCCATGAAATTAAGGTGTTTGCTCCGGATAAGCCTTTGCGCAAGCATAATATCAACAGCTACGCCACTCCTACACCTTGCATTGAGAGGAATTTTGTATATGTCCATTACGGGAGCCTGGGAACGGCATGTATAAATACAAATACCGGGGCAATTGTCTGGACCCGTACCGATCTCAAATGCGAACATGTTCAGGGACCCGCCTCGTCACCCGTGATCTATAAGAATCTGCTTATTCTTCACTATGAAGGGACAGATGTAAGGTTCATCGTTGGGCTTGACAAAGCAACGGGAAAAACGGTATGGAAGACCGATCGTCCGGAAGAGCCTTATGTACCCTTGCCCAAGATCGGAACCAAGGCTTATATCACACCCCTTGTGATAAACGTGGGAGGACGTGATCAGCTGATATCCAACGGATCGGCTGTCTGCATAGCATACGATCCCCTGACAGGCAATGAGATATGGCGGGTAATAAGGGGCGCGGAGTCAACAGTTTCAATGCCTTTTACAGAAAAAGGTATTGTCTATTTCTATACAGGCTTCATGGTAGATGCTGACAGATCCGAGTTCTCCGAAATTCTGGCTGTGAACCCGGCTGGCAGGGGAGATGTCACAAAAACGCATGTTGTCTGGAGGAAACGCACGGAACCGATGCAACTCCTGACACCAGTCATTAAGGATGGCCTGATCTACACCGTCGATACAAAGAATAATATGATCTGTATCGATGCTGCTACAGGGGATGATATATGGACCGCCAGGCAAAGGGCAAATTTCAATGCCTCACCGGTTATGGCTGCCGGCAATATTTACTTCTTCTCAATAAGGGGAGAAGGACTTGTAATAAAACCCGGACGCAAATATGATGTGGTTGCTCAAAACCAGCTTACTGATCAGATCTGGGCAACACCGGCATTCGTCAGGAACGCAATGATAATCAGGACAGATAAATATATCGGAAGGATAGAATGAATACAAGAGGGGGAGAGGGGGAGAAAAGGAGAGGGGGAGAGGGAGAGGGGGAGACAAACGCCTTTACGCTCTACGCTCTACGCTCTACGCTCTACGCTCAATTATCACCTCATCACCAGCTTAATAATTCCCTCCTTGAGCCTGTTATATGGCGTGTAGTCCGGAATCACCCTGCGCAGTTTTTTAAGCGTTTCAAGCCGCCTGGAGATTTCCAGTGTTTTTCCCGACAGGAAATATTCTCTCTGGTTCTCGAGAATTAACCCGATTTCTTTTTTTTCCAAATGCTTAGAACTGAATATTTTTTTCTAGATCCCGCTTAGAACAGCATTTTCAAACATAAGAGAGGGGATCATGATTGAGTCGTTTTCGCGGGGATCGTTCCCGAGTTCTGAAAGGGAGAACCAGAACGTATTCATGTTGCCGGTAATGTTCATTTCATTTACCGGATGCACTATCCGGCCGTTCTCGATGTAGAACCCCTCTATCCCGTATGAAAAATCACCGGTCGACAGGTTGCAGTTTCCGCCGATGAATCCGGTAATATAGACTCCTTTGCTTATGGAGCTGATCATTTCCTGCGGACTCCTTTTACCTTTTCCGAAAACCACATTTGAAGAGCTGCCGGAAGTTGGCTTCATTCCCAGCTTTTTCCCGTAATAGGTATCGATATAATAATTCTTTAATACCCCGTTTTCAATAACCGGTCTCCTGACAGAAGCAAGCCCTTCACTGTCAAAAAGCCTCGAACCACTGCCCGAAGGTATGAAAGGATCGTCGTATACAGTTAAAATTGAAGAAGTTATCGGTTTGTCCTGCTTCCCTATAAGAAATGATTGTTTCTGGTGGATATTTGCACCTGAAAGTGAATTATAGATAGGTCCTGCGATATTACCGGCAACCCGGTTTTCAATGATTACAGGATATTTTCCCGAAGCAATTTTTTTGGGATTCATCTTGTTCAGGGCTCTTGCCAGAGCTTCCCTCCCAATATCTGTTTTCTTCAGCCTGTCGATGAATCGGGAGTTCTCATACCAGTAATCGGAAGGACGACCCGCATCGCTCTTGATCGAAACGCTAACCGCCAGGGAGATACCGGTGCTTCCTGAGTCACCCCTGAAGCCGTTGCTGGCGACTTTAACCATGTTCGAAATGCTGTCGGAATAGTATGAGCTGACGGATATGATCCTTTCGTCCTCTCCATAGGCTTCGTTGAGCGACTGGTTTGCCATGTCGATCTTTTTCCTGGCATCGAGACTGTCGATTTCCGGATCCAAGGTATTAAGTTCGGGTCCTCCGCCACTGTAATAAAGCTCCGGCTCGGGGAGGGTCCGGAATTCGTCAGGGGCCAGGTATTTGGTAGCTGCAATAGCCTCCTCAATAAACTTCAGAAGCTCTTCCTTCTTCATCCTGTTTGTTGAATGGGATGAATATTTATTTTCGGTATAGATGTCCACCGACAGATTGCTGCGGTTCGATTCCTTAAGGGTATCGATCTTCTGATCTCTTATCTCGATCTCGGTGCTCCTGTTATCGGAAATGGTCACTGCAACCTGATCGGCCCCGCTTTTAAGGGCATGTGCGATAACCATATCGGCCAGGTCATATTTTTCTTTCGTATTCATATACTATTGATTTTCTGGTTAATAAAAGATTGGTTCAGCCGACCGTAAGCTTCTTGATCTTGACTGTAGGGATACCCATTGAGACAGGAGCTCCCTGCCCGTTTTTGCCGCAGGTCCATACCCCGTCGTTAATAATCATATCGTCGGCCGCCATAACAATATCTGCAAGAGCCTGGGGACCGTTACCAATTATGTTCACATCCTTGACCGGCCTGGTAAGCTTTCCGTTCTCGATCAGGTAGCCGAACTTGACAAAGAATGTAAAATCACCCTGTCCTATATTGACCTCTCCGTTGCTGAAGCTGTCGACATAAATACCTTTATTTACGCTCGAAATAATCTCGTCTTTCTTGTGGGGACCATTATCCATATATGTACACCTCATCCTTGGCATGGGGATATGTCTGAAGCTTTCGCGCCGGCCGTTGCCGGTAGGATCTATATTATAGTGTTTTGAACTTATCCTGTCGTGCAGATAGCTTGTAAGGATACCCTCATCTACCAGAACGGTTTTCTTTGAAAGATTCCCTTCATCATCAAAGTTCAGTGAGCCTCGGTTTCCGGGAATGGTCCCGTCGTCGATAATCCTTACGAAAGGTTCTGCAATCTTCTTTCCCATCATGTCGGAGAAGATTGAAAGATCTTTCCTGTTGAAGTCGGCCTCAAACGCGTGCCCCATGGCCTCATGCAGTAATATCCCGGATTCTCCAGCTCCCACAACAACTTCCATCTCACCCGGTTCGGGTCTTATGGCCTCAAAAAGGAGCGAGGTCTTTCTGACAACCTCATCCGACATTTCATCTACCAGCTCATTTGTGAGGAATTCAGAGCCTTTTCTGAACGAGCGTCCGCTGAAGAAATTCTCAATCCTGCCCTTGTCCTCCATTATGCAAACACCGGCCAGAAAAACGAGGGGACGGTAATCCCATGCCAGCAAACCTTCGGAATTGAAGAAAAGGATATAGGAGGTCTTATCGCTCAGATAGACATTGGCCTTTGCCACACGGTTGTCGGCGGCGAAGACCCTGTCGTTCATTCTCTGTATGAACGGAATCTTATCTCTCACCGAATAATCCTCCCACGATGCTCCGACGGCATAATATGATGGCGATGTAAGCTCGCTAACCCTTGCATTCAGGTATTTTCCGGATACATCGGCAATATTGGCTGCTGTACGTGCGGCCTTCAGCATGGCCTCCTCCGATATTACCTCCGAATAGGCGTAACCTGTCTGATCACCTTTCAGCACCCTTATCCCAACACCATAGGCAATATTGGAATATGCGCTGTTAACCTTTCCGTCCTCAAGGGCACTTGTGTTGTTGAGGGAATGTTCGAAATAGAGATCGGCATAATCCGCTCCCTTTTCCATGGCTGCCGATATCACTTTTTGCAGCTGTTCGCGTGTCACTTCAAAGTGGCTCATGTAGCTTTCAGCATTATCCGATAACCTGCTCATTTTGCATGAATGAAGCAGGGGAGGGATCACGAGTGAACCTGCAGCAGCAATGCCACTCGTTCTGATGAATTCACGGCGTCTTAGAATCATATTCAAAGGGTTTAAGTTTTGATGTCTGATATCCACGACTTGAAAGTCGTGGATAGTATTATGCGTTATAGACGAAAGTTTCTCACAAAAGTTGCTTAAAGTTAATGAATGATTTGCCGGTGATGGTTAATTTCTTGTTAAAAGCCTTTCAAATCCATTATTACCGTTGGGATAAGGAGGATAAAACCGAGAATTACCAACCCGATAATAAAAGGCAGAACCCATTTGAACCATTTATCATAGGGTATCTTAGCGATGCTCAGGACCCCAAGGAGAACACCTGATGTAGGGGTGATCATGTTGGTGAATCCGTCGCCGAACTGGAACGCCATTACAGTTGCCTGACGCGAAACACCTATGAGATCGGAGAACTGCGACATCATAGGCATTGTCAGTGCAGCCTTGGCCGACCCCGACGGCATTACCAGGTTGATCAGGTTCTGCACTACATACATCATCCCGACCGAAGCCATCTTTCCCATGCCGGAAATAGACTCAGAGAGCTTATAGAGCAGGGTGTCGATAACATTCCCGTTATTCAGAATTATAATTATTCCTCCGGCAAGTCCCACTATAAGCGCGGCGGACTGAATATCCCTGACACCGTCGAGGAAAAGCTTTGTGATCCTGTTCGGTGAATAATTCATCGCAATGCCTGACACCAATCCCATTGTAAAGAACAGGGTGGCTATTTCCATAATATACCACCCGTAACCCATTACCCCGGTTATCAAAACAAGTATTGTAACAATAAGTATCAGAATAATGAAGAAATGGATTGATTTTCTCAAAGTGAGCAGTCCCATGATCCCGAAAAGCACTGTAATTACCGGAAGGGCTGGCAATGTAGTTTTGCTGTCGCCTACGGAAATATCCGTAAGGGGAAAGATAACCGAGAATATCACCATTACGATCAGCAGCATGATATAGCTTAACCAGCCTGAAAGAGGGGTGTGGTACTCTATCTTCAGTGAGCCTGTCTCATGAAGCTCCCGCCAGTAATTATCCTCTTCTGCAACCGGTGAAAGGGCAGGATTTTTCTTCACCCGCCGGGCATATCTGAGAATGAATGCGAATCCCAGCAGATTTATCACCACCCAACAGAATAGCCGGTATTCGAGTCCGGAAAAGAGCGGAAGATCAGAGAGCCCTTGTGCTATGCCGATCGTGAAGGGATTAAGTATTGCCCCGGCAAAACCAAGAGCTGCTGCCACGAAACAAAGGCAAACTCCCACAATTGAATCATAACCCATCGAGACCGCGAGCGGAACAAAGATTATCACGAATGCTATTGTCTCCTCGCTCATGCCGAATACTGCCCCGAATACACTGAACATCAGCATTATAAAGACGAAAATAATGTTATCGGCTCCCAGCCTGGCAATTATCCTGTTGTGTTCGATCCTTTTACTGAACCGCAGGAACGATCGTATTGCCACATCTATAGCTTTGCTTTCGTTCATTATCCAGAAAGCCCCTCCGATTATGAGGATGAAGATGATGATATCTGCCCTGTCGACAAATCCGTCAAACAGTGCCGAGAAGATCTGCCAGGTCTGGGGGTTATTGCCTGTATAATCGAATGACCCCGGGACAACCACATTGCGGTCGATGCCGTTCACATTTACAATATGTCTCTCAAATGTGCCTCCGGGAACGATCCAGGTCAGAACGGCAGAAATAATAACTACGCCGAAAACGATTACGTATGTATGAGGTATCTTCCTGAGCATAAAATCAAAATAATGGCAAATATAAACCTATATTTTTTACATTTGGGTTTTCAAAAAATCACATAAATACAAAGACAAAAACCGGAAAAAATGAAAGATTTAAACAAAACTCATCTGTTAACAGTAATACTTTTAGCTGGTTTCCTGTGTGTCAACGCACAGGAGCCTCTGCCTTCGATCAAACCAGAAGATTATACAAAATGGCAGACATTGGGCGCAACAACAATCTCAGATGATGGTTCGTGGGTAGGATGGAGCGTTTCCCTCGTGGACGGAGATGATACCCTTTACATTAAAAATGCCGCTTCAGGCAAATCGTACAAGTACCCGCTCTCAACCGGATTGTCCTTCTCTTCCGATTCAAAATGGGCCGCCTGCCGGATTGGATACAGCGAGAAGGAAACAGAGAAGATGAGAGAGCAGAAGAAGCCTGTCAGGTTTAAAACCAGGCTGCTGGAACTGGCCACCGGTAAAGAGAGGATATTCGAAAACACAGAATCGCTCAGGTTTACCAGAAATGCCGGCCACCTGGTAATGAGCGGATATGCTCCCGAGAACAGCAAGACAAAGGATATTTTCCTGTATAATCTCAGTTCGGGCACTCTGAAGAATATTGCGAACATAAGCGAGTATTCGGTAAATAAACCGGGTAACCGTATTGTGTATGCGGTCAGTACCCAGGATAAGAAGGGAAACGGCGTGGAGCTTATGAACCTCGATAATTACAACATTGTCTTTCTCGATAACGACACTGCTGTTTACCGTAACATCGTATGGGAGAGAGAGGGTGATGCCCTTGCCTTTCTGAAAGCATATACCGATACCGGCTATGTTGAGGAAAACCATGCCCTTTTTACCGTCAGGAAAGTCACTACAAAACCTGAGATAAGGAAGTGGGAGCCGGTAAACGACAATTCTTTCCCGACAGGTCTCAGGATACATGAAAATTTCCGGCCTGTTATCTCAAGTGATCTTAAAACAATATTCTTCGGGGCCTTCGACTGGACCGTCAAAGAGAAGAAAGACAAGAAGCCCGGAAACGACGAGAAACTGCCCGGTGTTGATATCTGGCACTGGAAGGATGACCCTGTTCAGCCAAGGCAGAAAGTGCAGTATAACACCGATAAGGATTTCTCTTACCTTTTTGCATGGAATATCGATGCCGGCAGGGTGACAAGAATAACCGACGAGCAAATGAGGAGGGGTTCTCCGACATCTGATGGCCGGTATGCACTTGCAACCGACGACACACCCTACAAACCGGCTTTCAGGCAGACCTATTACGATCACTATGCCGTAAACGCTTTAACAGGAGAAAAGAAGCTGATATTGAGTAATTTCACGAATCTGTACGGGACATCACCAGCCGGTAAATATGCCCTCTATTTCAAGGACAAAAACTGGTGGGTTTATGATTTACAGGGAGATAAACATATAAATCTGACAGAGGGAATTGCATCAGTATTCTGGAATACCCGCGACGACAGCCCTAACGACATCAAGCCTCCCTTTGGCAACGGCGGGTGGTACAAAGATGATAAAGCGATCTTGATATATGATGAGTTTGATGTCTGGAAAGTTTATACTGACGGAGCAAAACCTGTGAGACTCACTAACGGTAAAGATGACGGGATCAGATTCAGAGTCACACGTCTTAGTTTTGAATATCCCTGGCTCGACCCTGCTGAAGACCTGTATTTTTCTGCTTTCGGCGACATTGACAAGAAAATGGGATACTACCGCCTGACCGTAAAGAATAAATTCGAAAAGCTTATCTATGAAGACAAAGCCATTACTTCACTGAGGAAGGCTGAGAAGTCCGCCTGGTTCATCTTCAACTCCGAGACCTATGAAGATTCTCCTGATCTGTTCAGGGTCCCTGCATCATTTACAGGTGCCGCTCAGATGTCGGAGACTAATCCCCAGCAGAAGAATTTTGCCTGGGGCAGGAGCGAGGTTGTCCATTTCACAAACAGGGACGGGAAACCGTTGCAAGGGGCACTTTTTTACCCTGCAGGTTATGAGCCGGGAAAGAAGTACCCGATGATCGTCTATATCTATGAAATCAGGTCGAATGTCGTTAATCGTTACGTAACCCCTTCGCCAAGAAGTCCTTACAATACGACCAATTACACAAGTCAGGGTTATTTTGTTTTCCAGCCCGACATTGTCTATAATACCAATCAGCCAGGCGAGTCGGCGGCTGAATGTGTTATCCCTGCCGTTGAAGAGGTACTTAAAACGGGCATGATCGATGAGAAGAAGATCGGTATTATGGGACACAGCTGGGGTGCATATCAGACAAGCTTTATCATCACGCAGACAGATCTGTTTTCGGCGGCTGTGGCAGGTGCTCCCCTTATTAATATGATAAGCATGTACAATGAGATCTACTGGAACACGGGATCTCCCAACCAGAATATCTTTGAGATATCCCAGGGTCGTCTGCGTGAACCATGGTGGGAGATAATGGACGATTATATGAGGAACTCACCCATGTTCCAGGCACATAATATCACCACTCCTCTGCTGATAGCCTTCGGCAACGTCGACGGGGCAGTCGACTGGCACCAGGGAATAGAGATGTTCACCACAATGCGCCGAATGGAGAAGCCTTTTATAATGCTTGTATATGATGCTGAAAACCATTCACTCTCGAAAAAGGAAAACCAGCTCGATTATACAAAAAAGGTGAATGAATTCTTCAATCATCATCTGCTGGGAACAGAACCGGAGGAATGGATTACACAGGGTAAAAAGTACCTCGACAAAAAGATCGAGGAGGAGAGGGCTGCGGCAAAGAAATAGCAGGATCTAC
Organism: Bacteroidales bacterium; assembly: GCA_019429325.1. Taxonomy (GTDB): domain Bacteria; phylum Bacteroidota; class Bacteroidia; order Bacteroidales; family VadinHA17; genus LD21. The sequence goes on from JAHYJA010000036.1 coordinate 18,605, forward strand.
TAAAACTTATTGCTGAATGATTTTATAAGTTTCAGGAGGTTTCCCGGCGGGTTCTCTTGTAAGAGCTATATTTGCAGGGGTTGATTCATTGAAGAAGCCACAGTTCTTAAGGAAGAACTTCCCGTTTTCAATGCCCCCCGCATAGTCCATTCTTGCCTCTTTGCGGGCAGTGGCATCAAAGGTAAAACGGGCATTTACAAGCTCGAACCACTTTCCTGACCTGTCCCTTATCCACTGGTTTGAGTAATAACCCATGCGGGTGAATGATCCTGTTTCAGTACGGAAATTCTCCAGGAAGGAATAAAGATTTTTCAGGTAACCTGTTGTTTTTGGCCTCCGGAAACTTGCTATCAGCTCCCATTCACCCCTCTCCGGTGCAAAAAAATAAGCTGTGTAATCGACGGAGTTATTTTCTGAAGGTTCTCCTTTAAGAAGAAACCCATATGTTGTTCCTGCTTTCCAGAAATATCTCCGGAAACTCTGACCTCCTGATCCCTCATTGCCAAATTCTCCCGTAACAACATCATTACCCCCGTCAAGCAGAATGATTTTATAATCGTCGGGTATCTCACCCGGATTATCTGTTTTATACGGGCTCCAGACAGAGAAGAGGATCCTTCTCTCGGTCTCTGAGTTAACCTGTATCCCAAAATAGCCATCTGAGAATCCGTTCGCCATGAAATATGATCCGGTTACATCATTGCCTTCGGGTACTGTAATTTCATTGTAGAACCATAAGATCTCCCCGGCCTGGTCAGGAATATCATACCTGAGATGGACCGACGGCCCGCGGCGGCCAAAATGAAAATCATCCCTGACGTAATAAACTTTACCTTCTGCAGCTTCACCTTCTATGATAACATCAGTTATCTCGGCAAATGAATCATCTGTTTTACTTATCCCCTGTAATTCAATCCATTGATAACCGGGTGTTTTTATAACGAATTTTCCAACCTGTAATGTATCAAACTCATTATTTGACAGATGTTTTATCACTTCTTCAGTACCGAACTTACACTTAATGGCTGATGTACCTGAAATTGTCCTTGATCTTATTGATATATCTATCTCTCCGGCCCTTTCGGTTTTGAAATATGTACGGATACGGGTGGATGTATCAGTCCAGTTGGTAATTCCCGAACTTCTTATGATGGTCCGGTTGAGGGAAAGATCATTGATAACCCAGCTGTTGCCTGCTGTCGGTATTACAATTATATGATCTGAATCAGCCGGATCGAGGTTTCGCGAATAACCGTAACCATTCAGAACGTGCAGAATTATCTGAATTACAAGAAGAATTGAACTCATGGATAAGCTGTTTATTCAAAAATAAAAATAATATTAAATATCAGGCAGTAATAAATTATACTTTACTAAATTGTGGCTTCCGGACAATTGGACCAAAAAAAACTTCTTTCGTGGTTGACAATTAATTAATGACCATCATGAACAGACACATAATCACTATCTTAAGAGTTGGTTTCCTATTTCATATTTTCTTTCCTTATCAGATAAAAGTTCCAAAACCATGGAGTACCTCTTAAAGAAGTAGTCATTAATCCTGCATGTAAGCATAACAAACCGTTTGCCAATTAAATCTCAAACCTTTTTAACGTATCTGACAGAATCAACACTGTTGTGGTTCCTATTCCTGCCCAAGAGTATGGAAATCAATATTCATCTGAACCATAGAATTCAGATTATCCTGAAAAATGAAACCATATTTGTTTACAAGTCGTTCTTTATTCTTTAGGCAAGTGTATGATAGATAATTTTATTTCATCTGTCCTTGATACAACGTATTGAAAGTCCGGTTGCCCTGTAAAATGATACTTTAGATGCCATACAAGCATCATCCGTCAATCCTATTTTATAGGGTACGTCAGAAGCCCAGAAGGAGCCTAATTCTCTTATCATTTGATAAGTACCATCAACAAAATATCTGATCCCACCTGGTAAAGCTGTAAAACCACTTTCATTGGTTCCTTTGTTAAAGGCACCCCAATGTTGAAAACCAGCCTCTTTTAACCTGCAACCTGCTTCATATTCTCCTCCTAAATTATTAATTAAAGTTGTCCATTCCTCCAAAGTTGGTACGCGCCAGCCTACAGGGCAAATAAAGTCTGCCAGTTTTGCTGCATGCCAGTTGTATAATGCCCCATAAGTATCATTATAGTCAGGGTTATTGTCATACCAACAATAAGCACCTCGCCAGAATGTTGACCATTCAGTAGGATTAGTAATATGAGGTATCGGATCACCATTATTGTATTTAGTGGTTTTGAGATTCTCCTTTAACCAGGTCTGGGTACCGATTCGTACTGTGTCATACACATTTCCATCTCCGTCGACGGGTAATCCCGTTTTTTCATCCTTCTCGCAGCTGTTAAGAAACAGGAATGTTACGATTAACAGCTTCAAAAAAATATCTTTAATCGACTTATTCATGGTTGTTAGTGTTTAATTACCAATCTGATGGAAGATCTCTTATCCTTAAACTGAATATTCATGAAATATATTCCATCCGGAAGATCGCTGGTATTAATCCTGTGTGGGAAACCTTTAAATGTTGTACTGAATCTGGTTGTTCCTGATTTGTCTACAATTGACAGGTATGTTTTAATATCCGATACCAGTTCTTCAGATGATATTTTATCCTTTACAACATCTATATCAACAAATTCAGAGGAAGGATTCGGATATGCCATGAAATATTCACCACAATCCGCCTCGGCAAAGTACAATGAATAAACTCTCACCTGATTGTCTGCACAACAATGATTTGCCTTTACATCAAGAAGCCCGTAAGGGTAATCGTTAGTGTTAATTGATAATACGTGACCGTAATCCCAATGTTCCGTCCATCCATACGGTAAATCCCAGACAAAATTACTTGTCTGACAATTGTTATCGTAATTGTAATAGAAGATATTATATGTCGTATTAGGGCATAAATAATACATATCTCCTGATCCGGGAGGCGAGCCTCCGTAAGAATCCAACACCGACATTGAAACCAGATCTTCCCTCGGGCCATTGATAATAAATTCAAACTTGTATGTTTTTACTAACGTAGAATTGTAACTTAGGTTGAACTCAATCTTGCATTGTTTGCCAAGGTAAGATGCTATGGGTGTGACAGTTGCTGTATCATTATTTCCACTTGGACTGGAGCTGAAATAACCTGACGGTGACACGGTCCAACTGACTGAGAAGCCCAGATTCGAAAGATTATCAAAATTGTTCAATGTAAATATTCTTCCACCAGGGCAAACATATTTGGATATTGTATCATAGATATACGGGGCAGGTAAAGGATCATAACCATCACGGAAAATTGTATTTGGATCACCATCATCGATATCCATTTTATCAATTCCAGGACAATTCTCTGGTTTAGGATATGTGTCTAATCCCCAATTGTAGAATCCATCTTGATCCCAATCTTCATAATATCTGTTTCCGTACAATTGACTGCATTCATTACCTTGACAACTGATCGAATCATTGCCAATTTTAGGAATAATACGATAAAAAGTTGGACTGTAATTGAAAATATTAATGGAATCTTTTAAACGATAGTAGATTGAGTGTTTCTCATGCCAACTATCTTTAATATGCCATTCTAGGCCAGGATTATTTCTCCAGCCTAAAATTAATATTGTATGACTTGTATTGTAAGCTGTACCAGGATATAAGTCTTTAGTAACATATCCATTATTGTAATAACCACCCAGTGTAACAATTATGGGTCCATAATCCATTATGGCTTGTTTTAAAGCAGTATCTTTTTGAGCTTCAGTACCAGTTATTGTTGTAAGCTGTTCCCAATCCGGAATAGTTACCAAGCTGTTGTAATGGCCAGCATTAAAAACCTCCTGACAATCATTGCGACAAATAGTACCTGTATCAGGGTAAGGGTAGCTTTGATTATCAACTACACCTGTCTCTATAATAAAGTCTAACACTGTTGGAACATCCGCTCCTCCGTTACAGGATATTCCCAGACACCCAGATTCAGCACCAGCGTTATAAACGCTGCTTTCAGATAAAATAAGACTATTGCCATTGAAGTTATAATAAATTGCAGACATGGCCTCAACCGCTGCTATTGATGCAAAAACAGTACAAGGTCCGTTTTCTCTTTGATTTTTCGCGGGGGAGATTGGATTGATTCTGTCCAAATGCTTATTATACCAGGTAAATGAAGAAGGTTGAGCAATTAACGTGTAGACAAAAAAGTTTAATACTATTAAAAAAAAGAATTCCTTCATAATTTACAAATTTATTAATAAGTTAATTATCAAAACCACTTCTGTAATGAAAAATGAGAAAAGGTACAATGTTCAATTAATGTTCTTAAAAAAGTATCACCCTTTTTAATCCAATTATCACATTCAAATATAAACAATAATTCCTTTATAATGAAATATTTTCATGCCTCAAAGGATATAACCTACAATAACTTGGATAAGTTTGCAGTCAGTTTTATTTTACATGTTATTAAAGGTTGCCGGTTGGGAATATTCCCATCAAAACTTTTTAATAGAAATACGAGATAAAATCTCTAAAAATTCATACAAAATAGATCCTCATGTTTTATTAAATTTGAAAAACCCTAATTTCAAAATCAAATATTAATACAGCAATGAATTATTGTTTACAAACCCATCCGAGAATAAAATATCTTTTAATACTGTCAACTCTCTCACTTGTGGTCTCTGCCCAGAATCCAGGCACAGATCTCGAAACAGGATTCACCAACCCTCCCGAATCGGCAAAACCAAGGACCTGGTGGCACTGGACCAACAGCAATGTGACACTGGAGGGTATAACAAAAGACCTTGAATGGATGAAACGGGTCGGTATTGGCGGATTTCAGCTTGCTGATGTGGCATCTGGGCAGGGGCAGACCGTTGACAGGAAAATAACATTCAGGTCTCCTGAATGGATTGAAGCTGTAAGACATGCGGCATCTGAAGCCGACAGGCTGGGACTTGAGATGGCAATCTTCAGCTCGGCAGGATGGAGCCTTACCGGCGGCCCGTGGGTCAAACCAGAACAAGCGATGAAAAAACTTGTATGGAGCGAAACAGGTATCACAGGGCCACAGAACTTCAGCGGTGTCCTTCCTGCACCTCCTTCCATTGAGGGACCCATCAGGAACCTGTCGAGGGGTACACAGCCAGGCGCTGCTGAACCTGATTTTTACAGGGATTGTATCGTTCTGGCCTTGCCGACACCTCAGGATGAAGCAGTCGAAAAGCATCCTGTACCAGTGGTTATAACAGAAGTGGGAGAAATAAACCCGGATCCCCTCCTGGATGATGACCTGAACTCGTCAGCCGCAATCCGTTCGGGAAAGGGCAGGGGATTGGTATGGATAGAGTACCGGTATGACAGGCCATTCACTGCAAGAGCCCTTACAATGGCAAACCGTGCAGGAATTCCTTTCGGTAACCTGAGAGTAAGCGATGATGGGATTAACTATCATACTGTTCTCATTCTACCTGGGGCCCAGCTCTATCGTTCGGGTAAGGTTGCTACATATTCATTTCCTGCAGTAACGGCAAGATATTTCAGGCTTGAATTTACAGGAGCGCCCATGCGTCCGGCCGATGTGATGGCAGAATCAGAAACCATGCCGGATTCAGTTTATACGTTTGGTGAGATGAAATTCCATACAGGAGCCAGGATCAACAGGTGGGAAGATAAATCAGGCTTTTACCACCTGTTTAATTATGAACCTGTTAATTCAGATCCTGTTCCTTCGTCGTCAATTATCGATCCGGCTAAGATCATTGATCTGACTTCCATGATGTTGCCCGATGGATCAATAAACTGGAAAGTACCTGAAGGCAACTGGACGATTATGCGGTTCGGCTATTCTCTCACCGGTGCAAGAAACAGGCCGGCTGTTGCGGCAGGACTGGGATATGAGGTGGATAAGCTCAGCCGGGAACATACCGAAGCGTACATTGCGGAATATATGCGGCCGGTAGCGGAGGCTCTCGGAGATCTTTACGGAAAAAGCCTCCAGTATGTTCTTCTCGACAGCTGGGAGGCCGGTATGCAGAACTGGACTGATAATATGCTCACTGAATTCCGGGAACGGAGGGGATACGACCTCACACCTTACCTTCCGTGCCTGGCCGGATGGGTTGTCGGCAGCAGTGAGATCAGCGACAGGGTCCTCTGGGACTTCCGTCGTACTCTTGCCGATATGTTTGCAGGGAATCATTATAAGGTATTGACGGAATATCTTAATAAACAGGGTATTAAAACCTATGGTGAGGCTTCGGGCGTATCTCTTGAAATACTTGAGGATGCATTGTTGTGCAAGAAATATGTGGATATACCGATGGGAGAGTTCTGGTACAGGGCTCTTCATCCTGAACTTATGTATTACCAGGATGTCAGGGGTGCTGCCTCTGCAGGGCATATCTATGGCAAAAATATTGTTGCTGCAGAATCATTTACAGGAGGCGGATTTGAATCGCCCTATACTCTTAAAAAGATCGGCGACTACTGGTTCACCCAGGGTATTAACAGGTTTGTCTTTCATACATCCGCGCATCAGCCGCTCGATACCAGACCAGGCAATACAATGGTGGGGACCCATATCAATCGTAACATTACCTGGGCCGAACAGGCAGAACCATTCATGACATACCTTTCACGAAATTCATTTATGCTTCAGCAGGGCAGGTTTGTTGCCGATCTTGCTTACCTTCTTGACGAAGGTGCCCCATCCACCATGCCGGTATGGGGGACGGGATTGGAGCCTTCACCACCTGAAGGATATGATTTTGACTATATTAATGCAGATGTACTTATCAACCTGATGTCTGTTTCCGATGACGGACGTCTTATTCTCCCCGGTGGCATGAGCTATGCGCTGCTGGTCCTGCCAAACAGTTCGACAATGACCCTGCCGGTCATAACGAAGCTGAGAGATATTATTAAAGAAGGAGCCACTATTGTCGGACCGAGACCAAAAGAGACACCCGGACTTTCAGGATTTCCAGGTTCTGAGGTAACGTTTAAAACTCTTGCAGATGAAATATGGGGAGACCTCGACGGGATAAGCCGTACAAGACGCATCGTAGGCAAAGGAAAGGTATTCTGGGGAACTCCATTAAAAACAGCCCTTGAGGTTCTGGAAGTCCGTCCCGATATAGAATACGGCAGGCCGCTCGATTCAAAGATAGACTGGATACACAGGAAACAAAACGACACGGATATCTTTTTCCTGGTTAACTCCTCCGATAAGCCCCTGAGTACCGAAGTCAGGTTCCGCGTCACAGGGAAAGAGGCTGAATTTTGGGATCCTGTATGCGGCAAAATTGAGAAGGCTTCATATATCTTCTCAGAGAACACGACCACTGTACCGCTTGACCTGGAAGCGCGGCAGTCGGTATTTGTTGTATTTCGTAACAGGACAGAAAACACTTCCCGCTCTGTTGCGGTGAGAACAGCACAGGTTCTTGCTACTATAGAAGGTCCGTGGGATGTATCATTTGAAGCCGGATTGGGAGTACCTGAGAAAGTAATTTTCCCTGAACTAAAATCGTGGACACTCGATGAAAATGAAGAGATAAAATACTATTCCGGATCTGCCATATATAAAAAGGAGATACGTGTTCCGGCAGGATGGCTGCGGTCTGGTAATGAAATGATGATTGATCTTGGCAAGGTGGCAGATCTTGCTGAAGTGATGGTTAACGGCAAAACT
>JAHYJA010000037.1 GCA_019429325.1 Bacteroidales bacterium
GGCTGGTTCAGGCTTGCGCCCATTGACCAATATTCCTCACTGCTGCCTCCCGTAGGAGTCTGGTCCGTGTCTCAGTACCAGTGTGGGGGATCACCCTCTCAGGCCCCCTAAACATCGTAGCCTTGGTAGGCCGTTACCCTACCAACTAGCTAATGTTACGCATGCCCATCCCGTACCGCCGGAACTTTAAATATCAAAAGATGCCTCTCAATATCATTATGGGGTATTAGTCCGAATTTCTCCGGGTTATCCCCCTGTACAGGGTAGGTTGCATACGCGTTACTCACCCGTGCGCCGGTCGCCACCATCCGCCTTGCGGCGGACGTGCTGCCCCTCGACTTGCATGTGTTAAGCCTCCCGCTAGCGTTCATCCTGAGCCAGGATCAAACTCTTCGTTGTAAAAATATTATTATTCTTATCCCTTTAAAGAGTAACCCCTTAACGCTCAATCCTAAAATACTAACAAGTTTTTTAGACGAGATCGTCTTCTCTCGCCTGGTTGCTACTTCATAATTTCAAAGAACTTCCCCTTTTTGGGGACGACAAAGATAATGCTTCAAATTTTCCCCGCAAAGAAAATAATAAATAATTTCCCCCGAGCCCTGAAATAATCCTTCCCATCTGTTTGCTGTCAGCTGAAAAAGATTACTTTCGTATATATTTTTCCGGCATGTCAAATGTAGTTATCATTCCTACCTACAGGGAGAAAGAGAATATTGAAGATTTAATAAAGGCAATTTCGGCTCTTCCCGTTCCGTTTGACATGCTCATAATCGATGATAATTCTCCTGATGGCACCGCCCGGATAGTCAAAAACCTCCAGATACTCTTCCCGAATGTTCATCTTATTGAACGACCCGGCAAACTCGGACTGGGTACTGCATATATAACCGGCTTCCAGTGGGCTCTCGAAAAAGGCTATGACTATATATATGAAATGGATGCCGACTTTTCACACAACCCCGACGATCTTGTGCGCCTTTACAAAGCCTGCACGGAAGATGGCGCCGACCTTGCAATAGGATCAAGATATATCAGCGGTGTAAACGTAGTTAACTGGCCGCTTTCAAGAGTATTGATCTCATACTTCGCCTCAATCTATGTCAGACTGATAACCGGAATGAAAATAATGGATACAACGGCCGGTTTCAAATGTTACAGGAAGGAGGTGCTTGAAAATATCAAGCCTCAGCATATTAAATCTGTCGGTTACAGCTTCCAGATAGAGATGAAATTTACTGCATGGAAACTCGGATATAATATAGCGGAGATCCCTATAATCTTTACCGACCGGAAACTCGGCACATCGAAAATGTCGGGAGGAATATTCAATGAAGCTCTGTGGGGTGTGCTCAGAATGAAGCTCAGGAGTTACTTTATTAAGTACAGAAGAAACTGACAGCCCGAACTTGCCTGACCATGAGCAGTATACTTATCAGGAATGCCACAATCGTCAACGAAGGCCGGACTTACACCAAAGACCTGCTGATAAAAGATGAGATCATTTCGGCTGTCGGCAATCCTGAAACCTTAAACCAGCCTAAAGGGGGGAAAACAATTGACGCAACAAACCTGTTGCTTATTCCCGGAGTGATCGACGACCAGGTGCACTTCAGGGAGCCGGGACTGACACACAAGGGAGAGATTTTCAGCGAAAGCAGGGCAGCAGTAGCAGGAGGCATAACCTCGTTCATGGAGATGCCTAACACAATTCCTCAAACCGTTACCATTAAGGCACTTAATGAAAAATATGATCTCGGTTCACAAAAATCGGTAATAAACTACTCTTTCTATATCGGTGCGACGAACGGCAACCTTGACGAGATACTCAGGGCAAACCCCTCTGAGGTATGCGGAATCAAGCTTTTCATGGGCTCTTCTACCGGCAACATGCTGGTCGATAACGAAGCTGCCCTTCGTGAGCTCTTTATAAATGCCACCATGCCGGTAACCGCCCACTGCGAGGATGAGAAGATCATCAGGAGGAACAGTGAGATCATCCGTGAGAAGTACGGTGAGAACGTACCGGTAAGCATGCACCCCAAAATACGCAGCAGGGAAGCCTGCTTCGCCTCATCATCCCATGCTGTGAACCTTGCAAGGGAACATAACACCCGCCTGCATATACTTCATCTTTCGACCGCGGATGAGATGAAACTCCTGAGCAACGAATCCCCTCTCGCTGAAAAAAGAATTACCGGTGAGGTGTGCATCCATCATCTGTGGTTTGACGACTCAGCATACGATGATCTCGGTACGCGGATAAAATGGAATCCGGCAATAAAAACAAGGTTTGACAGGGATTCGCTCACCGATAGCGTCAATAATGATCTGATAGATATCATCGCCACCGATCACGCTCCTCACACACTGGAAGAAAAATCAGGCACCTATTTCAATGCTCCTTCAGGTGGACCCCTGGTTCAGCATTCCCTGCCCGCAATGCTTGAACTGTGGCACAGAAAAAAGATCAGCCTCGAAAAGATTGTAGAAAAAATGTGTCATAATCCAGCTATACTATTCAATATCAGGGAGAGGGGGTTCATAAGGGAAGGGTACAGGGCTGACTTGTGCCTGCTTGACCCGGATGATCCGTGGACCGTCTCAAAAGATAACATTTTATATAAGTGCGGATGGTCGCCTTTTGAAGGGACAACATTCAGATCGAGGGTCAGGATGACAATCGTCAACGGTACAATTGTGTTTGACAACGGAATCATCAATGATGATTACAGGGGGGAGCGGCTCGTGTTTATGAGATGATTAGTGAGCAAGTTCCAGTGTTCCAGTGTTCCAGTGTTCCAGTTTTCCAGTGTTTCAAAGTTTCAAAGTTTCAAAGTTTCAGGGTTTTACAAATCACAATGCTGTTGCGCCGCTATGCCGTTGTACCGCTATGCCCCTACGCCGTTGCACCATTACGCCGCTATGCCGCTATGCCGTTGCGCCATTACGCCTTTCTTACTACAAACCGCACGGTGCTGCGGGTTTTCTGTTCAAGCAGTATTTCCCTGCCTTTCGTGATCCTTTCTATCGCTTCCTCAGTGTGGTGCCTGATTGAGAGCATCTCAACATCCTCGTTGTAAAGAGCATCAAAATCTGTTTTAAGATCGGTAATAAGAGCATCGACCTTCCGCCTTTCATCGTCAGCACAAACGTTTATACTTACTGCGCTTGCCTGAACAAGGTTAACCTTTACCCCGTTCACAATAAACTTGTGAAAGACAAAACTCAGATTGTCGTCCATGGCAAAAGAAAAATCCCTGGGAAGTATTGAGATCAGGATCTGATCCTCCTTTCTGATGAAAACAGGCATGATCTTTTCATAGGGAGCTTCGGCGCCAATAAGGGTACCTTCAGCTTCATGATCAAGGAATGATTTTACAAAAAGAGGTATGTTCTTGTTATGCAGAGGTTTAATTGTTTTGGGATGGATCACCTTTGCACCTGAGAATGTCATTTCCACTGCCTCCTTATAGGATATCGCATCCAGCTTACGGGTATCAGGCATCCATTTGGGATCGGCATTCAGTATTCCGGGAACGTCTTTCCAGACCACAACAGTGTCAGCGTCAAGAATATTTGCCAGAACAGCCGCAGTGTAGTCAGATCCTTCCCTCCCAAGAGTGGTCGTCCGGCCTGCCACCGTCCCTCCGATAAAACCTTGTGTTACAAAGTATCTGAACCTGCTGAAATCGAAGGCAGCCCTTATTCTGTTGGTGCTTTCATTCCATAAGATTTCAGCATCCCTGTAATTATCGTCGGTGATGATGTTTTCCCTGATGTCCACCCATCCGACAGGTAATCCTGACTTTTTCAGGTATTCAGCCACAATAACCGTGGACCAGATTTCGCCAAAGGAAACTACCTGGTCATAGTCATGGTCGTATCCCGATTTTTTTTCCGACATCAGATACTCCCTGAGTTCAGCAAATGAATTTTCGATCATCCCTTTAGCTGAATTTCCTGAAGGGAAAAGGTCGTCTGCTACGGATGCATGATAGCTGTAAACATTGTCCAGATTGTCCTTGTAACCAGGGTCGCCTTCCAGCCAGGCTTCAAGCACTTTTTCAAGAGCATTTGTTGTTTTGCCGAATGCTGAAACGACGATAACAAGATTCCCTTTCTCCCCGGAGACTATGGAAGCAAGATTACGTATACCGCCTGCATCCTTCACAGAAGCCCCCCCGAACTTAAATACCTTCATACAGTAAAAAATTTAACAAAATTACTCATTTTGGGAACGCGATATTTCAATTTAGCTGACAGAATCGCTTAAAGTCTTCCGGTCTGATGTCTGAATAAGATTATTCGTACCTGAGTGATTCAACAGGGTTGCTACAGGATGCCTTATAGCTTTTCCATGACACTGTAAGAAATGCGGTGATCAATGCAACTATACCGGCAAGTAAAAAGACCCACCAGCTCATGGATGTTTTATAGGCATAATTCTCAAGCCAGTTGTCCATAGCCCACCAGGCGAGCGGGGTGGCTATGATAATCGCGTAAACAACCCACTTCAGGAAATCCCTGTTCAGAAGGTACATCACCTGTACAGTGCTTGCACCATTTGATTTCCGGATGCCAATCTCTTTCGTGCGCCTTGAGATGGCATACGACGAAAGTCCCGAAAGCCCCAGGCATGCTATTATCACCGCCAGAACGGAGCTTGCAAGGATCAGCCTGCTGAACCGTCTGTCGGCACTGTACTGCTCATCATAGAAGTCGGACAGAAATAAATAATTGAATGGATTGCCCGGATAGTGTTCATTCCAGATCTTTTCAAGCGATGTAATAAGCCTGTTGACATCCTTCAAACCGGTTCTCACCGAGAAGAATGAAATTGCTGTCTGGTTAAAGAAAGCGAGAGGACCCGGTATTTCCCTAAGTGATTCCTGGTTGAAATCATTGATCACAGCCTTTATGGTGACCTCCTGTTTGCCTCCTCTGAGGATCTTACCTATCGCGCTCCGGGGATCACTGAATCCATAGTACGCCAAAGCCGATTCGTTCAGAATGATCTTCCCAACATCCTCCTGCACTGAACGGGAGAAATCGTCACCAGCGAGCAGTTTCAGCTCATAAGTTCTTACAAACCTGTCATCGACATTATATACATCAATCCGTTTCTCGGTGTTCCTTCCCTCGACCGGCACACCGAAAACCCTCGACAGGCCGACTTCCCTGCCCGGAATCACGGAAGTCGATGTGATACCGGCTACCGCCGGCAGGGCAGTCACATCATTCCTGAATGATTCATATCCTGTCAAAAGTGCTTCACGGGAATTCACATTCAATATCCGTGGACCCTCAAGCACCAGCAGACCTTCCTTGTTAAATCCTGTATCGTGATCCCTCATAAAACTGACCTGCCTGAAAATCATGATAGTGCTTATTATCAGAACAACAGAGATTGCAAACTGAAATAACACAAGGAAATTCTTGAGCCGGCTTATCCATGCAGAAGCTGTCGGATTCTTACCTTTCATAACCAGTCCGGGAGAAAACCGTGAAATATACACAGCCGGGAGAAGTCCGGTAAAAAGTGTTCCCGTAAGAAGGAGTATTATGAACAGGATACCTCCCATTAAGTAATCCATTTTCAGGGGACTGGCCATCATCTGACTGAAGAATGGCAGGAAAATGACAACCGATACCAGGCTGATAACAAGAGCAAGAAGGTTAAGCACCGCCGATTCGGTCAGAAACTGGAAGACCAGGTCGGATTTCATGGCCCCGTTTACCTTCCTGATACCAACCTCGTGAGCACGCTCAAGGGAACGCGAGGTTGCAAGGTTGATGTAGTTGATAAATGCGATCAGCAAAACAAGGAGTGCCACGATACCAAGAGTCACGACACTCCTGAAACTGCCGTTCACTTTGATCTCGTTGTTAATGGAGGAATGCAGATGGATATCTGTCAGCCTGACGAGTCTGAATTCAAGAAGGAAAAAAGCTTCCTTCATGAATGCTCCGATGAAAGATTCCACCATCGGAGGTAATTTGGACTTAAGAGCCATCGGATTGGTCCCCGGGTTGAGCAGAACATAGGAATAGACCCTTTCACTGACCCAGGAATTATCCCATGAACGCGACTGCCTGATAAGGTTCTCGTAAGAAAGGAGAATATCAAAATCAATATGAGAATTGCCCGGAGGATTGCCGGCAATACCTGTGACCATGAAATCTATGGCGCCATCGATCCTGATCATTCTCCCGACAGGATCTTCATCACCAAAATATTTCCTTGCGATCCGTTCGGTTATCACCGCATTATTAATTGCAAGCAGGCTGGAATCTGCCGTTCCTTTCAGGAGGGGAAACGAGAAGAGATTGAAGAAGGACGATTGTGATTACAGGATCTTCTTCTCCCTGAATATCTGGTCACCGTACCGCACCAGGCCTTCAGTACGTGTAAACCTGGTATAATCCTTCACTTCCGGGAATGTATTTTTCATCTCCCTGGCAACAGCCCCTGATCCTGAGGCAGAGTGTTGTTCCAGGATCCCTTCCTCGTAAAGGAGGTAATCGACCCTGTATATGTCTTCAGCATTCCTGTGAAATTTGTCGTATGAAGTTTCCGTCTTTATCCACAGGGCAATAAGAATGAAAGACGCAATGCCGACAGTCAAACCGAGAAGGTTTATGAAAAAATAACCTTTATTCGACCTGAGAAACCTGATTGTGAGCTTAAGGTAGTTGGTCAGCATCTGTTGTATGCACTTAATGGATTAACGCAAAAAATTGACATCCAATGTATGAAAAGATCTGAATTGATTATGTAAATATATTTTACATTTTTGCGTCAATCTTTTTTACATTTATTTGATTGTCATGGTAATATTATCTACTTTTGACCGGCGAAAGAGACCTGCTCATTATGGGGAAAATTAAACCAAATATTAACCAATTGAACAATTGCCTGTGCAGAAAGGAAATATACTGATTGTTGACGACAATAAAGAGATTCTCAGTGCACTTGAGATCCTGCTCCTGCCGGAATTCACGGAGATTACACTGCTTTCAAATCCTAATCTGATCCCGGCCGAATTAAGAAGGAAGGAATACAACCTTGTTGTGCTTGATATGAATTTCAGTGCCGGGGTAAATACGGGTAACGAAGGAATATACTGGCTGGGAAAGATCAAACAGACAAATCCTGATGTCTCAGTTGTCCTGATTACCGCTTACGGGGACATTGATACCGCAGTAAGGGCTCTGAAAGCGGGAGCATCCGATTTTGTCCTCAAGCCATGGGATAATGAGAAACTCCTTGCAACCCTAAAGCTTGCCATCCAGCTCAATCTGTCAAAGAAAGAGATTAAAAACCTGAAGGAGAGGGAATCAGAGCTGAAGAAGCAGATGAACCGTGATCAGAAGCCCATTATCGGGTCATCACCCCTGCTGATGAATGTACTGAATATCGCGCGGAAAGTTGCCGCGACAGATGCCAATGTGTTGATCACCGGAGAGAACGGAACAGGCAAAGAGCTGATAGCAAAGGAGATTCATCGCCTGTCTGACAGGGCGGATGAACTGCTGGTAATGGTCGATATGGGTGCTGTAAGCGAAACCCTCTTTGAGAGTGAACTCTTTGGCCACATTAAAGGAGCGTTCACTGATGCGCGGGAAAACAGGCAGGGGAAGTTTGAGATCGCCCACAAGGGAACCCTGTTCCTTGATGAGATCGGAAATCTTTCATTCCATCTTCAGGCCAAGTTACTGGCGGCAATCGAAAACAGGCAGGTTACCAGGATCGGATCTAACCATCTCATAGACACAGATATCAGACTGATCTGTGCAACCAACAGGAACCTCGAGGAAATGGTGAAAGAGGGCCTCTTCCGGGAAGATCTGCTTTACCGGATAAACACAATCCAGCTGGAATTACCTCCCCTGAGGGAAAGAGGAAACGACATCATTACTCTGGCAGAATTCTTTCTGAGGAAATACACTCAGAAGTACAATAAGCCTGATCTGAAAATAAATCAACAGGCCCTTGAAAAACTTCAGGAGTACCACTGGCCCGGAAATATCAGGGAACTCGAAAATACTATTGAAAAAGCTGTCATTTTAAATGATACAACGGTCATTAAGCCTGACGATCTTTTTCTGCGACCGGCGACTCCGGTACACAGCAACGGTTCAATCACCAGACTTGAGGAAGTGGAGAAAAAGATGATCCGGATGGCACTCGAAAAAACTGATGGCAATTTCACAGCGGCAGCCGAACTGCTCGGAATAACCAGGCAAACCTTATATAATAAACTTAAAAAAGAGAGGGACAATGATCAGTAAAAACCTGTATATTAATATAATAATAAGAGTATCTCTTATTGTTGTCTTCTCCGTTCTGCTGGGTTACCTGATCGTAAATGAACAATCAGTGCGCTTTTCAATACTATGCTCACTCACCATCGTAATTCTGACAATCAGCCTGATATCGAGACTGAACAGGACAAACAGGAACATAAGATTGTTTTTCGACTCAGTCAGGAATGATGATTCCAACCTTACCTTCCCTGTTGATAAAATGAATAAAAGTCTAAGGGAGTTGCACCAGAGCATGAACAGTGTCAACCACCGGATACAGCAGTTAAAGATAGAAATCAGTCAGCAGGAACAATATTTCCGTAAAATTCTTGAACACCTCGCCACCGGGATCATCACTTACAACAATAAAGGGTTCATACATCACACAAATTCAGCAGCGACAAGATTACTTTCAACGGAAGTGCTTACTCATCTCAGGCAGATAGAGCGGGTGGATAAAAAATTATTCAGGGCAATTGAGAGCCTTATACCGTTTGACCGCCGTCTGATCGCAATTAACACCAGCCAGGGTGAAGTACAGCTTCTGTTAAAATCCACATCTTTCCGGTCGAATAATAACGACCTGATGATCTTATCAATCCAGGATATCAAACATGAACTGGATGAGAAAGAGGTTGATTCATGGATGAGGCTTATCCGTGTTTTGATGCACGAAATAATGAACTCGATTACGCCAATCACCTCATTATCTGAATCTTTATCAGGCATTTATTATAAGGATGAAAAGCCGGTGCTGCCGGAGGATGTCACGGAAAAGACTATTTCAACCACACTCCAGGGACTGAATGTCATTAAGAAACAGGGGAAGGGTCTTATGGCTTTTGTTGAATCGTACCGGAAGCTTACCCGGATACCTGAACCGGAAATGAAGCTTTTCAGGGTGTCAGAGCTCTTCTCCAGGGTAAAGATCCTGAGCAATTCGCTCAGCAAAGGTGAACATACAGAAATCTCCTTTGAAATTAACATCCCTGACCTTGAGATCTTTGCCGATGAGAACCTGGTTTCGCTTGTGTTACTCAACCTCATAAAGAACGCTGTGGAAGCCAACGAAAACAATCCGGACGGCAAAATAAGCGTTACTGCAGGCAGGGACAGGAATCATCGTCCTGAGATACGCGTATCGGATAATGGTCCGGGGATCAGTGAAGAGCACCTGGCAGAGATTTTCATCCCGTTTTTCACCACGAGAGAAAGCGGTTCAGGTATAGGACTGAGCATCTCAAAGCAGATAATCGGGGCACACGGAGGGAGTCTGAAGGTTCGTTCAGTACCAGGCAGAGAGACACTGTTCACCATCAGCTTTCAGACCTGAAGAAGTCACGTTACCTGGTTAATTATTCCATCACATCACGGCAGATGAAAGAAAACGAAATATCAGCCCTTTACAACGGTCATCCTGTACTGCCCCGCCTGACGGAATCAATTTCCGCCGGCGATACAGGCAACATACGGATCGGGGGGTTATCAGGCTCTTCCCGGGCGGTCATCCTGGCAAACATCTTTTTCAGTACCCAGCTTACCTATATAGTAATCCTGCCTGAAAAAGAGGAAGCTGCCTATTTCTACAACGACATGTCGTCGCTGATTGGCGATGACTCCGTGTTTTTCTTCCCTTCCACCTACAAAAGGTCGGTTCAGTATGAACAGACCGAACCGGCCAATATAGTTCTGCGCACCGAAGTGCTGAATAACCTGGTCTCAGGAAAAAGGAAACGGGTCATCATAACCTACCCTGAATCGGCCATGGAAAAGGTTATAAGCCGCAAAAATCTGAAAAAGAATACTTTATCAGTCAGCAAAGGTGATCGTATCTCACTCGAGTTCCTTGAGGAGGTGCTTCGGGAGTATAATTTCGAACGTGTCGATTTTGTCTATGAACCCGGGCAGTATTCGATAAGGGGCAGTATAGCCGATGTTTTTTCATATTCTGCCGACAGGCCATACCGGGTCGATTTCTTTGGCGAAGAGGTCGAGACAATAAGGTCATTCAATACCGACGATCAGCTGTCGGTTGATATTCACTCTACCGTGTCGATAATCCCGAATATTCAGGATATCTCAATTGAAATAACAAGTGATTCATTTACTGATTTTCTGCCTCCCTCTTCCCTCGTCTGGATCGAAGATCCTCTTTTCGTGAAGGAAAGAATGAATTCCATTTACGATCAGATAAAAGAGAAAGAGGAGGAGGCCCGGGTCAGCCAGAAGATCAACAGCGTCATGACCGGCAACAGGTTCTTCGAGCTGTGCGGAAAGTTCAGGGTGGTTGAATCAGGAAGGCAGACTATCTTCAATCCTGAAGTTCAGTTTGAGTTCAACACTGAGCCTCAGCCTGTTTTCAATAAGAATTTTGAGCTTCTTTCAGAGAAGCTTTCAAGCAACCACCTTAATAATTATGAAACATACATAATCTCTGAAAACCAGTCGCAGATCGACAGGCTGAAGGATATTTTTGCCGAGATAAGGCCTGATGTCAGGTTCAGGCCCCTCCTGCTCAACCTTCACGGAGGATTTACCGATCATGATCTCGGGGTATCAGTCTATACTGATCATCAGATTTTCGACCGCTACCATAAGTTCAGGATCAGAGGATATTTTACCAGGAAGGAGAGCATTTCGGTCAAGGAACTGACGGGGCTCAATCCCGGCGATTATGTTGTGCATATCGACCACGGGATAGGGCGGTTCGGCGGGCTCGAGAAGATCGAAGTGAACGGAAAAATACAGGAAGCCATAAAACTGGTTTACAGGGATAATGACATTCTCTATGTCGGGATCCATTCTCTTCACCGGATATCTAAATACAGGGGAAAGGACGACAGCGAGCCAAAGATCTACAAACTTGGTTCCGGAGCCTGGCAGAAGCTGAAGCAGGCCGCCAGGAAGAGAGTCAAAGATATTGCCAAAGATCTCATCCATCTATATGCCAGGAGATTAGCATCACCCGGTTATTCTTTTTCCCCTGATTCATACCTCCAGCGCGAGCTTGAAGCATCGTTCATCTATGAGGATACCCCTGACCAGCTAAGCTCCACCTCCTCCATAAAGGAGGACATGGAGGCTTCGCATCCAATGGATCGGCTGGTTTGCGGCGATGTTGGGTTCGGCAAAACTGAACTCGCAATCAGAGCTGCCTTTAAAGCTGCTGCCGACAATAAGCAGACAGCTGTGCTGGTACCCACTACCATCCTGGCACTACAGCATTACAAGACCTTCACCTCACGGCTGAAGGGATTTCCCTGTAATGTTGATTACATAAGCCGTCACAGGAAACCGGCCGACCAGAAGATGATAGTGTCCCGTCTTGAAGAAGGAAAGCTGGATATCATTATCGGTACACATAAGCTGGTCTCCGAAAACGTGAAATTCATGGATCTCGGTCTGCTGATCATTGATGAAGAGCAGAGGTTTGGAGTTGCCGTTAAGGAGAAGCTTAAGAAGCTCAGGGCCAGTGTTGACACTCTCACCCTTACAGCCACTCCCATACCAAGGACATTACAGTTTTCCCTTATGGGAGCCCGCGATCTCTCTGTCATAAACACTCCTCCGCCCAACAGAATGCCAATTGTAACTGAGCTTCACGGCTTCAACGAAGCCATCTTGAAAGAGGGAATTGAATATGAGGTGTCGCGAAACGGCCAGGTATTTTTCATTCATAACAGGGTCGACAATATTAAAGAGATACAGGCAAGGATCAGCAGGATATCTCCAAATGTAAAGAGCGCCATTGTGCACGGCAAGATGGAGGGCAGGGATATTGAAAATGTGATGTTCGATTTCATCCAGGGTGATTATGATGTGCTTATTGCAACAACAATAATTGAATCGGGCCTTGATATTCCCAATGCAAACACAATCTTCATCAATGATGCGCATCATTTCGGGTTGTCGGAGCTTCATCAGCTGCGAGGCAGGGTCGGACGCTCCAACAAAAAGGCATTCTGCTACCTTATAACACCACCCCTGACCACTCTTACCCACGATGCCAGGAGAAGGTTAAAGGCCATCGAGGAGTATTCCGAGCTGGGAAGCGGCTTTAATATAGCCATGCAGGATCTTGATATCAGGGGATCCGGCAATCTTCTCGGCGGCGAACAGAGCGGTTTTATCACTGATCTGGGGTTTGAAACATATCAGAGGATCCTCGCCGAGGCAATGGCTGAACTGAAGGATTCAGAACCGGTTCATGCCGGCAGCGAACCTGAGGCAGCTGAGACAATCATTATAAAAAAGAAGGACAGGCTGTTTGTTTCGGATTTTCAGATCGATACCGACCTGGAGATAATGTTTCCCGACGAATATGTTTCCAACATTTCAGAAAGAATACGTTTATATAAGGAGCTTAACGAAATTGAAGACGAAGTGTCATTGTCAGCCTTTGAAAAGAGGCTTGAGGACAGGTTCGGGGCATTGCCGCCCCCTGCATCATCGTTGCTTAATATTGTAAGGATGAAGTGGCTGGCAGTAAGGCTCGGCATCGAAAAGATTGTATTGAAGAACAACCTTATGATCGCATATTTCATTTCTGATCCCAATTCCGGCTACTACCGGACTTCGCTTTTTGCAACGATAATGAATTATGTTAACGGAAAGCCAAAACAGATGAAAGTCAAACAGAAAGAGTCAAAACTGAGCCTGACTGTGAGTGATGTGAGATCCGTTGACAGCGCGATTTCGGTTCTCAACAATATATTTCAGAGCGGGGAAGAGTGGAGTGACTGGGATGACCCGAGTGCCTGAAGTGACTGGAGTTATTAACTTCAGGTTCCCGCCTTGCGTGATTGTCCCGCGTTGCCCGCCAAACTCCGGACTTTTTATTAACTTTGTTTTTTTAAGGTCATGAATCTGATAATAGACATCGGTAACACATCCACCAAAATTGCCGTTTTCAACGGCGATGAAAAGGTTGATGCTTTCAGGACCAATCAGTTAAAGTGTGAACAGATCGAAAATAAATTTTCGAGATACAGAATCAGAAAAGCAATTATATCTTCTGTCAGAACAGTTCCTCCGTTTGTTTATGACCTGCTTTCAGTGAATATTCCCTTTGTTCACATACTTTCACACAAGTCGGATCTTCCGTTCACAATCGGTTATGAGACACCCGAGACTCTGGGTACAGACCGGATAGCCGGTGTAGCCGGGGCATATAAACAGTATCCCGGAACAAACGTGCTGGTTATTGATGCAGGGACGGCGATCACTTATGATTTTCTGCGCGGATCTGTTTACGAGGGCGGGAACATATCACCAGGAATAGAGATCAGGTTCAGGGCACTGAACAGGTACACCGGCAAGCTGCCGCATCTGAAAATGGACGGAGATTTCCGTTCTCCCGCGAAAAACACTGCCGGGGCCATAACAGCCGGAGTGATCAACGGGGTTGTTTATGAAATAAATGAGTATATTCGCACGTTTGAGAAAAGTCCTGGCACACCCGTGGTGATACTGTCAGGGGGCGACAGCGGGTTTCTCAAGGACAAGATCAGTCACAGCTTCACTTACATGCCTGAAATTGTGACTGATGGGTTAAATTATATCCTGGAATACAATGCGAAATAAACTTATTATCCTTATTACTCTCCTGTTAATTTCCTCTTTTTTCACTGCCTCCGGTCAGAAACTGATCAACTCTCCTTATGCAAGGTTCAATCTTGGAAATCTTGAGCCTGTTGGTTCCTTCAGAAGTCTTGCAATGGGAGGAACTGGAGTATCTTTCCGCGATAACAGTTCGCTTTATTTTGCCAATCCGGCCTCTTACAGCAGTATTGACACCAATTCGTTTGTCTTTGATTTTGGTCTCGATTATGGCATCAGGGCATTACGGGACGGTAATTCCCGGTTTACTTCCGACGACATGAATTTTCATCATCTTATCATAGGCTTCCCGTTAATGAAGAGAGTTGGATTTTCTGCAGGACTTGTTCCGGTAAGCAGTGGTTACTACAAGATCTCTGATGTTATAAGCGAAGGTGACCCTGATTACGATCCTGTTATGGGCGAGTACTCCTCCTATCATTTCGGGAGTGGCAGCCTGTCCAATTTTTTCCTGGGGGCCGGGGTCAGTTTCCTTGAGTATTTTTCAGCCGGTGTCAATATGAGTGTACTGTTCGGAACACTTAACAGGGCAAACCAGAATAATTTTACTGATTCTGAATCAGTTTTTCATTATGCCGGCACTGAAGCACTGAAGATCAGCGGTGTGAATTTCGATTACGGCATTCAGCTCACAGCGCCTCTGAAGAACAACAGCTTCATAAATGCCGGAATATCCCTGACGTCAGGTAAACACTTCAAGTCCGACTATAAGAGTTTCACTTACCTTTTCAGTGCCTTCAATACAAGGGATACACTCTCATATACCTCCGCCGACGGTATGGATACTTACATTCCGGGCACTTTAAGGCTGGGATTGTCGGCGGGCAAAAAGAACAAGTTTGTTGTGGGTGTGGATTATCTGACTACCAAATGGTCACAGGCTGATATTATTGGTGCTGATGGCTATCTGGCTGACGCGAGAAAACTGAATTTCGGAGCAGAGTATATCCCGAACAAGTTCTCAATGTTCAGTTTCATCGAAAGGCTGGAGTACAGGATAGGAGCGCATATCGATAACGATTACCTGATAATAAATGGAGATCAGATTAAAGGATTTGGTGTCAGCGCAGGAATCGGGATACCTATACCACGCACCCTCTCCAAAACGAACCTGTTTTTCGACTATACAAAAAAATCCGGGAATCTTGAGAACGGGCTCCATAAGGAAAATTACTATACGTTTGGCGTAAGCCTGAACCTCTATGACTTCTGGTTCATGAAACGCAGATATGATTAACCATCATACTGTAAATTTTCACTCTCTGTGAGAAATGTTTTTCAAATAACTCTTTCGGCGATTCCGGCAATTACGATGGTGCTGGCATTGACTGTTCTTTCCTCGTGCGAGAATAAGATCCCGACTATAAGCAAATCGGATATACTCAGACTCCCTTCGGCCACTTCAAGGAACCACGAAACAGTATATACTGACTCAGGAAAGATACAGGTGGTTATGATTGCTCCCCTGGTTGAAAAATATGACAACGCCGATCCCCCCTATTTTGAATTCAGGTCGGGTGTCAGGATCTTCTTCCATGACGGGAACACGGAACCGGTTGGCAGGGTATCGGCCAAATACGCGAAGTATATCGACAGCAAGACTCTGTGGGAGCTGAGAGACAGCGTAGTAGCCATAAACGAAGTTAACGACATGCTTGAAACTGAACTATTGTTCTTTGATGAGAAAAAAGAGCTGATATATACCGATCGTTTTGTAAAGATCACTAATGAGGATCAGATAGTTATGGGCACCGGATTTGAATCCGATCCGCGTCTCGAGAGAAGGAAGATCAGAAATGTAAGTGCAACAATCTATCTAAGGGATGAGCAATAGAAAATTAAGCATTTCCCCGGCTCTGCAGAATGCAGATAACAAGCCGGTAATCTGAAAAAATGGACGGCATTTTCATCATATTCCTTGCAATCATTTTCTCGGCCTTTTTTTCCGGTATGGAGATAGCCTTTGTCTCCTCCAACAAATTAAGGATTGAGCTGGACAGGAAACAGGGTGTTTTCGGATCCGGCATAATAAAGAAATTCACGAATAACCCCGGGCAGTTTATTGCCACAATGCTCATTGGCAATAATATCGCGCTTGTGATTTACGGTTTGTTCTTTTCCCGCCTTCTGAACCCGGTTTTTACCCCTCTTCTCGGGTCCGATATACTCGTTCTTGTAGTGAATACGGTCATTTCAACTGCGATAATCCTTCTGGCAGCAGAGTTTCTCCCGAAAACAATGTTCATTATCTCACCGAATTTTTTCCTTAAGATCCTGAGCGTCCCGACCCTTATCTTCTTTTATCTCTTTTATCCTGTTGCAAAATTTACTCTTGCTTCGGCTAATTTCCTGATCAGGATATTTTCCGGTGTCAGGCCTGAAGAGAAGCATCAGGAAAACAAGGTATTCAGCAGGATTGACCTCGATCATTTTGTCAGTATCGGCAAGATGAATGAAGATGAGAAAGAGCCATACGATCATAACATACGTATTTTTCAGAACGCCCTTGATTTCTCCAATGTCAAGCTGCGTGAGTGCATGGTGCCCAGAACGGAGATAAAAGCAGTAGAATCAGGCAGTTCCGTTGCTTCCCTCAAGGAGATGTTCATTCAGACAGGTCATTCCCGCATCCTTGTTTACCACGAGAGCATCGACAACATCACGGGGTATTTTGAACTGAAGGATATCTTCAGGGATCCCCCCGATATTGAATCGTGTGTAAGGAAACTGGCTATTGTACCTGAAACGATGGCTGCAAACAAGCTCCTGAAGATCTTTGTAGAAGAGAAGAAGAATGTTGCGCTTGTTGTGGATGAGTTTGGCGGCACTTCAGGGATTGTGACCATCGAGGATGTTCTTGAGGAGATAGTCGGGGATATTGAAGATGAGCACGATTTTATAGAGCTTACCGAAAAGGTTATCAGCGACAGGGAGTTTATCTTTTCAGGCCGTCTTGAAATTGATTACCTTAATGAAGAGTATAATCTTAATCTGCCTGAAGAAGATGATTATGAGACCCTTGCCGGGATGATCCTCTATTACCATGGAAGTATTCCCCGGAACAACGAAGTGATTAAGGTAAAGAACTTCGTCTTCAGGATCATAAGAGTAACCGCCACACGGGTGGAGCTGGTCAGACTGCTGATAGAATAGCTGAAGCGATATCGCTTAATAATATATTGTAACAACCCATGACCCGGGTTCATTGATTGTGAACCTTAGTTCACAGTTCAATGTTGCAGTCATAAGTGCATTCGGGGCCTTAAAGGTCAACTTGCCCTGGAAAGGAAAAGTCACCTGTTCAAATCCCGTAAAACCCGTACCCGCTTTCTCTGATCCTGAGCTCCCCTGCATCAACAGGTCTCTTATATTTTCGGAGGTCCGGCTATCAGATTCCTCTCCTCCCCGGGAAAACTTATACCTGACATAAGGTCTGTCTCCCACTTTTATGCATGAGACCCGGCCGATACTGTTCCTGTATTCGATCACATAAGGCTGGAGGAGGCGCTCTCCCATATATTTATCATCCTTCCAGACACCCGATAAGACCGAATCTCTGTCAAGATATTTAAAGGACAACTCCCCCTTGCCATGCCTCAACCCTTTTTTCCATTCGCCGGTGTAAATTTCTCCCGTTTGCCAGAGATAAGTACCGACGCCATCCGGGAATCCTTTTTTGAACTCACCATTATACTGGTCCATACCGGTCGCTTCACCTCTCCCATCAGCAAGGCCCTTTTTACATTCACCGTTATATGATCCTGCAAGTGCCGGAAGAAGAACTTTACAGCTGCTCTGCGCTGATAAAGCAGCCGAAAATAACGAAATGCCAACGATAATTGCGATTAATTTTTTCATGTCGGATGTAACTTTTAGAAAATGGACAGATCTAATAGAAGATAGTAACTACCCAGGCTCCCGGTTCATTGATCGAAAACCGGAGTTCGCAGTTCAGAATTGCAGTCATAAATGCATTCGGGGCACTAAAGGTAACCTTACCCTGAAAAGGGAAGGTAACCTGTTCAAATCCTGTGAAAATGTTGCTTATTTTTTCTGCCCCGGAGCTTCCCTGCAACAACAGGTTGTATATATTATCGGACTCTTCTCCCCCCCGTGAAAATTTATATCTCACATAAGGCCTGTCACCGATCTTCATACAGGTAACCCTGCCGATACTGTTCCTGTATTCGATAACGTAAGGCTGGACAAGGCGCTCTCCCATGTACTTGTCATCTTTCCATACACCTGTTAAGACAGAATCTCTGTCAAAATATTTAAAGGACAACTCCCCCCTACCGTTTCTCATGCCCCTTTTCCATTCACCTGTGTATATCTCACCGGTGCTCCAGGAATAGGTCCCAACCCCATCGGGAAGTCCTTTTCTGAACTCTCCGGTATAAGTGTCGATACCGATGGCCGCGCCTTGTCCGTCAGCAAGGCCCTTAACGCATGACCCCTTGTATGTCCCTGTTATGGATGGCAGTAGGACTCTGCATCCGGGCTGCGAAAATGAAACCGCAGACATCAAAGACAAGGTCAGTACAATTACTGGAGTGATTAATCTTTTCATTTCCCGGGTAATATATTTAGATCCGAACAAAAATCGAACCAAACAAGGTTATATAAAAGTAATAAAAAAGAAAAGAGAGCCACCATGGCTCTCTTTTTCTTTTAAATCTGTTTCAACAGAAGATTACTTAACATCTGTTTCAGTAGGAATGGGATTCTTTCTTGTATGCCACCACATCTGGCTCTGGATTCCAGTGGTACTGAACATTCCCTCGTTGATCGACTCAATTTTCTGATTCAGTCTTGCAGAGGCAACGTTATTGGTGTTGTATGTATCTTCGCTCAATGCATACTGCACCCTGATCGGAAGACCCAGTTCCGGGTAAAAGGATGCTTCGAGTTCATATTCAAAAACTCTTGCAGGGAAGCCGGTTCTTCTTATTTCACAGTAAGCCTCCACACCCTGTCCGAACATTCCGGCCCATCTCTGTTCGTTAATAAGCTGAAATTTCTGAGCGTCAGTGCCGCCCCAGGCAACAAGTGCTTCATCAAGGTAATCTGCATAACTTACAGGATACGCTGTGGATCCGGTTGTGATCTCAAGCTTGCCCCAGGTTGGAAAGACGCTTCCGCCATCGGCAAGACCCCATCTCTGCATTGAAGCTGCAATACCTGCCTCATAAGCAGCCTGAGCCTGCTCGTCGCGTCCGCCACGCATATGATGCTCGGCGATTATGAACTGAACTTCATCATAACACAACACAAAGGTAGGTTGTGTTTCTGTATAGGCGACTTTTGTTCCAAGCAAAGAAACAGTCGGGAAGTTAGCGGAGGTTTCACCGCGGCCGTTCTGGTATCCATTGTAATCGATTGCAGAGGCGGCAACTGAGTTGGGTGTAGGTTGCGCATAGATATGTATCCTCGGGTCATTTCTTGCCTTGAGCCAGTCAACCATTGTTTCCGAAATACCCTGGTCCGTTCTTGCATAAAGTGTATTGTAGATCGGATTTCTGTAAGGGAGTCCAGGATAAACCAGTCTTGCATTGTCGCTGTTTGAAGTAAATATCGGGTACTGTGCAGGATCACCCAGGATTGCGGCTATCTGTGCATCGGCTGTTGCCAGTGCGGCAGCTCCGGGTGTTGTTGTAACCTGTGTTCCTCCGGCCATATTATAAGTGAAGCTCCATGGTGTGCCGGCAGCACGGTTCAGTAACCTCAGCTTAAGAGAGTTTGCGAACTTTCTCCAAGCCACAGGATCACCTCCGTAAAGAATGTCACCTGAGCCGAAGTTGAGGGTTGTTCCTGTAAGCAGAACATTAGCTTGCTCAAGCTCGGCAAGCATACTGGTGTAGATACTCTCCTGGGTATCATACTCAGGTGTAAGCGTACCGTCAATCTGGAAACCCTGAAGAGCCTGGGAATATGGTATATCGCCCCAGACATTGGTAAGATAGCTGAATGCCCATACTCTCATGATCTTGGCCGCTGCAAGCAGCCTGTTATTACCATCCTCGGTGGCCTTTTCGATCACTATGGTCAGGTTTTTAAGCTCTGAGGTATAGGGAGCCTGGAATTCTCCTGACATATCACGCGGCATATATCTGTCTTCATCGATATACTGCACCTTGCACCATTGCTGCGACCAGGGGCCAAGATAGGTATGCTGTATCCATCCTCCCAGCTGCCTGTTGATAGAGCTTGACAGAGTATTGGTGAAGATGTTGATAGCGGGAACGTCAACCGGGTTGTTCGGACTTTTGTTCATCTCCTCAAAATCCTTTGTACACGACGAGAGAAGAGCTACAAGCACGAAGGTTGCCAGTATTATTTCTTTTGATTTAATTAGGAATTTCATAATTAGAAGTTATTATAATGTTAGAAATCGAGTCTGATATTGAAACCGTAGGATCTGGTCGAAGGAATAGTATTGGATTCGACGCCAACAATATTACCGGCACCCATACCGACTTCGGGGTCAACATTCGGGATGTTCTTATGTATGATCCACAGGTTGCGGCCCACGAGTGAAAGGTTCAGGTTCCTGACACCTATCCTGTTCAGAAACGCAAGGTTGTTAAAGGAGTAGCCCATTGAGACTTCACGCAGTTTAATATAGCTGGCATCAAATGTATTCAGCTCTGTCTTGGCATAGAAGTCGTATCCCCAGGTATTGGCATCAACATATGTCGAGTTCTCAACCGGAGAGCTGACAGTATTACCCTCTTCATCAGTGAACACAATTTTTCCGTCGGTGTCTACTTTTCCGTAAACAGCACCTTCGATCAGAACACCTCCTCCTTCGTCAGGATCATCTCTTACGTTCATGCCCCTGTCATTGATCGCTGCGGTCTCTGCAAGGACTCCGGCATACATACCAAACATATTTGTTATAGAGTTGATCACGCCGCCTTTCTTGAAGTCAACCAGAAAGCTAAAGTTGAAGTTTTTATATGAGAAGGAGTTGTTAACGCCGCCAAACCAGTCGGGGTAAACATTCCCAAGATCAGTTCTCTGCCCTGAGCGTCTATAACGTCCCGAAGTTGAGACAATTGGTCTTCCGCTATAGACATAATGCGAAAGCAGTGTCTCAGCATCATCATAGTAGACCGGAGTTGCATTTTCACGGACGATGGCGTAACCCCACATTGTTCCGTACTCCTGACCTGGGATTGCATAAACATAGGCGCCCCAGCTTGCATTGTAAAGGCTCAGGTAGTTTATGCCCTCATACAATTCCACAACCTTGTTCTTGTTTGACGACCAGTTAACTATCATATCCCATGAGAAATTAGTTGTCTGAACGGGAGTAAGCATCATCTGTAATTCAAGACCCGTGTTCTGCAGGTTACCTGCGTTTATTGTTTTACTGCCGAAACCCGTGGTATTTGAGATGGCAATGTTCATGATCTGGTTGACAGTGTTTTCCCTGTAGAGAGCAGCATCAAAGCTGAGTCTGTTCTGGAAAAGCTTAACCTCAAGACCAACTTCTTTTGACTGCTTCCTTTGGGGTTTCAGTCCGAGAGGGGGAATCGTTCCTGTATAACCAAGCGACGGGTTACCATCGAAAGGCTGCGCTGCACTATAAGTACCCATCAACGAATAGGGTGAAGCAGAGCCGCCTACCTCAGCATAACTTCCCCTTAACTTCAGGAAAGAGAGTGCGTTGGACCTGATCCCGAAAGCATCGGTAAGAATGAAAGAGAGGGATGCTGACGGGTAGAAATATGAATTATTATCAATCGGCAGAGTGGATGACCAGTCGTTTCTTCCGGTAAGGTCGAGAAACAGGAAGTTCCTGAAACCGAAGTTCGCAGTTGCGAAAACGCTCTGAAGCTCCCACTGCGTCTGCCTTGTGTTCGTGGTCGCAGCAACAGCGGCATTGGCTACTGAGTAAAGGTCGGGAATGATAAGATCAGCAACGTTCGTTGAACGGTACTGTGAATCATAATGGTTATACTCTCCACCCACTGAGCCGTTGAAACTGAGCTGTCCGAATGACTTCATGAACTCAAGCCGTGCGTTGGCATTCACCTCTTTTCTGCGGTTTGAGTAGGTGCCGAATCCTCCAAGAACATCTCCGTTGGTGCCCTGGGCTGTTCTTTCCATGATATCTTCAATTGACCAGTCGGTACCTGCCATTGCCCTGAACGTCAGCCAGTCGGTAAATCTCCATGAAAAATTGAAGTTACCCATCATCCTGTCCCTGTTCCTTGAGTTGGTATTGCTGTACAGGTTCCAGTACGGGTTATCATGATAGCTATGGTTCCAGTTGAAGGGATAGCCTGTTATAGGGTCTATCTCTCTCCATCTTTCTTTCAGCGCTTTCATGTCAACCTGGCGTCCGAACCACTGTCCGAGTGACTGCAACGGGTTGCCCTGGTTATAACCTGTTTCTGCAATATTATCACTTTTATTATTAATATAGGTTGCACTACCACTTACAGTGATCCTGCCTGTTACGGCGAGCTCACCGTTAAGAGAGACTGTATTCTTCTTAAGGTCGGTGTTCGGAAGGATCCCTTTCACATTCTGATTTGAAAGTGAGAGACGGAAATTGGCTCCCTGCCTGGCACCTGCAACGGCGACACTGGTGGTTGATTTAAGTCCTGTCTCAAAGAAATCCCTAATGTTATTCGGATGTGCAATCCATGGGGTTGGTGTGCGGATGCCGGTCTCCGGATCATAGGGGCTGTCGAACTGAGGGATCAGTCTGCCGTCAAGCGGAGGACCCCAGCTCTCGTCAACACCGTCGTTGAGGCCGCCATAAGCACCGTCAACATAGGCGAACTCGCCGTCAGCTCCCTGTCCGTAAAGGTTCTGGTATTTCGGAATGATCAGCGGGTTTTCCCACATCACGTTCTGCTCCACAGTTACACCGAGGCCGGTCTTGCCCAGCCTTGATCTGCCGGATTTTGTTGTAATAAGTACAACGCCGTTAACAGCTCTTGATCCATAAAGAGCAGCTGCGCTGGCACCTTTCAGGATACTGATGTTCTCCACATCCGACGGGTTGATGTCCATCGAAGCATTACCGTAGTCCATCCCGCCGTAAGCGCCCGGGTCGGAATAGGAGTTGCTGATAGGCACGCCATCGACAACGAACAGCGGCTGGTTATTGGCACCGGCAGAGAGTGAGTTAATACCCCTGATGATTATCCTGGAGCCTGAAGAGACCCCGCCATCGGCGCTGGTGATCTGTACACCGGATAATTTACCCTGGAAGGCATTAACGATGTTGGAGACTTTCGATCTCTCGATCGACTCACTGCCCAGGTCCTGGACCGCATAACCAAGTGCCTTTTTCTCACGGGAGATACCCAGAGCTGTAACAACAACCTCATCCAGACCGAGAATATCTGACTCCATCACAGCATCTACCACTGAACGACCGGCAATCTCAACCTCCATCCTCTTCATTCCGATATAGGAAAAAACAAGGGTAGTGGCATTTTGCGGTACAGCGATATTATACCTCCCGTTTACATCAGTAGAGGTACCAATAGTAGTACCCTTTACCTGAACCGTTACTCCTGGGATCGGTCCTTCCCCCTCAACGGCGGAAACGACCGTACCAGTAATGACTCTTGTCTGCGCGAACAGGGTCGACACTCCTGCAAACACAAACAATACAATCAACAGAATTAATTTCTTCATACGACTTAGATTTAGGTTTTAATTTAACGGGGCAAAGTTATTTGTTTTTTAAAGAAATACAAACAAATGCCTTTATTTTTAAAGACGGGAGACCGAAGACGGAAGACCGGAGAAAGAATTCTTGCCCTGAGCCCTGTGCCCTGAGCTATAAGACCGATTACTGATTACCGATTACCGATTACCCTTCTTCAAGTCACCGTAATACTTATAATAAAGAGGTATAGTCTCAATGCCCTTCAAGAAATTAAAAAGCGGATAATTCTCGTTTGGTGAATGAATGGCATCGCTCTCGAGTCCGAATCCCATCAGTATGGACTTGATCCCCAGCACTTTCTCGAATGTTGAAACAATAGGTATACTCCCTCCGCTTCTTACTGGGATCGGCTTCTTACCAAAAGTCTCTTCAACCGCCAGCGCAGCAGCCTGGTATTCAGGTGTGTCGAGCGGACTGACATAAGCCTGGCCGCCGTGAAGATATTCAGCCTTAACCTCAACACCTTCAGGGGCAATTGACATAAAATGCTTCTCAAAGAGCTTTGCGGTCTCCACTGCATCCTGATCCGGCACCAGCCGCATTGATATCTTGGCGTATGCCTTTGATGGAAGTATGGTTTTGGTTCCTTCTCCCGTAAAACCTCCCCATATACCGTTCACATCAAGAGTGGGCCGTATTCCTATCCTTTCAGTGTCGCTGTATCCCTCTTCTCCTGAAAGCTCCTTCACACCTACCGATCTCTTGAAATCGTCGCGCTTAAAAGGACGCCTGGCCATCTCTTTTCTCTCTTCAACAGTGCACTCCCTGACTTTATCGTAGAAACCGGGGATGGTTACGCGGTTATTCTGATCCTTAAGAGAAGCTATCATCTCACACAGGACGTTGCATGGATTAACAACCGCACCTCCGTACAATCCTGAATGCAGATCGCGGCCGGGTCCGGTTACCTCGACCTGCATGTAGGTCAATCCCCTTAGTCCGGAGGTAATTGAAGGGTTCTCCGGAGAGATCATTGTGGTATCTGAGATCAGTATCACATCAGCTGACAACCTGTTCTTATTCTCCAAACAGAATTTTTCCAGATTCGCCGAGCCGATCTCCTCCTCTCCCTCAATCATGAACTTCACATTGCAGGGCAGAGTGCCGGTTTCATTCATGTATTCAAATGCCTTCAGGTGCATGAAGAGCTGGCCTTTATCATCATCCGCACCGCGTCCCCATATCTTTCCGTCCCTGATAAGCGGGTCAAATGGTTCACTGTCCCACAAATCAAGGGGTTCGGCGGGCTGAACATCGTAGTGCCCGTAAACGAGTATGGTCGGAACATCCTTTGAAATGATCTTCTCCGCGTAAACAACCGGGTGACCGTCGGTGGTGAAAACTTCAGCCTTTTCAGCTCCGGCTTTGATAAGGGATTCCTTAAGATGAAGAGCGGCACGTTGCATATCGTCTCTGTTCTCTTCCTTTGAACTTACGGATGGTATTCTGATCAGCTCGAACAGTTCTTCCAGGAACCTCTCCCTGTTTTCGGTAATGTAATTTGAAATGGTTGACATTATTATTGGATTTTTGGTTTATATTTCCTTGCACCGGGTTACCCCCTCTCCCGCTTCGCGGGATCTCCCCCGGAGGGAACCAACATTAAATTCCCGACGAACGGGGCCCCCTCTCCCGCTTCGCGGGATCTCCCCCGGAGGGGGAGAAAATAACAGCTCATAAAGATAACTCATCTTAAGGCCAGTGTATTAGCCCCCCTTCCAGGGGGGTTGGGGGGTTCTTAATTCAAATGCTGCAATACATAAATCATGATACACCTCCTCTCCGAGCGCCCTGATGAGAGGCTCTTTCAGAAACTCATAAAGATAAACACCTTCGCCGTCACCACACTCCCTTCCGGGCCGGCATATTGAGATCTCCTGGTAGTTCACAGCCTTAAAATCCCTGTATTGCTTTATGCGTACCGGGAAGAGATGGCACGAAACAGGTTTCCGGAAACTGATTGCACCCTCTGTCCATGCCTTTTCTATACCGCACAGAAAGATATTCCCGTCCAGAAGGGTATATGCGCACTCCTCGTTATTGATAAGAGGTGTCACTTTCTCTTTCTCAAAATCGGTCACGCTTGTTCCTTCGTTTTCAATGACCAGGATACCTTCCGGCCTGAGAAAAGGCTTGATTTCCGGCCATATCTCTTTCAGTATCTTTACCTCTTCATCTGTAAGAGGGGCGCCGGCGTCTCCGTACCTGCAGCAACTGCCAAGACAACGGGGCAGGTCGCACCTGAATTTTTTTTCAAGAATATCTAAGCTGAATATTATATCGTTAATTCTGAGCACCAATTAAAAGTTTCATTTCCTTTAACCCCCTCTCCCGCTGCGCGGGATCTCCCCCGGAGGGGGAGAAAAATTCTAACTACAAAGATCATCTGTCTTAAGGCCAGTGTGTTGACCCCCCTCTCCCGCTGCGCGGGATCTCCCCCGGAGGGAACCAACATTAAATTCCCAACGAACGGGGCCCCCTCTCCCGCTTCGCGGGATCTCCCCCGGAGGGAACCAACATTAAATTCCCAACGAACGGGGCCCCCTCTCCCGCTTCGCGGGATCTCCCCCGGAGGGGGAGAAAAATTCTAATTAT
>JAHYJA010000229.1 GCA_019429325.1 Bacteroidales bacterium
TTGCCTGTTTCGGGTCCGAGCAACTGATCAATGACAAAAACCGTTGCAAGGATTATCCCGACAAATACAGAGACTGTCGCTCCCTTAAGAGTGACCTTTTTGCTTATTATCCCGAAGAATATTGCCGGGAATACCGGAATTACCAGATAGGCGGAGATTGTCTGGAGGTACTTGTAAAGGCCCTCTTCATTCTTATAAACCATATAGGCAGCGCCTATTCCAAGAAGAGTTATCAGGATGATGATAAAACGACCATACAATACCTGATTTTTTTCAGTGACACCGGGACGGAAATCCACGATAAAATCGCGTACTACCAGTGTGGAAACGGAATTCAGTACTGCTATAAGCGATGTAATAAGGGCCGCAACCAGTGATGCAAGGAGCAAGCCTCTCAATCCCGCCGGTAAAAGGTTATTCAATAGCAGCACAAAGGTCTGCCTGGTGGCATCACCGGTCAGCTCATCGGGGTAAAGGGCAAAAGCAATAACGCCAGGCAGGGCAAAAAGGAACACAGGGAACAGCTTCAGGAAGGTTGCAAACATCGCTCCCCATCTGGCATTCTTAAGATCGGGAGCTGCCAGCACCCTCTGTACATTCACCTGGTCCATGCCCCAGTAAAAAATCCCTGCATAAAACGCGGTGGCCAGTATACCCCAGAAGGGATAGACAGGATCGTCGAAGGGCCTGGCAATAGACATCATATCAGGCGCCTTTTCCATCAGACCTCCCCATCCACCGACTTTGTCAAGGCCGAAGATCAGCATTATCACGGTACCTGCCAGCATTATGATCACCTGTATAGTATCAGTATAGGCTACGGCAGTAAATCCTCCGATGATGGTAAAAATAGCGACCACAATTCCAATATAAAATATTGTGGTCATGATGTCCCATCCAAGGATACTGTTTAAAACCAGAGCCCCGGCAAAAAGTGTGAAAGCCAGCTTTGTCATCACGCTTATTATCAGCATCAGTCCGGAGAAGAAGGTCCTGGCATGCCTGTTGTAACGTAATTCAAGAAATTCCGGGATAGTGTATATCCTGTTCTTCATGTAGTATGGGAAAAGGATGGCACAGGCAAAGCCCAGGGTTATTGCCGTAGTCAGCTCCACTGAGCCGGCTGAGAGACCATACCTGTAAGAATCTCCTGACAGGCCTACCAGATGTTCAGCTCCGATATTTGTTGCGAACAGAGATGCTCCGATTACCGGCCATTTGATTGAACGGCCCCCAAGGAAGAAGTTTGAACTGTTCCTGCCTGCTTTACGCCTGAAGGCCATATAAAGACCGAAGGAAAGACTGCCGGTTATTACGATTGTGACTACGATCCAGTCGAGGGTGCTGAGTGATAAACTCATCGAATTGCTATCGTGTTAGAATACTTATAAGACCTCAGTTATTGTTATTGAATATCGGGGAATACCATTATTGGTTTTCCGGAGATAAACTTTAATTCCATAAAAATAGAAAAATATTGTGAGTTTGATCTATAGAAAATAATTTCGTAAATTACCGGTAATCAATATTTATACAAATAAAGAGAAGTTTATTGTTGTATTCGCTGACGAAGGTGATGGCTCATCCTCAGAAAGCTCCCGGGGAATGGAACACGATGGAGATTACCCTTGACGGTCCCAGGACCATTGTTTATGTTAACGGAGAAATGGTAACTGATTTTACGGAAGGGGATCCTGTTCCTGAGAAGACCCGGGATTTTGAGCCGGACAGAGGACCGCGGCCGGAATCAGGTTATATCGGATTGCAGAATCATGATGCTCTTTCCACTGCCTGGTTTAAGGAGGTGTCGGTCAGACCTTTACGATAATATCCTGAAGAGCCGGGTTGTAGCCGGTTCCGATAATGTGTCGCCTTTATTTCCGGCAAATGACGATAAACTCTTTCGAGCCGCTGTTCAGCTCATTGCCCTGGTAATCGCCGAGAATTTTATACTCACGGAAATCCGATCTTTCAACAAGATGCTCGAGCTCGTACCTGAAGAAGAACCTCAGGGGTACTTCCCAGTTATGGATTTTAACATTATTTTCCTCATCCCATTCCAGCCTGAAATTAACAGTTATGGTCTGGTTTATAAGATCAGGTTGTGTAGTCACGATACGCCTTACTCTCTTTCCCGGCTCATACTCTCCCTCGAAGTCGGTGAAGTTATTTAAACCTGAAATAAGCTGTTTCAGATCCGGAACAAAAACATCGAAGATAAAACATCCGTTACTGGTTAAATGTCTGCAGACATTATTGAGCGCTCTCAGATGATCCTCCTTTTCTGCAAGGTGCATTATTACCCTGAAAGGCGCAACAATAAGGTCAAAACGGAAATCAAAACTGAAGTCAATTATATTCTGCAAACTTATCCTGTGATGCTGATCTTTTTCCAGTTTCCCGAGCAGAACGTCAATCATGTGTCTGCTCACATCAATGCCATAAATATCGGCCCCCCGGTACAATGCATCGGTGAAGAGTCTGCCGGTACCGACACCAATCTCCAGAACCCTTCCTCCGGCCTGACTTATCTCATTCTGAAAATACTCATGATCAACACTATCCCTCATCGAGTGATAGATAAGGTCGTAAAATCGCGCGAATGGTTCAGGATATCCGAAAGAAGCAGTGTTTTTATCAGACATAATCTGATCCTCCTTATGAATACAAATTAAGGATAAAAATATTAAAAAAACTGATTATACCGCTTCCGGTTCAGAATGGCTGGCAGGTCTTGTAAGCATGAAAGTAAGTCAAACCGTTGATTTCTGTAAAATCGGTTATCATGAAGCCGGATTTTTCGAGAAGCTGAGAAACAGATTTCCTGTCAAGGCTGTGTCCCGACCAGGGTTCTATATATCTTTTAAGTCTGCCAAGCATGACCGGAAGAAGGCCGGCGGTGATATCGCTGCTGCTGTCGGAGAAGCATCCCATCAAACCGGCATTAAGGGGCATAACACGGCAGAGGGTGCGAAGCAGTATGTTAAGGTCCTTTACCAGGTTGAGTTTTTTTATGTTCACCAGTAACCTGACTCCTTTCAGATCTCTTTTATCGTAATAATAATGCTGGTTCGGATCAAGTACAAGTACATTGCTTTCAAGAGGAAGGTCGAACCTTTCCATATATACAGAAAAATCTTTCCCTCCCACCTCTGCAAGGCTGTAGCTGACAGGAGCGGTTGCGGCAGTACTGCGTGCAAGTATTCCCCAGTTGGTAACATTCTCAAAGATCTTGTCATCGTTGAAGAACGGACTGCTTAAAACTGATAATTTATCCATGACTGAAGGTTTTCCGGTTTATAGTTAGAACAAACAAAACCGGCAAATGTTTGCAGATTCAGAAGGCAATTCATCAAAATGTGGCGGACCTTTCGGACGGCAGTATGTGGGCCTGATTATAAAAGGACGAGGGTATCCTTTACTATCTCGGACTTTTCGTTTGTGGCGTAG